>NZ_CP060494.1:2532500-2863331 GCF_014334115.1 Sphingosinithalassobacter sp. CS137
CCACACCCGATCGCAATGCGGCCGGCGCCTAGAGCAGCAGCCGCTCGGCCGGATCGCGGCCGACATAGCCGCCGCCGCGCCGCCGCTCGAATTCCTGCTCGGCAGTGTAGCGCACGTCGGGATCGCGATCGCCGAGGAAATTCTCGAGCACCTCGTCCTCGATCTCCTGCCATTCCTTGCCCCGGTCCGGCCCACTGCGAACGCGGGGCAGCAGGCCCGGAAGGTTCGACCACTCGAGAAGCTGCGCAAGGCTGGCTTCGTTGAGCATGTCGCGCAGGTGATGCGCCGTCACATAGGCGTCGGGAAAGGCGCGGTGCACGGGCAGGCCGCGCTCGTGGACCAATCCCTCGGGCTTGCGCCAGTAGCGCAGGATCTGGTTCGAGAAGCCTGGCGAATCGGGCCACAGCCGCATCGCGCATTTCCAGGTGCACACCCAGTCGGCGCCGTGGGTGAGGCGCGGCGAGCAATATTGCTGCTCGAAGTCGGCGCGGTGCGCCGCCAGCGCGAGGCGCTTGGGATAGGGATCGAGCACCTGGCGGGCGACATCATGCCACCAGGGGGCGTCCGCCACCTGCTCCTCGAGGATATGATGCACCGCCTGCGTGATCGGCGGGATCGGGCGGCCGGGATTGACGAGAATCGCTCCGCCGTCGCCGTGCAGCTCCCATCGCCCGTCCTCGCCGAGCATCACGTCCTGCCAGCCGATCTCCAGAACGGCATGGGCGGGCGGCGAGGAACCGGTGGTTTCGAGGTCGATGACGCGAATGATCTGCGAGGAAGCCGGGGAAGCCATGGCTCTCAAGTGGCGCTTTGCGCGCGCAATTGCCAGCCCCTTTGGACGTCGCGACCGGCCCCTCCCGAGAGGAGGAGGGGCCGAGTCGGCCTCAATGTCCCGCCTGGGGACCCCGTTCGACACCGCTCTTCGCGAGCTGCGCGTCGATCATCGCCATCAGGCGGTCGAGCCCCGCCTGGTCCTTCGCCTCGGCGCGGGCGACGAGCACATCCTGGGTGTTCGAAGCGCGGAGCAGCCACCAGCCGTCGGGCGTGTTGACGCGGGCGCCGTCGGTCCGGTTGACGTCGGCGCCTTCCTGTTCGAGCCGGTCGAGCACTTCCTCGACGACCGCGAACTTGCGGCTCTCGTCGACCTGGAAGCGCATCTCGGGCGTGTTGACGAGCTGCGGCATCGCACTCTTCAGATCGGTCAGCGACCTGCCGATCATGTGCAGCGCGCGGATCAGGCGGACGGCGGCATATTGCGCGTCGTCGAAGCCGTAATAATCGTGCGCGAAGAAGATGTGGCCGCTCATCTCGCCCGCGAGCGGCGCACCGGTCTCCTTCATCTTCGTCTTCACCAGGCTGTGGCCGGTCTTCCACATCAGCGGCTCGCCGCCCAGCTCGGCGACTCGATCGAACAGCATCTGGCTGGCCTTCACATCGGCGATGATCGTCGCGCCGGGCTGTTCGCGCAGAACCGGTTCGGCCAGAATGGAGAGAAGCTGATCCCCCCAGACGACGCGGCCTTGCCCGTCGACCGCGCCGAGCCGGTCTCCGTCGCCATCGAACGCCAGTCCGAAATCGAGCTGCCTCTCGGCGACCAGCGCCTTCAGATCGGCGAGGTTCTTCTCTTCGGTGGGATCGGGATGATGATTGGGGAAACGGCCGTCCACATCGGTGAAGAGCGTATGGTGCTCACCGGGGAGCAGCTTCACCAGCTTTTCGACCACCGGGCCGGCGGCGCCATTGCCCGTATCCCATCCGACGCGATAGGCGCCGCCGGCATAGCCCGCCATCAGTCGCCCGACATAGAGGTCGACGACATCGGCCTCCGTCACCGTGCCCTGGCCATCCTCCCAATCGCCTTCCGCCGCCAGCTTGCCGAGCTCCTGAATGTCGGAACCGAAAAACGAGCGGTGCTGGAACACCATCTTGAAGCCGTTGTACTCGGCGGGATTGTGGCTGCCGGTTATCTGAATGCCGCCGTCCACTTCTAGCGTGGCTTCGGCATAATAGAGCATTGGCGTGGGGCCGAGGCCGATCTTCACCACGTCGCAGCCCGACGCCGTCAGCCCCGCGACGAGCGCCGCCTCCAGTTCCAGCGACGAGGCGCGGCCGTCGCGGCCCACGGCGACGCGATGGCCGCCGGCGCGGCGCAGCAGCGTCGCGAATCCGCGGCCGATCGCCCGGGCATCGTCCGGCCCCAGGGTTTTCCCGACGATCCCGCGAATGTCGTATTCGCGCAGCGAAGTCGGGTCGAAGCGGTGCGTCATGAGTCCTCCCGGCGTTTCTCGTGCGGGCCTAATCCGCGAATCGATCGGAAAGTTCAATCGCGACTCGGTTCCGACGCTGCTCCGCGGCTGCGCTTGAGCAGCGTGTCTCGCGCCGCGTTGATGCGGCGGGCAGCCTCGGCCGAGCCGCCGCGATCCGGATGCACCTGCGCCACCAGGCGGCGGTGGGCGGCGCGGATCTCCGCCTCGTCGGCATCGGGGCCAAGGCCAAGGATGCTCCGTGCCTCTGCCTCGGCGGCGTCGGGCGCGGCAACGGGCCGAGGCGCTGGCTTGCCCGTTCGAACGGGACGGAATCCGTGCCACAGGCGCCAGCCGAGCCACGCCACCGCAAGGGCGGCGACGAGCTTCCAGATCATGCGAAGAGAGGCATCGCGGGCTCGGGCAGCGCCAGCCCCGCCATCATCTCGCGCAGTTCCTGTCGCGCCGCGACATGGGCGAGACCCATTTCGCCGAACTCGCGGCTGTCGAGCATCGTCAGCCCCTGCGGGAACAGCTCGCGATAGATGACGCGCTCGGAAAGGCCGGAGATCACCCGGAAGCCGACCCGCTTCGACAACTGGTCGATCGCCTGCGAAACGCGCTTCATGTTGCGTGCCTCGATGTGCTGCATGCGATTGCGCAGCACGACCCAGTCGATCGTCGCGCCATCGGCCTTCGCGCGCCGCTTGCGCGATTCCCAGATCAGTTCGGAATAGAAGCTGGGGCGGATGACCCGATAGGTTTCCGGATCGACCTGGCCGATGAGGTCGAAATCGACGAAGCTGTCGTTCATCGGCGTGACCAGCGTGTCGGCATTGGTGACCGCGATGCGCGCGAAGCGATCGTCCCGGCCCGGCGTGTCGATCACCAGGAAGTCGGCGCCGGCGCTCAGGCGTTCGAGCGATTCCGAAAAGCGCGCGACCGTTTCGCCGTCATGTGTCTCGTACCGCGGCATCGGCAATTCGCGGCCGGTGCGCTGGATCGTGGCCTGACGATTGTCGAGATACCGGCCCATCGTCCGCTGCCGGTGATCCAGGTCGAAACAGGCGACCTTGGCGCCCTTCGCGGCGAGCGCGATCGCCACGTGAACGGCGGTGGTGGACTTGCCGGTCCCGCCCTTCTCGTTCGCGAACACGATCACGTGCAATCGATTCGAGTCGCTGCTCAAGCCCGCTCACTTCCTTTATTGATCGGTCGGGCCCGTCCCCATAGAAGGCCGCCCTTCGTCTGTATCTGAGGGTGTTACCACGTGCAAACCATCCGTCAGCTCGAGGCGCTGCGCGAGCAGCTGCAGGGCTTTCGCGCCGCCGGCGAGCGAATCGCACTGGTGCCCACCATGGGTGCGCTCCATGCCGGGCATCTTGCGCTGGTCGATGCCGCACGGCGCCAGGCCAAGCGAGTCGTGGTGTCGATCTTCGTCAATCCGAAGCAGTTCGGGCCGAACGAGGACTTCGGCCGCTATCCCCGCCACGAACAGCGCGATTCGCGGATGCTCTCCGAAGCGGGCGTCGACCTGCTCTGGATGCCGCCGGTCGAGGTCATGTATCCTGAGGGATTCGCGACCAACATCGCGGTTTCGGGGGTGAGCGAGGGGCTCGACGGGGCACATCGGCCGGGCCATTTCGACGGCGTCGCGACTGTCGTGGCCAAGCTGTTCAACCAGGTTCAGCCCGATGCCGCGCTGTTCGGCGAGAAGGACTTTCAGCAGCTGGCGGTCATCCGCCGCCTCGTCGCGGACCTCGACCTGCCGGTGGAAATCGTGAGCGTGCCGACCCAGCGCGAGGATGATGGGCTCGCGATGTCGTCGCGCAACGGCTATCTCGTCGAGGAGGATCGCAAGACCGCGACCGTGCTGCCGAGGGCGCTCGGGGTGGCGGAGCGGGCGATCGCCGGCGGTGGCGACGCCGAGGTCGCGCTGGCGCAGGCTCGCGAAACTCTGACCGCCGCAGGGTTCGAGGTCGACTATGTCGCGCTGGTCGATGCCGAGACGCTGGGCGAGCCTTCGCCGGACCGTCCGCGCCGGCTGCTGGCTGCGGCGACGCTGCACGGCACGCGGCTGATCGACAACGTGCCCGTAAACGGAGACGGTTAACGCCGTTAACCATTTCTTTGCATTCGTTCGCCAAAACCCGAAGCACGAGGGATCGTGGAAAAGGGGTAGCGGCGATGGGCAACAGCCTGAAGAGCGCGCGTTTCCTGATCGAAAGCCGGCTGCGCGATGCGGCGGACGGGAACGCTCAAGCGTGTTACGATCTGGGTGTCGTCTTCTCGAGCGGCGCCGGTGGCGTCGATATCGACCTGATCGAAGCGCATAAATGGTTCAATTTGGCGGCGATGTCGGGCAGCGAACGGGCGCAGCAAAGCCGCGCCGAAATCGCCGAGGACATGAGCGCCCGCGAGATCATCGAAGCGCAGAAGGCGGCACGCGCCTTTCTTCAGGCGGGGCAAATCCGGGCGGCCTGACTCCGCAGCCGGGGCAGGCAGCGCTGCCCCGGAGCGGTGCGGCTCAGTCTCCTGCGACCTTCTTCGCCGCTTTCTTGGCCGGCGCCTTTTTCGCTGCCGGCTTCTTCTTTGCCGACGCCTTCTTCTTGCCCTTGGCCGGACCCTTGGCGGCGCGCTCGTCGATCAGCTTGGCGGCTTCCTCGGCGGTCAGCGTTGCCGGATCGGCGGTCTTGGGTAGCGTCGCGTTGGTCGTGCCGTCGGTGACGTACGGGCCGTAGCGGCCCTCCATCAGCTTCATCTCGCCGCCGCTCGTCGGGTGGGTCCCGAACGTCTTCAGCGGTTCGCGTGCCGCGCCGCGACCCCGTCCGCCCTTGTCGGCGGCTTCGGCGAGCTTCACCACCGCCGCGTTCATGCCGGTTTCGAACACCTCCATCGTGCTGCCCAGCCGCGCATATTTGCCGTCATGCTTCAGATAGGGGCCGTAGCGGCCGATCGCGGCCTCGATCGGCTGCCCCGTCTCAGGATGGTTGCCGATCGTGCGCGGCAGGCTGAGCAGCTTGAGCGCCATTTCCAGATCGAGCTCGCCCGGCAGATCCTTCGGGATCGACGCGCGCTTGGCTTCCTTGCCTTCGCCGAGCTGTATATAGGGACCGAAGCGGCCCGACTTGCGCTCGACCTCGAGGCCGGTCTCGGGATCCTTCCCCAGCGATTCAGGGCCGCTGTCCTCGCTGCCTTCGCCACCCGGCTGGGCGAAGCGGCGCGTGAACTTGCATTCGGGATAGTTGGAGCAGGCGACGAAGGCGCCAAAGCGCCCGCCGCGCAGCGCCAGCCGTCCGTCGCCGCATGCCGGGCAGCGCCGCGGATCGCTGCCGTCGGCCTGTTTGGGGAAGAGATAGGGTTCGAGGAACTTGTCGAGCTCGGCGGTGATGTCCGACGGCTTCTGCTCCATCACTTCGTCGGTCCGCGGGCGAAAATCCTTCCAGAATGCGTCGAGCACCGCCTGCCAGGCCGCGCGCCCGCCCGAGACGTCGTCGAGCTCCTCTTCAAGCCCCGCGGTGAAGTCATAGCTGACATATCGCTCGAAGAATCGCTCGAGAAAGGCAGTCAGCAGCCGCCCGCTTTCTTCGGCGAAGAAGCGGTTCTTTTCGACGCGCACATAGGCGCGGTCCTTGAGCACCTGGATGATCGAGGCATAGGTCGACGGGCGGCCGATGCCGAGCTCCTCGAGCCGCTTCACCAGCGAGGCTTCGGAGAAGCGCGGCGGCGGCTGAGTGAAATGCTGTTCGGCATTCACTGCCTTTTTCGCGGGAGTCGCGCCTTCGCTCATCTTCGGCAGGCGGCGCGCATCCTCGTCTTCCGAATCGTCGCGGCCTTCCTCGTAGAGCGCGAGATAGCCGGGGAAGAGCACCACCTGGCCGGTGGCGCGCAGCCCGTGCTGGCCGGTTGCATCCTCCAGCTCGATCGTGGTGCGCTCCATCCGCGCCGAGGCCATCTGGCTCGCCAACGCGCGCTTGAAGATCAGATCGTAGAGGCGGGCGTGGTCGCCCGAGCCCGCGCAGTCCTTCGAGAAGTCGGTGGGGCGGATCGCCTCATGCGCTTCCTGCGCGTTCTTCGCCTTGGTCTGATACATGCGCGGCTTGTCGGGCACGTACGACCCGTCATAGCGCTCGGCGACCGCGCGGCGCGCGTCCTGGATCGCGCCGCCGTCCATCTGGACGCCGTCGGTCCGCATATAGGTGATCGCGCCATCCTCGTAGAGCGCCTGCGCGATCCGCATCGTGTGGCTCGCCGAAAAACCGAGCTTGCGCGCCGCCTCCTGCTGGAGCGTCGAGGTGGTGAAGGGCGGCGGCGGGTTGCGCGTCGCGGGCTTGGTCTCGACCGAGACGACCGAGAAGCGGCCTTCCTCGACCGCTTTCTTCGCGGCCATCGCATCGCCTTCGTTGCCGATCGAGAGGCGGTCGAGCTTGTCGCCCTTCCACTTCACCAGCCGCGCCTGAAAGCCGGTGCCGTCCTGCTCCAGATCGGCGGTGACCGACCAATATTCCTGCGCGGTGAAGCCTTCGATCTCGCGCTCGCGCTCGACGATCAGGCGCAGCGCGACCGACTGGACGCGGCCGGCCGACTTGGCGCCGGGCAGCTTGCGCCAGAGCACCGGCGACAGCGTGAAGCCGACGAGATAATCGAGCGCGCGGCGGGCGCGGTATGCGTCGATCAGATCGGTATCGAGCCCGCGAGGGCGCTCCATCGCCTCGGTGACAGCCTTTTTGGTGATCGCGTTGAAGGTGACTCGCTCGACCTGCGCGGGGAGCGCCTTCTTCTTGGCGAGCAGCTCCTGCACGTGCCACGAAATCGCTTCGCCCTCGCGATCGGGGTCGGTGGCGAGAATCAGCCGGTCCGCCTTCTTCGCCTCGTCGGCGATCGCCTTCAGCTGCTTGGCCTTGTCGGCATAGGGCTCCCACTCCATCGCGAACCCCTCGTCGGGGTTCACCGACCCGTCCTTGGGCGGCAGATCGCGGACATGGCCGTACGAGGCGAGGACGCGATAATCCTTGCCGAGATATTTCTCGATGGTTTTCGCCTTGGCGGGCGATTCGACGATGACGAGCTGCATGGGGAGGAGGTGGTTCCTTACGTGTACACGCGCGAGGATGGGGAGCCACTTCGCCCTCCGTCAAGCGGCCTTGGCGAAGCAGTCGATCAGAAAATCGTCGGGAAGCATCTTCGGCTGCTGCGTGGGCGGGGGAACAACCGGCGCCGCCTTGCATTTCCTGATGGCGCTACGCCAGTGCCCTGCGTAGCGCCGCTCCGGGCGCGTTCCTGCCCGAAGCACCCGCATGTTCGCCGCGACAGGAGACCGGCTCTTGGCTCTCGATTTCGACCGACACCGCGCGCCGGCGCTGCACCCGCTGCACGCGGTGCTGCTGGCAGGCGCGCTGCCGTTGTTCCTGGGCGCGCTGCTCAGCGACTATGCCTATGCGGCCAGCTATCAGATCCAATGGACCAATTTCGCGTCCTGGCTGATCATCGGCGGGATGATCTTCAGCGGGTTCGCGCTGCTCTGGGCACTGATCGACCTGATCCGCACGCGTGAAGGCTGGCACCTCCTCTATTTCGTCGTGCTGCTCGCCGCATGGGTGCTCGGCTTCATCAACGCGCTCGTCCATGCGAAGGACGTTTGGGCCGCGATGCCCGACGGGCTGATCCTGTCCGCGATCGTCGCCCTGCTTACCATCGTCGCGGTCTGGATCGGCTTTTCGACGCTGCGCGCGGGAGGCGCCAAATGAACCGCGCCCTGCTCCTAACTGCCGCGATCCTGCCGGCCCTGCTCGCCGGATGCGGCGGCAATCCGCCCGCACAGGATTATGGCGAGCAGCCGACCCTGCCCGACCGTGAGCGCGGGCTGCTGCCCAGCATGGACATCGCCAACCCCGTCCAATGGGGTGACCAGCGCCCGACGGTTCCCGAGGGCTATTCGATCACCCCGATCGCGACAGGCCTCAAGATTCCGCGTCAGACGATCGTGCTGCCCAACGGCGACATCCTCGTCGCCGAGGGCAAGGGCGGCAACGCGCCCAAGCTGACTCCGAAGGATTTCATCGCAGGCTATATCAAATCCAAGGGCGTGAGCTCGGTCGAAGGCGGCGACCGGCTGACTCTGCTTCGCGACGCCGACGGGGACGGCAATTATGAAGGCCGAACGGTGTTCGCCGATGGTCTGAACGCCCCCTATGGCCTCGCGCTGGTCGGCAGCGACCTTTATGTCGCCAATCAGGATTCGCTGGTCCGCTTCGACTATGCGCCTGGGCAGACGCGGGCGAGCGGCCCGCCCGAGCTGGTCACGCAGCTCCCCTCGGTAATCAACCACCATTGGACCAAGGCGCTGACCGCCAGCCCCGACGGCCGCTACCTCTATGTCGGCATCGGATCGAACAGCAACATCACCGAACGCGGCATGATCGCCGAAGTCGACCGCGCGGTTGTCTGGGAAGTCGATGCCGAGACCGGCGCGCATCGGCCCTATGCCACCGGGCTGCGCAACCCGACCGCGCTCGCTTTTCGTCCGGGCACCAACGAGCTGTGGGCAGTGGTGAACGAGCGCGACGAACTCGGCCCCAATCTCGTCCCCGATTATCTCACTTCGGTGCGCGAGGGCGGCTTCTACGGCTGGCCGTACAGCTATTGGGGATCGAACGTCGATCCGCGCGTGCGGCCGCAGGATCCGCAGAAGGTCGCCGCGGCGATCCGGCCCGATTATGCGCTCGGGTCGCATGTTGCCGCGCTCGGAGTGGATTTCTCGTCGCCCGCGATGGGCAGTTCCTTTGCAGAGGGCGTGTTCGTCGGCGAGCACGGCAGCTGGAATCGCAGCGAGCCGGTCGGCTACAAGGTCGTGTTCGTGCCCTTCCGCGGCGGCCGGCCGGCGGGCGTGCCGATCGATTTCTTGACCGGCTTCATGGGCGAGGACGGCAAGACGCGCGGGCGGCCGGTGGGAGTCACCGTCGATCCGCGCGGCGCGCTGATCGTGGCGGACGACCTGTCGAACACGATCTGGCGCGTTGCGCCGTCGCGACCGACGACGCCTGCGCGGCTGGTCGTGCAGCCGGTGGAATAAACACCGGGGCGGCAAGCCCCTTCCCCTCGCGCGGCGCGGGCTGCTACAGCGCCCGCGCCCATGCTCAATCTCAACGACATCACCGTGCGCCTTGGCGGACGCACGATCCTCGACGGCGCTTCGGCCGCGGTGCCGCCGCGCGGACGCGTCGGGCTGATCGGGCGCAACGGCGCGGGAAAATCGACTCTGGTCAAGGTGATCGCCGGCGAGCTGGAGCCGGACACCGGAACGGTGGAAATGCCGCGCGCCGCCCGGCTCGGCTATGTCGCGCAGGAAGCGCCGGCCGGCAGCACGACTCCGTTCGAGACGGTGCTCGCCGCCGACGAAGAGCGTGCCGCGCTGATGGCCGAGAGCGAGACCGCAAGCGATCCGGCGCGCATCGCCGACATCCATGACCGACTGAACGCGATCCAGGCGCATTCGGCGCCGGCACGCGCGGCGCGCATCCTCAACGGCCTCGGCTTCGACGAGGAGGCGCAGCATCGTCCGCTGGAGAGCTTTTCGGGCGGGTGGCGGATGCGCGTCGCGCTCGCTGCCTTGCTGTTCTCGGCGCCTGACGTGCTGCTGCTCGACGAGCCTTCGAACCACCTCGACCTCGAGGCCGTGCTGTGGCTCGAGGACTTTCTGAAGACGTATCCGGCGACGATCCTGCTGGTGAGCCATGAGCGCGACTTCCTGAACAACGTCTGCGATCACATGCTTCACCTCGAACGGGGCAGGGTGACGCTCTATCCGGGCGGGTATGACGCGTTCGAGAAGCAGCGCGCCGAGCGGCAGGCCCAGCTCGAGGCGGCGCGTGCCAAGCAGGAGGCGCAGCGCGCCAAGCTGCAGGATTATGTTGCGCGCAATTCGGCCCGCGCCTCCACTGCGAAACAGGCGCAGAGCCGCGCCAAGGCACTCGCCCGGATGCAGCCGATCGCAGCGCTGGTGGACGACCCCTCGCTAAGCTTCGACTTCCCCGATCCCGATGCGCTGCGTCCGCCGCTGATCACGCTCGACATGGCGAGCGTGGGCTATGGCGAGACCCCGGTGCTTCAGCGCCTCAACCTGCGGATCGATCCGGACGATCGCATCGCGCTGCTCGGCCGCAACGGCAATGGCAAGACGACGCTCGCGCGGCTGCTGGCGGCGCAGCTCGCGCCGATGGACGGCGAAATGAACGCCTCGGGCAAGATGCGCGTCGGCTATTTCACGCAATATCAGGTCGAGGAGCTGCGCCACGGCGACACTCCGCTCGATCATCTCCAGCGGCTGATGCCCGGCGAGAAGCCGGCGGCGGTGCGCGCGCAGCTCGGCCGGTTCGGCTTCGCCGGCGAAAAGGCGCTGACGCAGGTCGGCAAGCTTTCGGGCGGCGAGCGGGCGCGGCTGGCACTGGCGCTGATCACGCGCGACGCGCCGCACATGTTGATCCTCGACGAGCCGACCAACCACCTCGACGTCGATGCGCGCGAAGCGCTGATCCAGGCGCTCAACGCCTATTCGGGCGCGGTACTGATCGTCAGCCACGACCGCCACATGATCGAGACGACCGCCGATCGGCTCGTGCTGGTAAATGAAGGGACGGCGGCGGAGTTCGACGGCTCGGTCGACGATTACATCGCGTTCGTGCTTGCGAAAGAGCCCGCTGGCGGCAGCAAGGCCGAGCCCAAGGTCAGCAAGAAGGATGCGCGCAAGGCCGCCGCCGACGCGCGCGAGAAGAACCAGGCGCTGCGCAAGGCGGCAAAGGCCGCGGAAATCGCGCTGGAGAAGCTCACTGCCGAGCGCAGCGCGATCGACCGGGCGATGTTCGACCCCTCGACCGCCGAGCCTGCGCTGGCGAAGCTGACGATGACCGACCTGATGAAGCGCCGCGCCGAGCTGGAAAGCCGGATCGAGGCGGCCGAGGCGAGCTGGCTGGAAGCGAGCGAGGCGCTGGAGACCGAAGCGGCCTGACACGCAAGGCGCAGGCGAAAGCGGGAGGAGCGACGCGATGACGGCGGAGGAGCTGGAAGCCGGCGTCGGCGCGGCTCGCGCGCTCGCCTTTTACGATTCACTGCCGTCGGTCGCCGAGGCGGCGATGCTCGGCAGCTGGCGTGGCAGCGAAGTGCCTAGCGGCCATTCGCTCGACGGACTGCTCGCGCGGAGCGGATGGCACGGCAAGCGCTTCGACAATGCCGAGGCGGTGCATCCGCTGGTATTCGCAAAGGCCGACGGAAGCCGCTTCTGCGTCGATCCTGCGCGCTTGCCGCTGGCGCTGCTGGTGCGGCGCCCGGGGCTTGTCGGCCGCGTGACGTCGCCGCGGATTCCGGCGCTCGCGGCGCCGGTGCTGGCGACGAAGCGCCCGCCGCACGGCTCCGCCGCCTCGAGTATCGCGGTGTCGTCACTGCGACCATGCTCTACGACGCACAGCCGATCCACGACGCTTTTCGCGCGATCGACGCCGACACGGTGCTGGGCGCAATGGACATGCGGGGATTTTCCGCGCCCTACCTTTTCCTGCTGCGGCGGGAGGAGGCGGGGTGATGCCGGCGGGGAGTGTGCCGCTCCTCGCCAGCTATCCCCGCCGCCTGAGCGTGCCTCCAGATCGAGCGCGACAGGACCAAGCATGGCCACTTTGCTGCACCGTCGTCGCCCGGAACGTAGGCGGCTGCGGCTGGTTGCAATGTTTCCGGTCAAGCGAGGGAAGAGAGCGTTTTATGAGAGCTCGTGTTTCTGCCGTCCTGCTCGTCGCGAGCATGGCGGCGCCTGCGCGTGCGCAGGACATCGAGGCTCCACTCGGGGACGAAAGGCCGCCCGAGGCGACGCTGCTCGACGAAGTGGAAGCGGACCGGCCGGCCGAGCCAGGTCGCGTGACTGTGAGCGCCGGGGCGACGTTCGTGGGGCAGTATATCTCGCGCGGTATCGCTTTTTCCGACAAGCCGAGCCTTCAGCCCTATCTGTCCGTGCGCGTGGCGCTTCCGGAGCTGGCCGGCGGGATCGTTACCGACGCCGGGCTGTTTGCAGGAACCTGGAACAGTATCCAGTTCACCGAGCCGGGCCTCGGCCAGCCCAGTTCAGGCGATCTGGCCGGGTGGTACGAAGCCGATGTCTATGCCGGAGCGGCCGTGGAGCTGAACGACCGGTGGATCGTGTCGGCCGCCTACTACCGCTACGAATCCCCCGGGCAATCGTTCAGGGCCTATGACGATTTCGAACTGATCGTGCGCTTCGACGATGGGGAGGCCTGGGCGGACCTGGTGCCGCTGCCCGACTTCACTCTCTCTCCGACGCTGCGCCTCGTGCAGGAATCGAACCGGCCCGGGCGGCCCGATGCGCTGTACGTCCAGCCGTCGCTCACGCCATCCTTCTCCCTGTCCGACGCCGAGCGGCCGGTGCGGTTGAGCATCCCGCTGGTGGTGGGACTTTCCGACGAATATTACGACGGCATCGATGGCAGACAGCAGACGTTCGGCTATTTCCGCACCGGCCTGATCTTCGCCGCCAATCCGTTCGGCGGACAGGCGAGCGCGCTCGAGCTGAACGGCGGCTTCGATCTCTGGCTGCTGAACGAGCGCGTCGCCAACGGGCTCGACAATGCAGAGCTGGTCGGACGCGCAGGAGTAAGCTGGAGCTTCTGAGCCCCGGCCCGGCTGGCCTTCGCGCCGCCGGCGAGACCAGGCTTCCAGAACGAGCTACCGGACCGGCACGGTCGCCTCAGCTTCTCTCGTTCCTGCTTGAAGCCCTTTCACTCAGCGGGGACCGGCCAGCCGTCGGCACCCCAGGACAGCGGCAGGATGCGCAGGGTCGGCACTCCGTTCCTGTCCTTGTCGTATGCATGATACACCACGTAATCGGTGCCGTCCGCGTCGCGGAAATGGCCCGGATGGCCGGGGCCGCGGAAGCGCTCCTGCTCCTGAAGATCGGCGCGCAACAGGATCGTGCCGCCGCCCTCGAGCATCGAACTGCCATCCTTGCCAAGATACGGCCCCGTCACATCTTCTGCGCGCCCGACGACCGTGTAGTAAGTGCTGTTCACACCCTTGCAGCAATAGTCGTAGCTGGCGAGCAGCCAATAGGAGCCGTCGCGCTCGAAAATATACGGCGCCTCGACGATGGAGGGCGCGCCGGCGGGCACCGGGCGGGAAGCGATCGTCACGGGCTCGGCGGCAGGATCGAGAAGCTTGCCCGTCTGCGGGTTCAGTTCGAACAGCTTGAGGCCGCTCCAGAAACTGCCGAGCGAGAGCCAGTGCCGCCCGTCGCCGTCGGCAAGGAAGGCGGGATCGATTGCGTTGAAATCATCTGCCGGGTTCGAGGCGACTACCATCCCTTCATCCCGCCAGCCATAGTCGGGACTCGCAGGATCCAGCGTTGCCGACGTCGCGACGCCGATGGCCGAGCGATTGGAGCCGAAGGTGGAAGCCGAATAGTAAAGACGATAGCGGCCGTTCACATAGCTGATGTCGGGCGCCCAGAGGTTTCTGACGCCCGGGACGGCGTCCACCACCCACTCGGGCAGGCTGGTGAGCGGCGGCGGCGCCAACTCCCACTGAATGAGGTCCGGCGAGGTTCGATGCGAGATCAGGCCCTGCCCATCCGGGCCGATGCCGGTCGAGAAGACGTGATAGGTGTCGCCCTCGCGAATGATCACCGGATCGTGCACCGGGGCAATCGCACCGCTCGCCCGCTCGTTGATGCTCGGCGACGTGGGTTGCGCTGCAGCGGGGATGACCGGCGGCGCCAACAAGGCCGAAACGACAGCGATTTCGCGCAGGAACTTGGCGAGAGGCATTCTTCACTCCGGTAGTGGTCGCAGGCTCGAACGCCCGGGCGCAAGAGTCAGGGTTCGGGCCTTCTCCTATGGCAGCAGGGCGCCGGGAACCATCCCCCGGGTCTCATCGACCCCGGGGGGGCGGCCGAGCTCTTGCGAGCGACCGGCCCCGCTCGCCCGCCTCAGCTTCCCTGCACCTCCAGCATGTCCTGCCGCCGTGTTTCGAAGTCGCTGGCGGCATGGCGTTCGCGCAGTTGCTCGTGCGTCGGGCCGAAGCTGCGGTTGACCATCCGGCCGCGCTGCACCGCCGGGCGCTCGCCGATCTGCGCTACCCAGCGCTGAACGTTGGCATATTCCTTGAGGTTCAGGAATTCGGCGGCGTCGCCATAGGCCTCGCCGCGCACCACCGCGCCATACCAGGGCCAGATCGCCATATCGGCGATGCTGTACGTTTCGCCCGCCATATATTCGTGCTTCGCCAGATGGGTGTCGAGCACATGATATTGGCGCTTCACTTCCATCGCATAGCGGTCGATCGGGTACTGCATCTTGAACGGCGCATAGGCGTAGAAATGGCCGAAGCCGCCGCCCAGGAAGGGGGCGGCGCCCATCTGCCACATCAGCCAGTTCATCGCCGCGGTGCGCGCCGGCCCCTCGGGCGCCAGGAACGCGCCGAACTTCTCGGCAAGATAGAACAGGATCGATCCGCTCTCGAAGACCTTCGTCTCGGGATCGGTCGAACGATCGACCAGCGCGGGGATCTTCGAATTGGGGTTCACGTCCACGAATCCGCTGCCGAACTGGTCGCCCTTGCCGATGTCGATCAGCCAGGCGTCATATTCGGCACCCGAATGGCCTGCGGCGAGCAGTTCCTCGAGCAGGACCGTCACCTTCACGCCGTTGGGCGTCGCCAGCGAATAGAGCTGAAGCGGATGCTCGCCGACGGGCCGCTCCTTTTCGTGGGTCGCGCCGGAGATGGGCCGATTGATGCTGGCGAACTTGCCGCCATTGCCCGGCTCCCACTGCCACACTTTGGGCGGCACATAGCCGGCGGGCTGGTTGTCGGCGGGATCGTTCTGGTCGGCCATGCTGCTCTCCCTGGTTCGGTTGACCCGCATGTAGGTGGCGGCGGCGCGGTTGCCAGGGCGCCTCAGACCTCCGTCGCCGCCCGCAGCCGCAGATAAACCGCGACCGCCGCATACCAGCAGAGCGTCAGGCCGATGCCGTAGAGCAGATTGGCGGGGAGGGCGGCGGCGAGCGCGACCGGCCCGTAGGGCGGATAGACGAACAGGAAGATCAACAGCGCCGCCGCGAGCGAGGCGATCGCCAGCGCCACGGTGCCCATCAACGCGGCTGTGCTCGGGCGTGTCCAGCGCCAGCTCGTGCGCAGCGCCGCCTGCACGCTACGTCCCTCGCCGATCACGAGCGGCATTGCGATCAGCCAGCGCGCGAACAGGAACAGGCCCGGTACGATCAGACACAGCATGCCGACGCCGATCGCCACGCTGCTGACGATACTCACACCGACAAAGCGCGCGGCTCGGCCGGGGGCGCCCCAGGCGGCATGTGCCCCGGCGCCGCGCAGCAGCGCGCTCGTGACGAGATACTGCGCCGCGAGGGCGACGACGCCGACAAGGAACGCGGCGCCGTAGAGATCGGCCGCAAGGCCCGCCGCCACGAGCGCGGCGACTGCGAGCGCGCCAGGAAGCGGCTGTGCGACGATCAGTGCGGCGATGTTGCGCAGCGTGGCGGAAAAGGAAAGCGCATAGCCCATCGTCGTGCGTCACAGCCTCATCGACACGCGCCCGCCCGCATGGCGCTCCAGCCGGCCGGCGAGTTCGAGTTCGAGCAGCACCGTCTGCACCACCGCCGGGGCGAGTCCGGCCTGGCGGATCAATTCGTCGATCGCGACGGGCACCGGACCGAGCAGACCGGTGATTCGGCTCCGTTCCGAGTCGCTTGCATCTTCCGGCGGCGGAGCCTGCCAGCCGCTCGCGGGCGCGCGAACGGCGCGGAGGTCGATCGGACGGATCATCTCGAGGATATCATCGACGGTCTGAACGAGCGTTGCCCCCTCGCGGATGAGGAGGTTGCAGCCCTGCGCGCGGGGATCGAGGGGACTACCGGGCACCGCCATCACTTCGCGGCCCGCCTCGGTCGCCAGCCGCGCGGTGATGAGGCTGCCCGAACGCGGCGCCGCCTCGACCACCACCGTACCGAGCGCCAGGCCCGCGATGATGCGGTTGCGCGCAGGGAAATAGCGGGCGAGCGGCTCGGTGCCCGGCGGCTGTTCGGTGAGGAGCAGCCCTTCGTTGGCGACTCGCTCCTGCAGCTCCGCGTTCTCGGGCGGGAAGGCGACATCCATGCCGCTGGCGATCACGCCGATCGTGCCGGATTCGATGGAACCGGCGTGCACCGCAGTGTCGATGCCGCGCGCGAGACCCGAGGCAGTCGTCACTCCCGCCTCGCCTAACCCATGCGCGAGCTGGCGGGCGAAGCGGCAGGCCGCGGCCGAGGCATTGCGCGCGCCGACCAGTGCTACGACCGGGCGCTCGGCAAGCGCCATCTCGCCGCGCAGGATCAAGGCGGGCGGCCCGTTCTCCAGCTCGGCGAGAAGGGGCGGGTAGTCGGGTTCGTCGACGAAACAGTAGCGGGCGCCGAGCCGCTCGACGGCGGCGATCTCGCGCTGCACCGCACCGGCATCGGCGATGCGCGGTCCGCGGCCGCCGCCGCGTGCGGCGAGCATCGGCAGCGCTTCGAGCGCGCGTTCGGCATCGCCGAAACGGGCGACGAGCTGGCGCCAGGTGATGGGGCCGATCGTGGCGGTGCGGAGCAGGCGTAACCGGGCGAGCCGGCCGGCGTCGCCGCTCACTTGGAGGCGCCGACCCGGGGCTCGGTGCCCGACAGCAGTCGATCGATGTTGGTGCGGTGTTTCCACAGCACCAGCAGCGCGAGCCCCAGGAGCGGGAGCACCAGCTCGAACCGTCCGAAATAGGCGGCGCTGACCGGCGCGCTCGCAGCGGCCGCCATTCCGGCGAGCGACGAGAGGCGGAGCGCGAGGATCAGGCCGATCCACAGCAGCGCATAGACGAGCCCCGACGGCCAGTGGAGCGCGAGCAGGATGCCCATCAGCGTCGCAACGCCCTTGCCGCCGCGAAACCTGAGCCACACCGGATAGCAATGGCCGAGGAAGGCGCCGACGGCGCCCAGCACCGCGGCGCCGGGAAAGACGGCAGCGGCGAGCGCGACGCCCGCCCAGCCCTTGCCCATGTCGAGCAGCAAGGTCGCCGCCGCGATGCCCTTGCGGCCCGTGCGCAGCACGTTGGTGGCGCCGATGTTGCCCGAGCCGATCGTGCGCAGATCGCCCGCCCCAGCGGCCCGGGTGAGGAGGACGCCAAAGGGGATCGAACCGAGAAGATATCCCAGCAGAAGCGCCCCCACCGCCTCCGGCCACATGAATTCGGTCACACTCGCTGCCCCCTCGCTTGCGTGCACGCTAGGCGCTCCCCTAAGCGGGCGCAATAATCCTGGTTGTCTGGTTCCGTATCTGCCGATGCCCGACTTGCGTCCCCTTTTGTTTTTCGATTCCGGTATCGGCGGGCTTTCCGTGCTGGCCCCCACTCGCGCGCTGCTGCCGCAAGCGCCGCTGGTCTATGTCGCCGACAATGGCGGCTTTCCCTACGGAACGCGGAGCGAAGCGGAGATCGCGGCGCGGGTGCCGGCGCTGCTCGGGCGGCTCGCCGAGCGGTACGATCCGCGACTGATCGTGATCGCGTGCAACACCGCGTCGACCATCGCGCTATCGGCGGTGCGCGCTGCGCTCGATCTGCCGGTCGTGGGCACGGTGCCTGCGATCAAGCCGGCGGCGGCGCTCAGCCGCACGCGCACGATCGGCGTGCTGGGAACGGAGGCGACCGTGCGCCAGCCCTATGTCGACGATCTGGCAGCGCGATATGCGGGCGATTGCACCGTGCTGCGCCATGGATCGGCCGAGCTGGTGACCCTGGCGGAGGCCGCGCTGCGCGGCGCGACTCCCGACGGGAAGCGGCTGCGCGCGGTGCTGAGGGGATTGTTCGAGCAGCCGGGGGGTGAGCAGATCGACGTAATCGTCAATGCCTGCACGCATTTCCCGCTGCTGGCGCGGGAACTGGCGACGGCGGCACTCCAACCGGTGCAATTCGTCGACGGCGGGGAGGGAATCGCCCGGCGTGTCGCGCATCTGACGAACGCGATGCAATGGCCTTCAGCGGCGGGACCTGGCCTGGCCGTGTTCACCAGCGGCGACGGCGAATTCGCTTCGCTGGCGCCGGCGCTGGCGCGCCACGGGCTTCGAACGATCGAAACCCTGTGACGCGATCAGGCCTGCGTAGCCGCCGGAACTAGCGCCGTTTCGCGCAGCATCGCCGAATAGCGATCAGCCATCTCGAGATGGACGCGGCGCGCGGTCTGGTCTTGGGTACGGTCCGCACGGTCGCGCTCCTGTCGTTCGCGGCGGACGTAATATTCCTGGTCGGAGTTCGACATGAGCTTGCTCCTTCGGTGCCACGGGAGCTCGGGGAGTCTCTCAGCCGCAGGCGGATTGTGGAAAGTGATTCGCCCGCGATGCACGTCTTTTACCATGGCTCGCCCGATTGACTCCTAACCTCGCTCAACTCTGCTGCATGATTGTTATGTGCCGATTTTCAGGTGCTTACAGGCTGCGCTTGTCCGGCAAGGATGAAGTTGGGACAGGAGCGGCGATGCGGAGATGAAGGCCGGTGGCCCGAAACCGGCGAGTCGGGGCGGTTCGGCGTTCTCCTGCTCGCCGATGCGCTGGTGATGTTCATCGCGTTCGCCAGCTTCTAGACGGTCGCCACCCGCGTGAACGCGCCGATGTGCCGCAACCCCGAGCGGGACTGGAAAATGTCCGCACAATCCGATGCCATGGATATGGCGCAGCGCTGGCGCGTGCCGACGATCAACGGCTGTTCGACGTTCGCCCCGCCCGAATGGCGGTTCACCGCGCCGCGCGCCGCCGATTACGAAGCGCGCGTTGCCGCCCATGCATCGAACCCCGCAGCTGGGGAATCTCTGTCGGCTGAGCGTTCGGGACGCGTAGCCCCGGCAAATTCGCTGACCGTCATTGGGATAATTGCGGATACGGACCCGCTGGAAATCCGCCGATCGAGCCGCTACGGGAGAAAGCATGGGCATCGAGCAAAATGCGCCGACAGCGATCGACTATTCGCGCGTCTTCAGCCAGGCGATCGATCGGCTGCACGAGGAAGGTCGCTATCGCGTCTTCATCGACATCCTGCGCAACAAGGGCAATTACCCCAGCGCGCGCTGCTTCGCGGGACATAACGGACCAAAGCCGATCACCGTGTGGTGCTCGAACGACTATCTGGCGATGGGGCAGCATCCCAGCGTGATCGCGGCGATGGAAGAGGCGCTGCACGACGTGGGCGCCGGATCGGGCGGCACGCGCAACATCGGCGGCAACACCCATTACCACATCGAGCTGGAGCATGAGCTCGCGGACCTGCACGGCAAGGAAGGAGCGCTGCTCTTCACGTCGGGCTATGTTTCGAACGAAGCGACGCTTTCCACGCTGGCGCGGGTTCTGCCCGGCTGCATCATCTATTCGGACGAACTCAACCACGCGTCGATGATTGCCGGCATCCGGCATTCGGGATGCGAAAAGCGCGTGTTCCGTCATAACGACGTCGCGCATCTCGAAGCGCTGCTGGCGGCGGACGACCCCGCCGCTCCCAAGCTGATCGCGTTCGAGAGCGTCTATTCGATGGATGGCGACGTGGCGCCGATCCATGCGATCTGCGATCTTGCCGACAAATACAATGCGCTGACCTACCTCGACGAAGTCCATGCCGTCGGCATGTATGGCGAGCGCGGCGGCGGCATTTCTGAACGCGACGACGCGGCGAAGCGGCTGACGATCATCGAAGGCACGCTCGGCAAGGCATTCGGCGTGATGGGCGGGTATATCGCCGCCGAGCGCAAGGTGATCGATGTGATCCGGAGCTACGCGCCCGGCTTCATCTTCACGACCTCGCTTTCGCCGGTGCTGGTGGCGGGCGCACTCGCCAGCGTGAAGCATCTCAAGGCATCGCGCGCGGAGCGCGATGGCCAGCAGGCGTCTGCCGCGCGCCTCAAGGCGATGATGGCCGAGGCCGGTTTGCCTGTGATGGACACGACGACGCACATCGTTCCGCTTATGGTCGGCGATCCGGTGAAGGCCAAGAAGATCAGCGACATCCTGCTCGCCGAATATGGCGTGTACGTGCAGCCGATCAATTATCCGACGGTGCCGCGCGGCACCGAGCGGCTGCGCTTCACGCCGGGACCGGCGCATGACGAGGCGATGATGCGCGAGCTGACTCAGGCGCTCGTCGAGATCTGGGGCCGTCTGGAGTTGCGCAAGGCCGCCTGATACACATGGCCTTCAGGGGGAAGGCCATGGCGGAAACGGGCGGGCAAGCGGGGCTGCTGCAGCGGATCGGATTGCCGCCGGAACGGCTGCCAGAGGTGTCCCCGCGCTGGCGATGGCCGCTGCGGATGCTGTGGGGGGTGCTGCTGCTGGTCGCGCTGGTGAGCCTCGCTGGCGGACTGTGGCGCAGTCACGTCACCGCGACAATCACCGATCCATCCTTCGCGACCTATGGCATCTACCCCTATGAGCCCGAGCCTGAGGACGGCGTCGACGCGCGCTATGTCGCTGTGCCGCTTACCGAACCGGTCGAGGCGATGGGGTTCGTCCCGGGCCCGGTGGTCGCAGTCGACGGCGCGGCGCTGAGCGGCGAAGATCCCGAGGCAGTCGCGCGCCTCCTCCGCACCAAGACCGGGCCTGTCCGCGTGACCACGCGGGATGCCGAGGGCGCGACTCACGCCTTCATGCTTCCGCGGACGCCCGAGACGCTTTCCGAGATCAGCGATTTCGGGCCCTCCGTCGACTTTTTGATCCTGAACGTACCGCCGGCACTGGCGGCGGCGCTGCTGATGGTCGCGGCGATCCTGCTCGTCCGCCGCCGGCCGGACGATCCGGTTTCGCTGCTCCTCTCCTTTTCCTTCCTGAGCCTGGCTTCGGTCCTGCCGGGGGAGGCGCTCTGGTATTGGCTGGGGCTCGAGACGCTAGATCAGGGGTTTTCCGCGCTCTTTTTCGGTTTGTTCGCGGTGGCGCTGCCTGCTTTCCCCGACGGGCGATTCCGGCCGCGCTGGGGCGGGTGGATCGCCGTTGCCGCAGTGCCAGTCACGGTGGCTGTCGCCCTGCCGTCGATTCCCGATCTGCTCGGACTGGTGCTTGCGCTCGGGCTCGGTCTTGCAGCGGCGCTTGCTTCGATTGCCCGGTTCCGGCGCACGCCGCCCGGGATCGAGCGGCAGCAGCTGAAATGGGTCGCGTTCGGGTTCGTTTCGAGCATGGCGCTGCTGGGAACGGTGCTGCTCCTGGTCGAGGGAATGTGGCTCGGCGTGCTGCCGGATGTGGACGCGCTCTGGTTTCGTATGGCGTTGCTGGCGGCATTCAACGCCAGTCTGCTCCTGATGGCTGGCGGCGTGCTGGTGGCGATGCTCCGCTACCGTCTGTGGGACGCCGACGCAGCGATCGGGCGCTCGATCGGCTATGCCGCGATCACACTGGTGATCGGCGGTATCTGGGCGGCGTCGATGACGATTCTCAACGAGTTTCTGGCGGGCACCCTGGGCGCGAACCGGCCGCTGGTCGCGGCGGTGAGCGCCGTCATCGCGGCGATGGTGCTGGGCCCGGCACGTGAGCGCGTGAACAACTGGGTGGAAAAGCGCTTCCAGGCCGGCGTGCTGGCGCTGCGCAAGCTGCCCGAGCGGCTGCAGCTCTGGCAGCATGACGATCATCCCGAGGACTTGGGCGGGCGTGTCGTCCATGCCGTGATCGAGGGGCTGCACGCGCGGCAGGTGGCGGTGCTGCTCTATACCGAGGCCGGCTATCGCATCGTCGGGGCCGAAGGCGCGACCGATCGCGACGTCGCCGAATGGATGGACGCGCACGGCGGCACTCAGGCGCTCGCGGTCGACAATCTCAATCGGCGCGACCCGGTATTTCCACTGCGCATCACGCTGGACGACGAGGGGCGGCCGATCGGAGTGCTGCTGCTCGGCCCGCGTAGCGACGGCAACATCTATTCGAAGGACGAGCGGAAGGCGCTGGAGGCGATCGAAAACGCGCTTGCGGCGGCGCTGCGGCAGGCGCAGCTACGCCGAAAGCGCGATCTTCGCACGCAGGAGCTGATCCGGACGCTGGAAACGCGGCTGTCGGAGCTGGAGCGTGGCGCGGTAGGGGCCGGATCAGCCGCTTGAGCACTCAGCCCCGACGCGTGAGCGTCGCGCGCCAGACATAGCCACGCAGCCGCGAGCGGAAATCGAGTTCGAGTCCGTTCGCCTCCGCCACGCGCCGCAATACCGCCGGCAGCTCGCGGCGGGGATAGACGTGAAAGTCGTTCAGCGATTTGAAGTGCAGCTTCTTGGCGAGCTTCGGCAGGCGCTCATATTGGCCGAAGTCGACGATATGCAGGCTGCCGCCCGGCGCGAGCGAGGCGACGGCGCGCTCGATCGCTTCCTGCCAGGGCGGAATCATCGAAAGCGTATAGCTCATGAAGATGCGATCCACCGAGGGGATGCCGAAAAGTCGCTCGGTATCGAAGCTGCCGGCATCGGCCTGGGCCAGTTCGACTCGGTTCGCGAGACCCTTGCGCGAGAGTGAGGTGCGCGCCGTATCGAGCATCGCCTCGCTGATGTCGAAGCCATAGAAACGTGCCTCGGGCCAATGGCGGGCGGCAACGATCAGGTTTCGTGCCGTGCCGCAGCCGACTTCGAGCACGGTGCCGCCCGGCGGGGGCGCCAGATCGCGGATCAGCGCGTCGCGGCCGAGCAGGTAGAACTTGCGCGTGGCGTCGTAGATGTGGCGATGGAAGCCGTAGACGCTGTCCATCAGCCCCTTCTGGTCGGCGGCGGCGCCGTCCGTGCCCGCCCCGCTCATCCGTGCGGCTTCAGCGTCCAGAGATGGACCATGCCATAGACCGAGGAACGGTCCCGCCGCGTCCAGTCGTCGAGCTTGTCCTGCGGGGCATATTCCCACTGAGACATCAGCTCTTCGGGAATGTGCCCCTTCACGACGTCCGGCTTTGCGGCGGTGCGATAGAGCACGCGGGCGCCAGGCTTTGCCGTGCGCGTGATCGCCGCCCACAGGCGCGTGAGCTGCTCGTCCGTCATCCAGTCCTGCGCATCGAGCAGGATGTACCGGTCGAGCGACTGTGCGGGCATCGATTCGAGATATTCGGCCATGTTCTGGTGCCGGATCTCGATCCGATCGGCGCGGGTGCGCACCGCATCCCAGTTTTCGCGCTGAAGATAGGGGGGCAGGGGGGCGTCTTCGGTGCGGCCATAGCCGCGACCGAACGCCTGCCAGGCGAAATAATTGTCCTTGATGTCGAAATCACAGGCCAGCTTGCGTAGCCGGCTGCGCAGTGCGCCGGTGATCCCCTCGGGGTCGTCGGCCTTCAGCAGGTCGTATTGCGCCGGAGGGATGCCGAGCCCGAACAGCGAGGCGGGATTGTCGACGATCCACCGCAGCAGCTTCTTGTCGAAGAAGGGGGCGAAGTTCCGATCGAAAATCTCGCACTGCTCTTCGCGGCTCTTGGCGCGCAGGATCTCGCTCGGATCGATCTTGTAGCGGTGGGCGAGCCAATGGACGAAGCCGATCAGCCTGCCGAGCAGCCCGTAGCGATAGAAATTCGCCTTGAACGCGCTGATCCGACGCACGCCATTGGGGCTGCGCTGCTCCCAATAGGCGCGCGACGTGGAGTCGAGATGCGGCCGGATGTGTTCGTGATAGGCGTCGATGTTCGCCTCGCGGTCGGCCAGGCCGAAGAAGCGATGGAAGCTCTCATAGTCGGGCAGGTGGAGCGCTGCCTGCTGCTTGAGATTGTTGAGCGCGACGTGCGCCGTGTTGAGATCGACCGCCGTAATCTTCCGGGGATCGGCGGTCAGATAGGACTGCACATTGCAGCCGCCCGACGCGATCGTCACCAGATGGTGGTCCGGCCCGAGTTCCAGCGCCTCCATGTCGACGATCGGGTCTTCCCAAATCTGCGCATAGACGAGGCCGCGGAAGGCGAAGGTGAAGGCGCGCTCGAGCAGCCCCTGCTTGGTCAGATGCTCGTGCCGGTGCACGGCACCGCGCACTGCGACATTCTTCGGCGACTTCGCCATCGATCCCATTGCAGACTCCTGGAGGGGTTCCGCGCCTCGGGCGGAAGCGCGCGAGCACTAGGCTCGCATTGTGACGGTTTGGCGTCTCACATGTGACACGGCCTGCCCGAAATCAATCCCTCCCACCCGACGGGAGAAGCATGCCGCCCCGGCTGAGGCACGGAACATCGGCCTCGGCGGCAGCGCCGCCGGCTCCGGGGAGCCGACGGCGCCGGTTGCAGCTGGTGAAGGGATCAATAAGCGATCCGCTCCGCGTTCAGCGCGCGTTGGGCCAGGAAGTGCTGGAGGCTGTCCTCGCCAGCAAGGTGCCCCGCTCCGACGGCGACGAAGGCGGTGCCCGGCTGATCCAGTCGCGCGTCGATCCACTCGGCCCAGCGGGCGTTGCGATCGGCCAGAAGGCGCCGCGCGAGTTCGGGCTCGTCGCGCAGTTCCTCGTTGAGCAGCGCGCCCAGCGCATCGGGATCGCCGTTCGCCCAGAGCACGACCATATTGTCGAGCATCGGCCCCATCTCATCGACCTGATCGAGCACGCTGACGAAGTAGCGCGTCTGGAGATCGGCGGGCATGCTGTCGAAGATCATCAGCTGCTCTTCGGCCGTTTCGAGGCCGCTGACCGGCTTGCCGGCTTCCTCGGCGGCGGCGCTGATCATGCGCTCGGCGCCGGTGCTGGGATCGAAGCCGAGCTTCTGGAGCTTGACCGCCGTGATCGTGAGGCCGGCGAGCCAGGGATCGAAGCGATCGAGGGCGGCGACCGGCAGGCCCGTCTCGGCGGCGGCTGCGGCGAGCGCGGCGCGCTTGTCCTCGGGAAGCTGCTCGGTGAGCGTGGGTCCGGACATGTTCATGCCGGTGCGCATCACCAGCGCCTGCATCTCCGCCTCGTCGGGCTCGACCATTTCCAGCACGATTTCGTCGCTGGCTTCAAATGCGTTTTTCACCGCTTCGTCGAACCAGCTCAGACCGGGCTTGAGCACATGGACGGTGCCGAACAGGTAGATGGTCGTGTCCTCGTCCTTGACGACCCACAGCGCGGGATCGGCGTCTTGCACCGGCGCAGCCTGCGAATGCGCCTGCGTATCCACCTGAGCCTGACCCGCGGCGGGGGCGAGCACCAGCGCCATCGCGGCACCGGCACGAAGAAAGGTCTTCAACATGTTCGTGTCTCCTCGAGAGTGACCGCACCGGTCAGGGATGGAACTTCTTCCAGGAATAGGTCGCGATCAGTGCGAAATAAGTGGCGCCAAAGAGAATCTCGTGGTGCGGCTCGGGCGTGATTCCGCCCTTCCAGAGCAGCCACCAGCTCATGTACGTCAGAAAGTAGAAGTTCAGCGTCAGCATGCCGCTCCACAGGCAGGCGTTGCGCTCCAGCTCGTCGATCCGCCGCCAGTAGATCACGCTTCCGGCCGTCACCGTGACGACCGTGACGAGTGCCGCCGCCACCGCAGCTGCGGGCGGAAGCGCGCTGACCATCCGCTCGGTGCCCCCCTCCAGCGCCGCCAACACGAACCCGAGGATGCCGCCGATCACGCCGGTGGCGATGATGGGGCGCATGACGCGCCGGCGCCTCAGCACGGTAGCACGCTCGCCTTCGCCCATCCGATCAATCACAAGCCTGCTCCCCGCCATTCTCGCCATCATCGAAAATCTCCTCGATCCGCATGCCGAACACTCGGCCGATCCTGAAGGCGAGCGGGAGCGAGGGATCGTATTTCCCTGTCTCGATCGCGTTCACCGCCTGGCGCGAGACGCCCAGCCGTCCACCGAGTTCTGCCTGGCTCCAGTCGCGCTCCGCACGCAGCACCTTCAGCCGGTTCTTCATGCGGCCCATCGTCTCCTTCTGGTCGACCCCGAAAGTGTCAGGCGTCCCTGACTTTGTGACAGCGAGTCCTGGCGGTGTCAACAACACCTGACTAAAAGCGCTCTATAGTTGACAAACGGGCTCTGCTATCGGGATGCTGCGAGAAAGACAGGGAGGGCGCGATGCCGAGCCAGGCGATTGAATTCCAAGGCTCTTCTGGCCAGAGCCTCGCGGCGCGGCTGGAGCTCCCGGTCGGACCGATCCGTGCAGTGGCGCTGTTCGCGCATTGCTTCACCTGCACGATGAACAGCCATGCCGCGAATCGAATCACGACTGCGCTGGCAGGCGCCGGGATC
Organism: Sphingosinithalassobacter sp. CS137; assembly: GCF_014334115.1. Taxonomy (NCBI): domain Bacteria; kingdom Pseudomonadati; phylum Pseudomonadota; class Alphaproteobacteria; order Sphingomonadales; family Sphingomonadaceae; genus Sphingosinithalassobacter; species Sphingosinithalassobacter sp. CS137. Next base: position 2,558,929 of record NZ_CP060494.1, read on the forward strand.
GCGACGATGCGATTTGACTTCACGGGCCTTGGCGGCAGCGAGGGCGACTTCGCCAATGCGCATTTCCTCGGCGATGTGGCCGACATCGTCGCGGCGGCCGATCATCTGAGGGCGTCGATCGCAGCGCCCGCACTGTTGATCGGGCACAGTCTGGGCGGCGCGGCCGTGTTGGCGGCGGCGGAACGGATTCCCGAGGCGCGCGGCGTGGTGACGATCGGGGCGCCGTTCGATCCCGCGCATGTGCTCGAGGCGATCCGCGGCGATCTGGCGGCGATCGAACGTGAAGGCGCCGGCGCGGTGACGATCGGCGGCCGCAGCTTCCGCATCGGCGCGCAGTTCCTGCATTCGCTGCGCGCGCAGGATCCGGCGATCCGGATCGGCGCGATCGGCCGTGCGCTGCTGGTGCTGCACGCCCCGGGCGACGAAGTGGTGGGGATCGACAACGCCCGGCTGATCTTCGACGCGGCACGGCACCCGAAGAGCTTCGTCACGCTCGACGATGCCGACCATCTGCTCACGCGGCGCAGCGACGCGGCCTATGTCGCCGCGCTGATCGCCGCCTGGGCCGAACGCTATCTGGCGCCCGCCGAAGCGGCGCCGATGGTGGCGGAAGGCGAAGTGTTCGCCGGCAATGCGGGCGGCAAGTTCGGCACGACCGTGCGGACGCATCTTCACAGTCTGGTCGCCGACGAGCCGGTGGCCGTGGGGGGCGAGGACGCGGGGCCGGGCCCGTACGACCTGCTGCTGGGCGCGCTGGGCGCATGCACTTCGATGACGCTCAAGCTCTATGCGGCGCGCAAGGACATTCCGCTCGAGGACGTTGCGATCCGGCTGACGCATGACCGCAACCATGGCGTGGATTGCGACCATTGCACCGATCCGGCTTCAAAGATCGAAGCGATCGAGCGGACGATCCGAATGACCGGCCCGCTGAGCGAGTCGCAGCGCGCCGATCTGATGCGGATCGCCGACAAATGCCCTGTGCACCGGACGCTTACCGGCGAGCTGCACGTGCATACGCGCGAGGAGCCGCAGTCGGCGGACGAGGCTGATCGCTAGCCCAGCAGTTGCTTGAGCGGAACGCTCGTGTCGGCGAGCCGCTCCGGATCGACGACCGCTCCCGGCTCGACCAGCTTGCGTCCCTGAACATAGTCCTTGACCCTGTTCACGCAGTCGAGCGCGATTACCCGGCCCGAGCGCAGATAGACGAGCGAGAAGCTGCGGTCCGCCGGATCGCCGCGAACGACTGCGGTGTCATGGCCGGCCGACAGCCCGACGGTCTGCAGCTTCAGGTCATATTGGTTCGACCAGAACCAGGGGACGGCCTGATAGGTCGCGTCGATTCCACAGATCGTCTTCGCGGCCACCGTGGCCTGATCGTTCGCGTTCTGCACCGATTCGAGGCGGATAGGCCCGTCTTCCGCGAAGCGATTGGCGTGCAGCGCACAGTCACCGACGGCATAGATTTCGGGAAGCGTCGTGCGGCATTGCGCGTCGACCAGCACGCCGTTCTCACCCTGCGCGCCCACGGCGTAGAGCGGATCGGTCGCGGGGAGGATGCCGATGCCGACGATCACCATTTCGGCAGGAACGCTGCTGCCGTCACCGAGCCGTACGCCGCAGGCAGCGCCGTCCCGATCCTCGATGCAGCCGACCTCGACGCCCAGCCGGATGTCCACGCCATGGGCGCGATGCTCGTCCTCGAAGAAACGCGACAGCGGCGTGCCCGCAACTCGGGCAAGAACGCGATCCTGCGCCTCGAGAACGCAAACCTTCTTGCCGAGCTTGGTGAGCACCGCGGCCGCTTCCAGTCCGATGTACCCGCCTCCGATCACCGCCACACGAGTCACGTCCGGCAGTTCGGCGATCATTGCGTCGACGTCGGCGCGACTGCGTACCGTGTGAACGCCCTTCAGCGCCGCGCCCGAACAGGTGAGCCGCCGCGCGCGCCCGCCGGTCGCCCAGACGAGCGCTCCATAGCCGAATGTCTCACCCGCCTCGGTGGTGACTTCATGCGCGCCGGGATCGACGCGGACCACACGGCGGCCAGGCAGCATCGCCACGTCGCGCTCCGCCCAGAAAGCGGGGGGGCGTATCAACAGGCGCTCAAACGGTTTCTCCCCGGCGAGATACTCCTTGGAAAGCGGCGGGCGCTCGTAGGGCAGCTCGGGCTCGTCGCCGGCGATTCCGATCGTACCGGTAAAGCCGTTCTGCCGCAGTGCGATCGCCGTCTGTGCACCGCCATGGCCGGCGCCGACGATCAGCACGTCGAATCGGCTCATGTGTTCAGCCTCTCGGCGTGCCACGCGACATGATCGGCGAGGAAGGTGGAGATGAAATAATAGCTGTGGTCATATCCCGGCTGCATCCGCAGCGTCAGGTCGATGCCTGCCTCGCGGCATGCGGCCTCGAGCAGCTCGGGCTTGAGTTGTTCGACGAGGAACTGGTCGGCATCGCCCTGGTCGACCAGCAGCTCGGGAAGCCGCGCGCCATCGGCGATCAGCGCGCACGCGTCGTAGCGCCGCCACGCGGCCTTGTCCGCGCTGCCCAGATAGCCGCCCAGCGCCTTTTCGCCCCAGGGACAGGCGAGCGGCGAGGCGATCGGCGCGAAGGCGGAGACGCTGGCGAAGCGATCGGGGTTACGCAGCGCGATGGTCAGCGCGCCGTGGCCGCCCATCGAATGGCCGGTGATCGACTGGCGGGTGAGGTCCGCCGCCGGGAACTGCGCGGCGATCAGCGCGGGAAGCTCTTCCTCGATATAGCTGCGCATGCGGTAATTGGTCGCCCAGGGTTCCTCTGTCGCATCGACGTAGAAGCCTGCGCCCTTGCCGAAATCATAGCCATCCGTATCGGGCACATCGTCGCCGCGCGGGCTGGTGTCGGGCGCGATGAAGATCACGCCATGCTCTGCGCAAGCGGCGCGATACTCGCCCTTTTCGGTCACGTTGGCGTGAGTGCAGGTGAGGCCGGAGAGATACCAGAGCACCGGCAGCTTCGCGCCATCCGCGTGCGGCGGGACATAGACCGAGAAGGTCATGTCGGTGCCGGTGACGGTGGAGGCATGGCGATGGACGCCTTGGGTGCCGCCATGCGCCATGTTCGTCGAAAGCGTTTCCAACTCTCTCTCCCGGGAACTCGACTCGCGGAAATCCGCCGAAGGTCACTGAAAAGTCGCACCTCCGCGCGCGGGTGTGCGCGCACGCCCGCGCGCAAAGACCGATTCTAATTCCAGCGTGCGCCCAGCATTTCAGCGCAAATCCTATTATGGAAGCCCAAATCGTGTCTCAGGCTGCGATGGGCGGCCGCTGGGGCGAACCCTCGCCGACATTGTCGGTGCCGCGCGGTTCGAGATTCAGGATCCGCACCTCGCCGCGCCGCGCGACCGGCCGGTGCTCGACTCCGCGGGGAACGACATAGAGGTCTCCCGGGCCGAGCGTGATCGTGCGGTCGCGCAGTTCGATATCGAGTTCGCCGTCCAGGACGAGGAAGAAATCATCGGTGTCCTCATGGACGTGCCAGATGAATTCGCCCTCGGCCCGGATCAGGCGGACGTCGTTGCCATTGTAGCTGCCGACGATGCGCGGCGCCCAATGATCGGAAAAGCCGGCGAATTTCTGGGGCAGATTGACCTTGTCGTCCACGCGGTCAGCCCGACTTGCGCGGGCGATACATGCCGCACAGCTTGTTGCCGTCCGGATCGCGGACGTAGGAAAGGTGCACTTCTCCAAAGCTGCTCGCGCGCGGGCCGGGCGGGTCCTCGATCGAGGTGCCGCCATGGGCGACGCCCGCGTCGTGAAACGCCTTCACCTGCTCGGGCGAGCTGCACTTGAACCCGATCGTGCCGCCGTTCGCCGGGGTGGCGGGCGCGCCGTCGATCGGCTCGCTGACGCAGAAGCTGTTGCCCTCGTGCCGCCAGAACAGCCGCGTGATGCCGTCCTTGACGTCGCGGATCGGCTCGCCTTCGAACCCCAGCGTGCCGAGCACCGCGTTGTAGAACAGCCGCGCCTTTTCGACGTCGTTGGTGCCGACCATGATGTGGTTGAACATCGCTTCCTCTCCGTTCGTGTCGTATCAATAGACCACGACGCTGCGGATGCTTTCGCCCGCATGCATCAGATCGAAGCCCTTGTTGATCTCCTCGAGGCTGAGGACATGCGTGATCATCGGATCGATCGCGATCTTGCCGTCCATATACCAGTCGACGATCCTGGGCGTGTCGGTGCGCCCGCGCGCGCCGCCGAACGCCGTGCCCTTCCACACCCGGCCGGTGACCAGCTGGAACGGGCGCGTGCTGATTTCCTTGCCCGCTTCGGCAACGCCGATGATGATCGATTCGCCCCAGCCGCGATGCGCGCATTCCAGCGCGGTACGCATCACCTCGACATTGCCGGTCGCGTCGAAGCTGTAGTCGGCGCCGCCGTCGGTGAGTTCGAGGATCTTCGCGATCGTCTCCTCACGGCTCATGCCCTTCGAATTGAGGAAATGCGTCATGCCGAACTTGCGGCCCCATTCCTCGCGATCGGGGTTGATGTCGACGCCGATGATGCGGCCCGCGCCGACCATCTTCGCGCCCTGGATGACGTTGAGGCCGATGCCGCCCAAGCCGAACACGACGACGTTCGCGCCCGGTTCCACCTTGGCGGTGTTGACCACCGCGCCGACGCCGGTGGTGACGCCGCAGCCGATGTAGCAGCTGGTGTTGAACGGCGCGTCCTCGCGGATCTTCGCGACGGCGATTTCGGGCAGCACGGTGAAGTTCGAGAAAGTGGAGCAGCCCATATAATGGTAGATCGGCTGCCCCTTGTAGCTGAAGCGGGTCGTGCCGTCGGGCATCAGCCCTTTCCCTTGCGTCGCGCGGATCGCGGTGCAGAGGTTCGTCTTGCCCGAGAGGCACGACTTACACTGGCGGCATTCGGGGGTGTAGAGCGGGATGACATGGTCGCCGGGGGTCACGCTGGTGACGCCTGCGCCCACCTCGCGCACGATCCCTGCGCCTTCATGGCCGAGCACGCTGGGGAAGATGCCTTCGCTGTCGAACCCGTCGAGCGTATAGGCGTCCGTATGGCAGATGCCCGTCGCCATGATCTCGACCAGCACTTCGCCGGGCTTCGGCCCTTCGAGATCGAGTTCGACGATCTCCAGAGGCTGTTCGGCTTCGAAGGCGACGGCGGCGCGGGTCTTCATCACGATCTCCCAGAGGCTATTGGCGACCCTAATCGGGATCGCCGGCCGCGATGGCAACCAGGAGATGTCAGAAAATGGTGCTGCCGGTGAGGATTGAACTCACGACCTCAGCCTTACCAAGGATGCGCTCTACCACTGAGCTACGGCAGCACGCCGCGCGGGGGTCGCCCGAGCGGGAGGGGCCTATGTGCTTGGATGCCCCCGATTGTCAACCCGAAGCCCGGCGGTTTATCGACATGCCATGAACGACGACGAGAAGAAGGCGCGGCTGGCGCAGGCGCTGCGCGAGAACCTGCGCAAGCGCAAGGCGCAGGCGCGCGAAGGGCGGGCGTCAGAGAATGCCGCTGGCGAACAGGATCGCCAGCGCGAGGACGGTGACCACGCCTAGCGTCAGGCCGGATTTCCTCTGCATTTCGACTCTCCTTGGACTCCGCTTACTGCGCCGAAAGCTGGCCCCCCGCTTTCGCGGGGGCACCGGTGATTACGCGATCGGCGCGCATTTGGCTTCGAGCCAGGCCTTGTCCTCGCCGTCGACCTGCGGGCCGACGATCTCCAGCACCTTCGCGTGATAGCCGTCGAGCCACTCGCGCTCGTGCGGCGTCAATAGCGCGGGGTCGATCAGCGTGCGTTCGATGGGGACGAAGGTGAGCGTTTCGAAGCCGAGCATCGTCTGCTCCGCGCCCGCGATCTCCTGCTCGACGATCAGCACGAGGTTTTCGATGCGGATGCCGTATTCGCCTGCCTTGTAATAGCCCGGCTCGTTCGAGCAGATCATGCCCGCGCGCAGCGGCTCGCTCGGGCCGCCGCCGGGATAGTTGGGCGCGGCGATGCGCTGCGGCCCCTCGTGCACCGACAGATACGCGCCGACGCCGTGACCGGTGCCGTGCGGATAATCGAGCCCCGCCTGCCAGAGGAACTGGCGCGCGAAGGCATCGATCTGGCTGCCCGCGGTGCCGTCCGGGAACACGGCATGAGTGAGCGCGATCATGCCCTTGAGCACGCGGGTGAAGCGGTCCTTCATCTCCGCGGTCGGTTCGCCGACGGGCATCACGCGCGTGATGTCGGTGGTGCCGTCTTCATATTGCCCGCCCGAATCGACGAGATAGAGGCTGCCGGGTTCGAGGCGCAGGCTCGATTCCTCGGTGACGCGATAGTGCGGGATCGCGCCGTGCTTGCCATAGCCCGAGATGGTGTCGAACGACGTGTCCTTGAGCACGCCGAGGGCCTGGCGGAATTCGAGCAGCTTGCGCACCGCCGACATCTCGGTGACGCTGCCCTTCGGCGCTTCCTCCTCGATCCAGCGCAGGAAGCGGACCATCGCGACCGCGTCGCGCGCCTGCGCGGCACGGTGGCCGGCGACTTCGGCGGAGTTCTTGAGCGCCTTGGCGAGCACTGCCGGATCGCGCACCGGGAGGATGTGCGCGCCGCCTGCGTCGAGCAGGTCGAAGATCGCGGCGACGGCGCGCTCGGGATCGGCGGCGACTCGCTTGCCCGACAGCTCCTTCAGCGCAGGCGCGAAGGCGTCGCGCGGCTGGACGCGCACGGCATTGCCGAGGTGCTGGCGCACCGCGTCGGTCACCTTTTCGGGCGCGACGAACAGCTCGGCGGTACCGTCGGAGTGGACCAGCGCGTAGGAGAGCGCGACGGGCGTGTGGATCACGTCCTCCCCACGGATGTTGAACGTCCAGGCGATCGAGTCGAGCGCCGAGAGCACCACCGCGTCGGCACGGCGCGTCTCGAGCCATTCGGCGATAACGGCGCGCTTTTCGGCCGAGGTCTTGCCTGCCGCGGCATCGCTCTGGGCGCTGAGCGTGGCAGGCGAGGGGGCGGGACGATCGGACCAGATCGCATCGACCGGATTGGCCGCGACCGGCACCAGCTCGGCGCCGCGCTCCGCCAGCGCCTTGCTTGCCTCGGCCACCCAGGCGCGGGTGTGGAGCCACGGATCATAGCCGATGCGACCGCCCTCGGGCGCGTGCTCACCCAGCCAGTCCGACATGCTCGTGTCGGGCACCTTTACATATTGATAGTGATCGGCATCGACCTGTTCGCGCACCTGCAGCGTGTACCGCCCGTCGACGAACATCGCGGCTTCGGCAGGGAGGATCACCGCGGCGCCCGCCGAGCCCTGAAAGCCGGTAAGCCACGCGAGGCGCTGGGCATAATCGCCTACATATTCGCTCATATGCTCGTCGGTGAGCGGCACGACGAAGCCGTCGAGGCGCTCCGAACGGAGCTGTTCGCGAAGGGCGGTGAGGCGGTCTGCGTAGGTGGACATTGGCGTCGACTTCCTGCGCCTTGTGCGAGTGGCGCGCTGGTGATGAATCCTGCGCCTCAGCTAGGCAGCTGCGTGCGGTTGCGCAAATATCGCCTTTGGCCGGCTGCCCGATCGATCACCCTCAATCGATTCTTTCACTCTGTCTGAGCAAGCTTCCTCGCTTTCCTTCGCCTCACGCATCCGTACCTTGTCCGTAGTATTCAAGATCCGAGGAGATAGACGATGGACGCGAAGACGAGCGGAGATCCGCTGAGCGGCTGCCCGATGAAGGAAGGCAAGGCGATGCGCTCGCTGCTGGGCCGCACCAACCGGGATTGGTGGCCCAACCAGCTTTCGATCGAGATCCTGCATCAGCACGGGCTCCACGGGAATCCGATGGGCGACGACTTCGACTATCGCAAGGAGTTCGAGTCGCTCGACTATGAAGCAGTGAAGCGCGACCTCACCGCACTGATGACCGACAGCCAGCCCTGGTGGCCGGCGGATTATGGGCATTACGGCCCCTTCTTCATCCGCATGGCGTGGCACTCGGCCGGTACCTATCGGACCGGCGACGGCCGCGGTGGCTCCTCCTCGGGCAACCAGCGCTTCGCCCCGCTCAACAGCTGGCCGGATAACGCGAATCTCGACAAGGCGCGCCGTCTGCTCTGGCCGATCAAGGCGAAGTACGGCCGCAAACTCAGCTGGGCCGATCTGATGATCATGGCCGGCAACGTCGCGATCGAATCGATGGGTGGCCCGATCTTCGGTTTCGGCGGCGGCCGCGAGGACATCTTCGAGCCCGAGAAGGACGTCTATTGGGGCACCGAGGAAGAGTGGGTCGGTTCGGAGGGGAGCCTCACCCGTATCCACGAGGAAGAGGGTCGTGCGCTCGAAAACCCGCTCGCCGCGATCCAGATGGGCCTCATCTACGTCAATCCCGAGGGTCCGGGCGGCAATCCCGATCCGATGCAGTCCGGGCGGGACATCCGCGAGACCTTCGCGCGCATGGGTATGAACGACGAGGAGACGGTTGCGCTTACCGCGGGCGGCCACACGTTCGGAAAGTGCCACGGCGCCGGGGACGCATCCAAGGTGGGCGCCGAGCCCGAAGGCGCGGACATCGCACAGATGGGTCTGGGCTGGCAGTCGGGCCATGAGAGCGGCGTCGGCGACCATACCATCACCTCGGGCCTCGAGGGTTCGTGGACTCCCACGCCGACCAAGTGGGACATGAGCTATTTCGACATGCTGCTCGACCACGAATATGAGCTGGTGCGCAGTCCGGCGGGCGCCAAGCAGTGGCAGCCGGTGGGCAGCCCCGAGGAAACGCTCGCGCCCAAGGCGCACAGCCCCGGCGCCAAGGTGCCGACGATGATGACCACCGCCGACATGGCGATGAAGGTGGACCCGGAATACCGCAAGATCATGGACAAGTTCCGCGCGGATCCGGCCTATTTCGCCGACGCCTTCGCCCGCGCCTGGTTCAAGCTCACGCACCGCGACATGGGGCCCAAGGCCCGCTACCTCGGTCCCGAAGTGCCCGAAGAGGATCTGATCTGGCAGGATCCGATTCCCAAGGCCGATTACACGCCGATCAACGGCGACGACGTCGTGGCGCTCAAGAACAAGATCCGCGATTCGGGGCTCACCGTCTCCCAGCTGGTGAAGACCGCCTGGGCGTCCGCGTCCACTTTCCGCACGTCGGACAAGCGCGGCGGCGCCAATGGTGCGCGGATCCGGCTGGAGCCGCAGCGCAGCTGGGCAGTCAACGAACCCGACAAGCTTGCCAAGGTGCTCGCGGTCTATGAGCGCATCAAGGCGGAGTTCGACGGTGCGGCGAGCGGCGGAAAGAAGGTGAGCATCGCCGATCTCATCGTCCTCGGCGGTTCGGTCGGGATCGAAAAGGCAGCGCGCGACGCCGGCTATGACATTGCCGTGCCGTTCACGCCGGGCCGTACCGACGCGACGCAGGAGATCACCGATGCCGAGAGCTTCGAGGTGCTGGAGCCCAAGGTGGATGGCTTCCGCAACTATCTGTCGGTTTCGTTCAGCGTCCCGACCGAGGAGCTGCTGATCGATCGAGCGCAGCTGCTGAACCTCAGCGCACCCGAGATGACGGTGCTCGTCGGTGGTCTGCGCGTGCTGGGCGCAAATCACAACGATCGGCCCGAAGGCGTGCTCACCGACCGGCCCGGGCAGCTCACCAACGATTTCTTCGTCAACCTGCTCGACATGGGCACGGCGTGGAAGGAAGTGGACGAGGCCGGAGACGAGGAGTTCGTCGGCACCTGCCGCAAGACCGACGAGGAGAAGTGGCGTGCCACGCGGACCGATCTGGTCTTCGGCTCGAACTCGCAGCTGCGGGCGCTGTCGGAAGTCTATGCGTCGAGCGACGCCGGCGAGAAGTTCGCGAAGGACTTCGTCGCCGCATGGACCAAGGTGATGAACGCCGACCGCTTCGATCTGGCAGAATAGCCGAAAGGTCGAGCACCACACAGGCCCCTTGCCTCCGCTTCCAGTGACGCGGCGGCAAGGGGCCTCTTCGTGTCCGACCGTGCGGGCGCAGGCTTTCGGAGCGCGTGCCCGCTGCGCTAAAGGGCCGAAATGAACGACCTTCCCAAGCCTCCACGCGCCGCCACGCGGCCCCATCGCAGCGAATATCACGGAATCACCATCGACGATCCCTGGGCCTGGCTGCGCGACCCCGGCTATCCGACCGTGACCGACAAGGACGTGCTCGCCTATCTCGAGGAGGAGAACGCCTTTTTCGAAAAGGTGATGGCGCCACTGAAGCCGTTGGCCGAGACGCTGTTCGAGGAGATGCGCGGCCGGATCAAGGAAGACGATGCCACCGTGCCGCAGAAGGACGGCGACTGGCTCTACTGGACCGATTTCGAGATGGGCGGCGAATACCGCCGCTGGTGGCGCCGCCCGGTCGGCGCGCCCGACGACGGCAGTGCGGACCAGCTGATCCTCGACGAACCGACGCTGGCCAGGGGAAAGGAGTATTTCCGGCTGGGCGCGATCAGCGTCAGTCCGGGCGGGCGGTTGCTCGCCTATGCTGTCGACGACGATGGCTCGGAGCGGTTCGAGGTCCGGGTAAAGGACCTGGAAAGCGACCGGATGCTGCCGGACGTGATCCCCGGCACGCTTTCCGAACTCGTCTGGACCGCGGATTCGAAGGGCTTTCTCTATGCGCTGGTGAACGAGCATTGGCGTACCGATCGTATCCGCTGGCACAGGCTGGGAGAGCCGGTGGAGCAAGACGTCGAGCTCTATCATGAAGAGGACGAAGGCTATCGCGTCGGCGTCGGCGAGACTCAGTCGCGGCGGTTCCTGATCCTGTCGACCGGCGATCATGTGACCAGCGAGGTGCGGTTGCTGCCGACCGACGATCCCACCGCCGAGCCGATCCTGGTGCGGCCGCGGCAGACCGGCATCGAATATGACGTGGAGGAGCATGACGGCACGCTCTTCATCCACACCAACGATACTCACACCAACTGGCGGCTGGTGAAGGCGCCGCTGGAGGCGCCGGGCGACTGGCGCGAGGTGATCGCGCCGTCCGATCGCTTCTACATGACCGGGGTTACCCCCTTCGCCGATTTCTTCGTGGTCGAGGGGCGTGCGGACGGGCTCGATCAGGTCGAGCTGCACTGGTACGACGGGCGTCCGCCGCGGCGGCTGGAGTTCCCCGAAGCCAGCTATGTCGCCGGTGCCGGCGACAATCCCGAATATGCGATCGAGGTGCTGCGGCTCGGCTATGAATCGATGGTCACGCCCGGCACGGTGTTCGACTATCACCTGGCCGACGATCGGCTCGAGACGCTGAAGGTCCAGGAGATCCCCAGCGGATATGATCCGGCGAAATATGCCACCGAGCGGCTGAAGATCACGGCGCGGGATGGCACGCCAGTGCCGGTATCGATCGTCTATCCGGCCGACTTTCCCAAGGACGGCAGCGGCAAGCTCTATCTCTACGGCTATGGCGCCTATGGCCACGCCATCCCGCCCGGCTTTTCCACCAGCCGCATGTCGTTCCTCGATCGCGGCATGGCGTTTGCCATTGCCCATATCCGCGGCGGCGACGATCTGGGCCAGCAATGGTATCATGACGGCAAGCTCGAGAAGCGGACCAACACGTTCAACGACTTTGTGGACGTCGCGAAAGGGCTGATCGACCTCGGGTTCACCAGCGCCGGCAACATCGCCATCGCCGGCCGCTCGGCGGGCGGCGAGCTGATGGGCGCAGTCGTCAATTCGGATCCCGAGCTGTGGGGCGCGGTGATTGCCGACGTGCCGTTCGTCGACGTGCTGAACACGATGCTCGATCCCAGCCTGCCGCTGACGCCGGGCGAATGGCCGGAGTGGGGCAACCCGATCGAGGACAAGGCCGCGTTCGAGCTGATCCGTTCCTATTCGCCCTACGACAATGTGCGGCCGCAGGCCTATCCGCCGCTGTTTATTTCCGGGGGGCTCAACGATCCGCGAGTGACCTATTGGGAGCCGGCCAAATGGGCGGCGAAGCTGCGGGCGACGAAGACCGACGACAATGTGCTGCTGTTGAAGACGAACATGGGCGCGGGCCATGGCGGCAAATCGGGCCGCTGGGAGAGCCTGCGCGAGGCCGCCGACGAAATGGCGTTCGTGCTGTGGCAGCTCGGGCTGGCCGACGGGGTTCGGGCCGGTCCCCCCTAGCGGCGGTTGCGGGTAGCCGGGCGTTCGACGAGCCGCGTGTCGCGGTGGCATTCGTGGCAATGGGCATAGTCGAACACCGCCGACAGCACCCAGGCCTGGGCCGCCACATCCCATTCGGCCCAGGCGTCGCGCGTCACTGCCGTGCCGCCGCAGCGTTCGCAGGCATATTCCAGAGCCACGGGCGGTCCTTTCAAGCGACACCGTGCGCCGGAATATAGCCGGTCGCGTCCGAATCGGAGCCGAACCCGATCCGAAACGGACGCAGATTACGGCGTCATTCGAAGCCGGCGCCTCCCTCGCGCGGCGCGGTGCGGATCAGCCGCGAGGTGGCAACCGCCGCCTGGCGATGCACGACGGCGCGGCGATAGTCGGGATCGGTCACCATTTCGAGAAAGGCGTGGGCGCTGGGATAGCGGGCGACGAATGCCGTATCCCATGCCTCGTCGGCCGGGCCGGTGAGCACCAGCTCGGGCGCCGCCGACCAGACGATGGTGCCGCCCACGCGGCGGAAGATCGGCCCGCTTTCGGCGCCATAGCGGGCATAGGCCTCGGCGCCGCTCAGCCCCTCCGCAGCCTGTGGATGCTCCTCGGGATAGGCGGCGCGGGCGCGGAAGCGGACGAGGTTGAGCATCTCGATCAGCTGGTCGCGGGGCAGCGCCTTGAAGGCATCGAACTGCGGCCGGCTGGGGTCGATGTGATCGGTCATGGCGCGGTTCTCCTGATCGTTTCGCAGCTGGATAGCGCGGCGCACGCGGCCGATTCCACCCCTGAATGGCGCCAAGCGGTTGCATTTCCAACGAAAGCTGACTCTTCCATTCAGGAGTCTGCAACTACGCGGCTCCCACAAGGCGTCCCGAATCGGGACGGCGGAGGCACGTCCGCAGAGTCCCTGAATGCAGATGCCCGGAGTTGCCGGAGCGCAGCCGCAGCGGCGAAACGCGTTGCGACGGAGGATGTTAACCATGATCGACTGCATGAAGCGGCGGCTGCTGTACGCCGCGTCGCAGGCCTATCACCCGCAGATGGAAACGGTGCGCCGCAGCGTCGGCTGGACCGCGCCGCCGCTGGTGGTGCAGCGGCGAATCGAGCTGTGGCAGCAGCCGATCGACCTCGCGCTGGTCGGCGCCGTGCCCGACGGCGTGATCGTGGCGTTTCGCGGTTCGCTTCCTCCCTTTTTCGGCGGGCGGCACGACGGCTGGACCGTGCTGCTCGACTGGCTGAACGGCGGGCTTTCGGTGTGCCGTTCCGATCCGGACTATTGCGGCGCCGGCGTCCATTGGGGCTTCGCCGAATCGATGGCCCGGCTGTGGAACGACAGCGACGAAGGGCCCGGCGTGAAATCCGCCGTCCAGACGCTGCTCGATCGCGGCGCGCGCCGCCACCTGTTCGTCACCGGCCACAGCAAGGGCGGCGCGCTCGCCAACCTGGCCGCCTATCGCGCCGCGCGCCTCGCCGGGTGGCGCGACATGCCGATCAGCGTCGCCACCATCGCCGCCGCCCGCGCCGGCAACGCCGCCTTCGCCAAGGCCTATGCCGCCGAGCGGATCGCGTGCCTGCGCTACGAACTGCCCGGCGACCCGATCCCGCACCTGCCGATCGGCCCGGCCAGCCCGCGCTGGGCGCGGCAGCTCGCCCGGCAAGTGTGGCCCGGGCTGGCCGACAGCGACTATCACTCGGTCGGCGAGCGTGTCGCCCCGGCCGACGGGGGCGGCGTGAACCCGCGCGACTGGAGGACGGCGCTTGCCGGGCTCAACCTCGCGCGGCGCACTCCTTCGGCCATTGCTTCGCACGCGATCTGCCCCGACTCGGGCTATGACCGGCTGATCTGCCTGGGCGAGACCGGCTGCACCCATGGCGCCGCGCCGCCGCCGCCGCGCCGTCACGATCGCGAAGGCACGCGATCGACCGTGCCCGCCCGCTGGCGCGAGCACCGCCGCCGCAGCGAACCGCCCGAACTGCCCGAGCCGGGGCGCGAGCGGCGGACCTCGCGCCTTTCCTGATCCGCGGCGCGCTCAGCCGCGCCGGAAGGCGTAGCGATCGCGAATGTGATCGTGAAAGAAGCGGCCGTGCGACGGCGCGGCGAGCAACGCCTCGAACACGTCGCGCGGCACGCCCGCATACCAGTACCAGCCGCCGGAAATGAAGCGGATCCCGAGCCGGCAGCGGGCGGCGTCATAGTCCACCGCATCCATCATTTCGGAATCGACCGCGATCATTGCGCGACTTCCTGCCGCCGGAACCGCAGCGTAGAACGGGCGGACGGCGGCCGGGTTGCCGTGGCGGCTTGCGCGCCGCGATCGGCGGTTTTCCGTCGAAGGTCGCACTAAGGTCGCACCTCAACGCGCGCGCGAGCGCCCGCGCGCACGCGCGAGGGCTATTCCACATCATAGGCCTCCACATCGAACACGCCGGGCACGTCGACCGGCTCGCCCACCATGTCGAACGCGGGCTGCACTCCCTCGACGAAATCCTCGCGGCGCAGGCGCTCGGCGGGCGAGTCGCTGTCGGTCAGCGCTTGGGTGAGCGCGGGGAGCGCGGCGCGGGCGGCGGCGCGCGGATCGGGAATGTCGACTTCGATCAGCCCCGAGAGATTGCCGTAGCGCATCGCATCGAAATGCTTGAGCAGGAAGATGAGCAGCCGATCCGACGGCACGCGCTCCTCGCCGACGCACTCGCCGCGATGCCACACCTGGCGCAGCGTGCCGTTGACGGCACGCTCGAAAGCGATGGTGGTGAGCCGCTGGCTGGCGATGACGAGCGCCGCGTCCCAGGCGCGGTGGAACGCATCGGCATCGGCCCGCGCGCGCAGCCGATAGGCCGATCGCGGAGTGAGGCCGACCGCGGCGGCGGCATCGGACACGCAGCCGGTTTCGGCGAGGGTCTCGAGGAACAGCCGCTGCCGCTCGGCGGTCCAGCCGTCGCGGCGGACCCGGCGCGAAGTAGCGGGGAAATCATGGGACTGATCGGTCATGGCTTGGCTCCTTGGTCGCTGAAGGGGCGCGGGAGCCGGGGTATATAACCATATCGGTTCGTGTAGGACAGCGGAAATCGGAGGGGCGGGTCGGCGGGGCTGGATCTGGAGCTGGGCCGGAATGGGGCTGGGGGGCAAATTTGACGTCGCCCCTGCGCAGGTCGGGGCCTATCGCTGCCGCTGACTCTGCGATGCGGCCTGCGATTGTGCGCCGACCCGCCCGCCGGCACGCGCCGAAACCAGACATGGGCCCCTGCCTTCGCAGGGGGGACGGGAGGTGCGGCGGGCGTTCCCCTGTCTTCGTCGCCCCTGCGCAGGTCGGGGCCTATCGCTGCCGCTGACTCTGCGATGCGGCCTGCGATTGTGCGCCGACCCGCCCGCCGGCACGCGCCGCAACCAGACATGGGCCCCTGCCTTCGCAGGGGCGACGGGAGGTGCGGCGGGCGTTCCCCTGTCTTCGTCGCCCCTGCGCAGGTCGGGGCCTATCGCTGCCTCTGACGCTGCGATGCGGCCCGCGATTGTGCGCCAACGCGCCCGCCGACACGCGCCGCGGCCAGACATGGGCCCCTGCCTTCGCAGGGGCGACGGGGTGGTGCGGCGGGCGTTCCGCTGTCTTCGTCGCCCCTGCGCAGGCAGGGGCCTATCGCTGGCAATTACTCTGCGAAGCGGTCAGCGATCCTTCGTCCCCGGCGGTGCGATCACCGGTTGATTTCGTCCCACAAGTCGCGCCAGTCCGGGTTCGCCCTGCCGATCAGGTTGAGCTTCCAGCCGCGCTTCCATTTCTTGATCGCCTTTTCGCGGGCGATGGCGGCGTCGATCCGCTCGTGCGTCTCGACATAGACCAGGCGGGTGAGGCCGTTCTCGCGGCAGAAGTCCGATCCGGTGCCGCTGCGGTGCTGGTGCACGCGCGCGGTGAGGTTCGCGGTGACGCCGGTGTAGAGCGTTCCGCTCGGTCCGTTCGTCATGATGTAGACATAGCCGCGCTTTCCCATGCCCGTCCCCCGCCGCTCCTGCGCAGGCAGGAGCCCATGTCTGCCGGATGTCGCGCGGGGATCAAGCGGGGACGTGCGATTGTCGAGGGCAGCGTGCGCGGCGCGAGCCATGGGCCCCTGCCTGCGCAGGGGCGACGGGGGGCAGCGTTATTCCCTCACTTCCGAATTGCATCCTCAAGCCGAACTTCGCGAAGCGTCGTTTCCCTCTCGCAACTGTGGCAGAAGGAATAATCATACGCAGCTCCGAGCGCCCATTGCTGTGCGGCTTCGTCCCACTCCGCCCAAGCGTCGCGCGTCACGAGTTTGCTGCCGCATTTCTCGCAGACATAGGTTAGTCCCATCGTCGCCTCCCGTGCGTTCCGACGGTATGCCGGAGCGTGGGAGAGCGAGTGGCGATTTGCTCGACTTTGGATGAAATCCTGTCGACTCCGGAGGAGCCTGCCGGTTGACCGGGTGACGATCCGATTGTTCGGACCCAGATAACACTGAGATGCAGGTACAACGCGCCTGGCGTTGCGCTCCGTCGCTCCTGCGTAGGCAGGAGCCCATGTCTGGCAATTATTGTCCGGAAATCATGCGGAGCGCACAACCGCCGAAGGCAGCGTGCGCGGCGCGAGCGATAGGCCCCTGCCTGCGCAGGGGCGACGGGTGGGTGCTATCGCAGCGTGAACCGGAGGTGGGGTAGAGCGCAGTAACCCGGCGCGAAACAATCGTGGTCGTCGAGTCACTGCGCGTGGCGTTCGATGGCTGGTGGACCCGAGCACAAGGCCGGGTGAAGCCTTAAGTCCTGGAGACCAGCCAGCCGACAGCAAAGAAGAACGCAACAATGCCCATAACCATTGAAACCCCGGCCGAAGCTCGAGGGTCCCATAGCTAAATCCTTTCTAAGTGGGTCGCACGAGTCTGATCACTCCGCCGCCACGCCGCCCTTCGCGAACATGTCCCCCTCGCCGCCATCGTCCTCGTTCGCCACGGGGGCGACCTTCGCCTTCTGGCGCTTGTCGAAGCTGTCCCACACTTCGTTCCACTGGCCGCGGGTCGCGCCCTTCGAATATTCGGTCGCGCGGGTTTCGAAGAAGTTCGCGTGCTCGACGCCGTTGAGCAGCGGCGTGAGCCACGGCAGCGGGTGCTCGTCGATCATGTAGATCGGCTTGAGGCCGAGCTGGCCGAGCCGCCAGTCGGCGATGTAGCGGATATACTTCTTGATCTCCTTGGGCGTCATGCCGGGGACGGGGCCCATTTCGAAGGCGAGATCGATGAACGCGTCCTCGAGCCGCACCGTCGTCTGGCAGACGTCCATAATGTCTTCCTTCACCGATTTGGTGAGGCAGTCGCGCTCCTTGCAGAAGGCGTGGAACAGCCGGGTGATGCCTTCGCAGTGGAGGCTTTCGTCGCGCACGCTCCAGCTGACGATCTGGCCCATGCCCTTCATCTTGTTGAAGCGTGGGAAGTTCATCAGCATCGCGAAGCTGGCGAAGAGCTGAAGTCCTTCGGTGAAGCCGCCGAACATCGCCAGCGTCTTGGCGATGTCCTCGTCGGTGTCGACGCCGAACTTCTGCAGATAATCGTGCTTGTCCTTCATCTCGGCATATTCGAGGAACATGCCATATTCGCTTTCGGGCATGCCGATCGTGTCGAGCAGATGGCTGTAGGCGGCGATATGGATCGTCTCCATGTTGCTGAACGCGGCCAGCATCATCTTGACTTCGGTCGGCTTGAACACGCGGCCGTATTTCTCGTGGTAGCAATCCTGCACCTCGACATCGGCCTGCGTGAAGAAGCGGAAGATCTGCGTGAGCAGGTTGCGCTCGTGATCGGTCAGCTTCTGCGCCCAGTCGCGGCAATCCTCGCCCAGCGGCACTTCCTCGGGCATCCAGTGCACCTGCTGCTGGCGCTTCCAGAATTCATAGGCCCAGGGATATTCGAAGGGCTTGTAGGTCTTGCGGGCTTCGAGAAGAGACATGGGGTACTCCCTGGGAACTTACTGGCTGGACAGGACGAACATGGTGGCGAAGCCGGCGCAGAAGAGCGCGGCGGCGAAGAGCATCGCGCCGGCGATGCGCAGGGCATAGCCGGCCGCCTCGCCGTCGCCGGTGCGCAGCAGGCGGCGCGCGGCGGCGGGGCGGACGAGGAGCGCGAGGCCGACCGCGCCGACGACCGCGGCGACGCCGTTGGCGATGAGCAGGCCGCGAGTCACAACAGCCCCTCCTCGATCAGGCGGAAGGCGAGCAGCAGCGCGAGCGCGAGCGCGATCGACGTGCCGATCAGCAGCCAGCGGCTCGACCGGGGGGACTCGCCCGGCGCGCGCAGCACCGCGACCAGCCCGACGAGCGTGGCGACCGCGGCGAGCGCGAAGAGGAACAGCGTCGGGCTCATTCGTGGTCGATCACCTGGCCGCGCCGCGCGGGGCGATCGCGATAGACGGTGCGGGTGCGATAGATGACCCGGCTGCCGCCGCCCGAGCCTACGCCGAGAAAGACGATGCCGATGAAATAGCCGAAATCATACCAGCCACCGTTGTTCGGCACGGCATAGACCGCATAGTCGGGCACGAAGAGCGAGAGCACCCAGGCGACCGGGAAGATGAAGCCGTGCCACAGGCCGAGCAGGAAGCCGGGGGCGCCGGGCTGAACCGCGCTGTCGATCTGGCTCGCGCAAGCGGCGAGGGAGAGGAGCGGCGCGAGTGCCGCGAGCGCGGCGGCGCGGGAGCGAACCGCCCGGTCAGGGATGCTCCGGATTTTCGCTGACGATGACTTCATTGGCTGCGCCCTCCCAGCCGATCCATTGCACGGCGATCGCGCCGATCCAGCCGAGATTGAAGAGGATCAGCATCGCGATGACCGCGCCGCGCGAGGCGCGCCTGCGACCGGGGCCGGGCACGATCTCCGTCCGGCCGCGGAAGAGCGCGGCGACCGAGCGGGCGTTGAGCATCAGCCAGATGCCGCTCACCGCCGTCACGACGATGCAGAGCGCGAGCAGGAGCGGAAAGGTTGCGAGCGGCATGGGCGCGGTTCTCCAGCGATACGGAAAACGAATGGTTCCGCAACGCGCGGGGTTCCGCGTTGACCTGAGTCAAGCGCATGCCGGCAGCCGCGCGCGGACGCGCCCGCGCGGCGCCGGCGGCGATGGGCTCACTGACAGGCGAGGCATTCGTCATAGTCGGTGCTCTCGCCGATCTCGTATTTGGCGAGTTCGGCGGTGTTGTCCGCCTCCACCCCGCCCGCGAAGCCGGCGCGCTGCACCGATTTCGACCGCAGATAATAGAGCGACTTGATGCCCAGCTCCCAGGCGCGGAAATGGAGCATCAGCAGATCCCATTTCTCGACATCCGCCGGGATGAACAGGTTGAGCGACTGCGCCTGGTCGATGAAGGGCGCGCGATCGCCGGCGAGTTCGAGCAGCCAACGCTGATCGATCTCGAAGCTCGTCTTGTAGGCGTCCTTTTCCTCCTGGCTGAGGAAATCGAGATGCTGGACCGAGCCGCCCTTTTCGAGGATCGAGTTCCACACCGCGTCCGAGTTCTTCGACTTCTCGATCAGGAGCTTCTCGAGATAGGGATTGCGGACCACGAAGCTGCCCGACAGCGTCTTGTGGGTGTAGATGTTGGCCGGGATCGGCTCGATGCAGGCGCTCGTACCGCCGCAGATGATCGAGATCGACGCGGTGGGCGCGATCGCCATCTTGCACGAAAAACGCTCCATCACGCCCATGTCGGCCGCATCGGGGCAGGGCCCGCGTTCGACCGCGAGCTGCATCGACGCTTCGTTCACCCGGGCGTTGATGTGCTTGAAGATGCGCAGGTTCCAGCTCTTGGCCATCGCCCCTTCGAAGGGAAGGCCGCGCGCCTGGAGGAAGCTGTGGAAGCCCATCACGCCAAGGCCCACCGAACGCTCGCGCATCGCCGAATAGCGCGCGCGGGCCATCTCGTCGGGTGCGCGCTCGATATAGTCGGTGAGGACATTGTCGAGGAAGCGCATCACGTCTTCGATGAAGCGCCTGTCCTGGCTCCACTCGTCCCAGGTTTCGAGGTTGAGCGACGAGAGGCAGCAGACCGCGGTGCGATCGTTGCCGAGATGATCGGTGCCGGTGGGCAGCGTGATCTCGCTGCACAGGTTCGAGGTCGAGACCTTGAGCCCAAGCTCCCGATGATGCTTCGGCATGTTCGAATTCACATGGTCCGAGAAGACGATATAGGGCTCGCCGGTCGCGAGCCGGGTCTCGACCAGCTTCTGGAACAGCGCCCGCGCGTCGACCGTGTTGCGGACACTGCCGTCCTTCGGCGACTTCAGCTCCCATTCGGTGCCGTCGCGCACTGCCTCCATGAAGGCATCGGGGATCAGCACGCCGTGGTGGAGGTTCAACGCCTTGCGGTTGAAGTCGCCCGAGGGTTTGCGGATTTCGAGGAACTCCTCGATCTCGGGATGCGAGATGTCGAGATAGCAGGCGGCCGAGCCGCGGCGCAGCGAGCCCTGCGAAATCGCGAGCGTCAGGCTGTCCATCACGCGGACGAAGGGAATGATGCCGCTGGTCTTGCCGTTGAGGCCCACCGGCTCGCCGATGCCGCGCACGCTGCCCCAATAGGTGCCGATGCCGCCGCCGCGCGAGGCGAGCCAGACATTTTCGTTCCACGTCTCGACAATGCCTTCGAGGCTGTCGGGCACCGAATTGAGATAGCAGCTGATCGGCAGTCCGCGCCCGGTGCCGCCGTTCGACAGAACGGGCGTGGCGGGCATGAACCAGAGCTTCGAGATATAGTCGTAGAGCCGCTGGGCGTGCTCGGCATCGTCGGCATAGGCCGAGGCGACGCGCACGAACAGATCCTGAAAGCTCTCGCCGGGCAGGAGATAGCGGTCCTTCAGCGTCTCCTTGCCGAAATCGGTGAGCAGCGCGTCGCGCGAATGATCGACTTCGACCGGAAAGGACTGCGGATCGACGCTGTGCGAATCGCGCGCCTTGCCCTTCCGCTTCGCGACGGGCTTCTCGTCTGCCTGGGCGGGGGCGGCTTGGGTGGCGGTTTCGTTCACGCTGGTTTCCGTGTCCCTGAATTCCATGACGCTGTACCCCTCATACTGCCTTCGATCGGCGTCGTTTCGACTCGGGGGCGGCTTGCGGATGCTAGACCATCGGCCGTGCCGCAGGCGAGAACAAAAAGTGTCCACACGCCATCCACAGGGCACGAACAGGGTTATCCCGCGATATAGGGTCGCGGTGAACATCCTACCAGTGCTTGAGCCTGCCCCTCAGTGCAACCACTAGAGCTTGTGTCAGATCGAGTCCGACATCAAGACCGTAAATGAATGCTTACCGACTCGGTTCGCCGCTAAAATGACTCGGTTCATGGCGCCTCGAGCACTTGTCCACAGGCGCGACGCGCGGACCTTCCACGGCTTCGGACTCCGTCAAGAGAACGAACGTCGAACGAAAATATTTCGCGGTGGAAAGTCGTTTCGAAGCCGGACCGAATTCCAAGATGTTGGGCGGTTCGTTCCTTCCGGCCCCCAATCCCTGGGTCAGCGATCGAAGGCGATCCGCACGCCGCTGTTCGGCAGAGTGGGAAAGCGATCGAGCGGCACGCGCAGATCCTGTTCGGGCAGGTGGCCAGGCATGATTCGCAGCAGGGCGAGTGCGCGGCGCAGGACCGCGATCGTCATCCATTCGCCCGGGCAGCGATGATCGGGGAGATACGCGCCCGCCCCCTGCGGAATCAGATCATAGCCGCTGCCCTGCCAGCGCAGGAAGCGTGCGGGATCGAAACGGTGCGGCTCTGGCCAGAGCCGTGCGTCGTGATTGGTGGCATGCAAGCCGAGCAGCACCCAGTCGCCATCCGCAAATTCGTTGCCGCGCCATTCGAACGCCGAGCGGACCCGGCCGCCGATCACCGGGAAGAAGGGATAGAAGCGGCGCACTTCCTGCACAAAGGCAAGCTGGCGTTCGCGCACCTCGCCCGGGCCGGATTCGAGCCATTCGGCAGCATCGCCGTGTTCGTGCAGCGCGAGCGCGGCGAAGGTGACGAAGCGGGCGATCGCGACGATCGGGCGCAGCAGGTTGAGCAGCTCGACTCCGGCCTCCTCGCGCGTGAGCGGCCCGCCGTCGAGGTCGTGAAATTCGGCGATTCGGGCGAGCGGCGAGCCCGGGCGAGCGGGGCGCCCGCGGCGGACACGATCGATCTGGTCGCGCGCCCAACGCTCGGCGCGGCGGCGCAGCCACAGGCCGCGGACCAGCTTCGGCCCGACCGCTCCGGCGCCCGCGACCATCGCCGCCAGCTCCTCGGCGCGATCCGGCACATCGCGCTCGGCGACCGCGATGCCGCACCATTCGAGCGCCGATTCGCACAGCAGCCGCACCGCCGCTTCGTGCAGCGTGACCTCGCCGCGCCCCCGCCATTCGGGCAGCGCGGCGCGCCAGCGGCGCTCGAAAATGTCGGCGAACGACTCGGGCGCGTCGCCGGCCAGCAGATCGAGGAACAGCTGTTTGCGATGGGCGTGCGCGGCGCCGTCGAGCGCCTGGACGCTGCCCTTGTCCTGAAGGAGGCGCAGCGTGGTGGGCGGCATCGCACCCACGCGCGAAAAGCTCTTGCCGTCGTAGAAGCGTCGCGCCGCCTCTTCGCCCATCATGCAGAGGACGCGCCGACCCATCAGCCGCGTTTCGAACATGTCGCTGCCGAGGTCGCGACAGCGGTTGCCGAGCCAGGGATAGCCTTCGCGCAGGAAGGCGGGCGTGCTGTCGAGCGTGGCGAGACGGGGAATCGATGTCATGAGCAGCAAACCGGGGGGCGGGGCGAGCGTTCCCCCCCTGCGTCGCTCGCCCCGCCGCGCAGCGTTCCTGCTGGCGCTTATCGGATCAGGGCGCGATCAGAAGGAAGGTCGCACGCGAAGCGGCCCTCGATCGCTTTGCCGCAGCGCGAAGCAGGGTTGAGCCCCATATCAGGGGTGATAGGCTGCCGGCGACGAAGGGGAGACTGCATGGCGAAAACGGGTGTGCTGGCCGGGCTGGCGCTGATGATGGGCGCGAGCGTTCCGGCGCTGGCTCAGGATGCGACGGCGCCCGCGCCGGCGGCGACGCGGGCCGATGGTTCCGCCGATCGGCGCGTTGGCGAGCGGGTGCGGGTCGAGGAAGCATCGATCGCCGAATTGCAGGCGCTGATGGAGTCGGGGGCGGCGACGAGCGAAGCCCTGACCGCAGCCTATCTGGAGCGAATCGCCGCGATGGACCGGCAGGGGCCGACGCTGCGCGCAGTGATCGCGCTCAGCCCCGATGCGCTCGAACAGGCGCGGCTGCTCGACGCGGAGCGAGCGGCCGGGCGCGTGCGCGGGCCGCTCCACGGCGTTCCCGTGCTCCTCAAGGACAATATCGAGAGCCGCGAGCTGCCGACGACGGCGGGCAGCCTGGCGCTCAAGGATAATCTCACGCGCCGCGACGCGCCGGTGGTGGCGCGGCTGCGCGAAGCGGGCGCGGTGATCCTGGGCAAGACCAATCTCTCGGAATGGGCGAACATCCGCTCGACCGCCTCGATGAGCGGGTGGAGCGCAATCGGCGGACTGGTGCGCAATCCCTATGCGCTCGACCGCACCTCGTGCGGCTCCTCCAGCGGATCGGGCGCGGCGGTGGCGGCGAGTTTCGCCGCGGGCGCGCTGGGCACCGAGACGGACGGATCGGTGGTGTGCCCGGCGGCGATGAACGGGCTGGTGGGGCTCAAGCCGACGATCGGCCTCGTCAGCCGGACGCACATCGTACCGATCAGCCACAGCCAGGACACTGCCGGGCCGATGACGCGCAGCGTGCGCGATGCGGCGATCCTGCTCTCGGCAATGATCGGCAGCGATCCGGCGGACGCGGCGACCCTCGGGGCGGATGCGCACGCGCGCGACTATGCCGCGGGGCTCGACGCCGGTGCGCTCTCCGGGATGCGAATCGGCGTATTGCGCCCGCAGATGCCGGCCGAGCTGGAGGCGAAATACGACGCCGCGCTCGAGGTGCTGCGGGCGCAGGGCGCGGTGCTGGTCGAGGTGGAGCAGCCCGAGCTGGAGGGGCTCGACGAAGCCGAGTTCTTCGTGCTGCAGACCGAGTTGAAGAGCGACCTGGCGGACTATCTCGCGAGCTCGCCCGCGCCGCTGCCGGCGCGGACGCTGGCCGAGCTGATCGCGTTCAACGCGGCGAATGCCGAGGCCGAAATGCCGTATTTTGCGCAGGAGATTTTCGAAATGGCCGAGGCGACCGGCGGAGTCGACGATCCCGGCTATGCCGAGGCGCGGGCGAAATCGCTGCGCCTGGCGGGCGCCGAGGGGATCGACGCGATGCTCGCCGAGGGCGACGTGCGGCTGCTCGTCTCGCCTACCTATGGCCTGCCGTGGCTGAGCGATCCGGTGCACGGCGACCAGTTCAGCGGGCCCTCCGCCAGCCAGTTGCCGGCGGTGGCGGGAACGCCGCATCTCACCGTGCCGATGGGGCTGGTTGACGGGCTGCCGGTGGGGCTTTCGTTCATGGGGCCGGCGTACAGCGAGGCGCTGTTGCTCGACGCCGGCTATGGCTATGAGCAGGCGGCCGAAGCGCGCGTGCCGCCGAGCTATGTGCCGAGCGTGGAGGCAGGGCCGGGGCTGGAGGGCATCGCGCGGTAGCGCCGCGCGACGCGCGCCTGCCAGAGCAGGAGCAGCGGCACGACGCCGAGCTCTATGCCCAGGCCCGCGAGATGGGCGGCCGAGGGCGGGCCGAGATCGACGAGCGACAGCGCGCGCGCGAGTCCGCCGGCGACGACCATTGCGCCGAGCAGCCGGAATCGGGGGCCCATCGTTTC
Source organism: Sphingosinithalassobacter sp. CS137 (assembly GCF_014334115.1). Lineage (NCBI taxonomy): Bacteria > Pseudomonadati > Pseudomonadota > Alphaproteobacteria > Sphingomonadales > Sphingomonadaceae > Sphingosinithalassobacter > Sphingosinithalassobacter sp. CS137. Next base: position 2,583,825 of record NZ_CP060494.1, read on the forward strand.
GATCCGAGGGATGCAACTCGCGAAGCCGAGGCCGAGCATGAGGAAGATGCCCGAAAGATAGCGGAAATGGCTGTCGAGATCGACGCGTGCCGGATCGGCGCCGAGCCATTGCGCTCCGAGCAGGATGCCGGTGCCGGCGGCAAAGATCGGCACCAGCACCGTGAGCGCGACGGCGGCCTGAAGCAGGTGGCGCTCGGCGGAGGGGCTCATTTGCCGTCGTGCTCCAGCAGTTCCTTGCGGACGTGAATCGCCGCGAGCGACATGCGGACTTCGAACAGGAAGAAGACCAGCCCCGACATCAGCAGCAGCATCGAAAGAATGAAGGCGACCGCGACGACGACTCCGAAATGCAGGTCGATCAGCTCCGACACGAACATCAATGCGACGACGAGGCAGATCGCCAGCGCGCTGGCGACGCACAGGAAGATCGCCGAGTTGATGACCGAGATGCGCCGATCGATCAGGCGGAGCTCCCAGACATGGCGATCATGCTCGGGGCCGGTGCTGCGCGGATGGAGCTGCTCGAGCTGGCGCGCGCGATCGACGATGCGCGCAAGCCGGCCGACCATGACGTTGAGGATCGCGCCAATGCCGGCGAGCAGGAAGACGGGCGCGATTGCCACCTGGATCGTGGCGGCGACGGTGGAGACGAACGGCGAGCTTTCCATGGCGCCTCTTCTATGCGGGCGGCGCGCGCGAGCCAAACGCAATGGTAACCGCTGGGCAGTAGAGCGGAGGCCATGACGAAGCCGATGCCGCTCGCCGATTTCCCGCGCCTGCCGCCCGCACTGACGGTGGAGGCGGTCGTCGGCCTGTCCGGAACGATCGACGCGGCGGCCGAGGCGGCGCTGCCGAGCCATCGCTTCCTGCGCTATGGCTGGTTCGCCGCGGCGCTGGCCGCCTATGGCGGCCATGCGCGGACGCTGACGGTGTGCCGCGACGGCGCACCGGTGCTGGCGCTGCCCACTGTGCGGATGGGGCCGGCGGCGCTGGGAATGGCGGCGGTGCCGGGATGCTACTGGCCGTTCCGCAGCTTCCCCGTGCGCGGCGACGCGGGAATCGAAGTGTTCGAGGCGCTGCTGCCCCGGCTCGCGCGCGAAGCGACGGCGCTGCGGATCGGCCCGGTCTATGACGGCGATCCGGCGGTGGAGGGACTGCGCGCGGCGGCCGGGGCGGCGGGCTGGGCCGTGCTCGACCGGTTCGTCGCGGAGAGCTTCCTGCTCGACATGGCCGCGCTGCGCGCCGAGGGGGGCTGGCCGCGCACTTCGACGCTGCGCAAGAACCGGTTCCACGAGAAGCATCTGGCGAGCCACGGCGCGCTCGACTGGTCGTTCGTATCCGGGGCGGAGTGGACGCCGGAGGCGTTCGATTCGCTCGCGGCGGTCGAGGAGGCGAGCTGGATCGCGGCAAAGACCGACGGCAGCGACGCGAAATTCACGACGACGGGACACGGCGCCTTCTGGCGCGCGGCGGTGGCCGATCCGGCGCTGGCGGAGATGCTGTGGGCGGCGGTGCTCCGGGTGGACGGTGCGCCGGCGGCCTTTTCGTTCGATCTCAATGCCGGCGACCTCAAATATGCGATCGCCAACAGCTATGATCCGCAATTCGCGAAACACTCGCCGGGCAAGCTGCTCTATTACCGCAATTTGGTTCGGGCGCTGGACGACGGCATGACGCACGTCGACTGGGGCGCGGGCGACAGCGGCTACAAGCGCACGATCGGCGCCGAGCCGGGGCCGGCGATTCGCGACTGGCTGTTCGTGCGGCCCGGCGCGGCTGCGCTGGCGGCGAAGCTGCTCGGCGGCCTCTGGCGGCGAAGCGGGCAGGCGCCGAGCGCGCCATAGGGCGCGCAGAGGCCCGAGAGCTGCGGCCGCCGACCGCCGCCGTGCAAAGGTGGGAGCGGCCGGCGCCCGGCCGCCTCAAGTCCCCGGAGCGGAACCCGGACCCCGCCTTGCCATTTGCCTCAAGGGCACGGTCGATCGATGATTCTCCGGCACATGGGAACAGGAGGCGGGGATCGCTCTGGAGGTAGCGTATTGCGGGCCTGCGCCGCTGCCGGTCGAACTGTTCGAGCGGTGGAACCTCGATCCGTGGTTGCTCGCGGCGCTTCTCGCGCTGGGCGTGGCGAGGGCGATCCGTGGCCATTCGCGCGCGGCGTTCGCGGGTGCGATGCTGGCCCTCGCCATTGCGTTCGTCTCGCCGCTCTGCGCGCTGAGCAGCGCCTTGTTCTTGGCACGCGCGGTGCATCACGTGCTGTCGTCGCCGCTGCCGCGCCACTGCTGGCGCGCGCATTCCCCGCCCGGAGCGAAACCGGACTGGCGCTGCCCTTCACCGCTTCCGCGCTGACCCTGTGGCTGTGGCACGCGCCGCCGCTCTATACCGCGGCGCTCGAGGAGGCGCCGCTCTATTGGCTCATGCAGCTGTCGCTGCTCGTGACGGCGCTGCCCGTCGCCCTGCTCACGCTCGCGGCGGCGGTCGGGCAGATGGGGCTGCTGGGCGCGCTGCTCACCTTGGCGCCCGATCCGCTCTATCCGCACCATTACGCGGCGCCGCTCGCTTCCGGACTGACGCCGCTGGAGGACCAGCGGCTCGCCGGACTCATCATGTGGGTGCCGGCGATGCTTCCCTATGCGGTCGCCGCCGCCTGGATCGCGCGGCGGGCATGGCGCAGCGCGTCCGCCGGCGCGCCGCGATGATGCTGGCGATCGCCATTGTAAAGGGGCTCCACATCGCGGGCGTGATCGTCTGGGGCGCGGGATTGATGGCGGTGCCGCTGATGCTCGCCGAGCATGCGCCGGACGACACGCAGGAGGAATATGCCCGCGTCCGCCGCTTCACTCATTATGGATACACGCACCTGCTGACGCCCGCCGCCGTGATCGCGGTCGCGGCGGGAACGGCGCCGATCTTCCTGCGCGGTGTGTTCGTCCCCTGGATGTTCGGAAAGCTGGTGCTGGTCGGCATCGGGCCCCTTTTCCTCGGTTACTTCTCATCCGCACAACGCCCGGCGCGGCATTTCTTTCAACCGGATGCGCGGGGCCGCTTTCGGCGCTCGATCCGGCGGGCCCCGCCGCCGCCGCGATCAGCAGCCTCTGGTGGGTGACGCTGGCCGGCGCGGCGGCGATCTTCCTGTTCGTGCTGGTCCTCCTCCTGCTGGCGTCCACGCGCAGGCGCGCGCCGCGCGAACAGTCTTCGCGCATCTGGATCGTCGGCGGCGGACTGATCTTCTCCTCCGCCGTCCTGGTGGCGCTACTCGCCTATGGCCTGGTCGCGGGCGAGCGCCTGTTGCCGCGCGACGATCCGCGGCTGGTGCGCGTGGAGGCGGAGAGCAGCCGCTGGCGCTGGACCTTTCGGCACAGGGACGCGGACGGCGCGGCATCGCGACGCGCGACGTGCTGCACATTCCCGCCGGGCGGCCGGTGGACGTCGTGCTCACCACCCGCGACGTAATCCACGCCTTCTGGGTTCCGCGGCTGGGCGGCAAGATGGACGCCGTCCCGGTCACCGCAACGTGCTGCGCATCGAGGCGAGTGCGCCCGCGCACATCCCGGCGTCTGCGCCGAATATTGCGGCATCGGCCACGCCCGCCACGGGTTCCGGGTGCTCGCGCACGACGACGCCGGCTGGGCGCGGTTCCAGTCGCGGGGTGGCACGTGAAGGCGCTGCGGCTCCACCGCGCCTTCGAGGCGATCTGGGGAACGCCGAAGGGCTGGCGCGGGTCGCTTTCGACGGTGAACCACAGCACGCTGGGCATCCGACCGATGGTGACGGCCTTTGCCTTCTTCCTGATCGGCGGCGTGCTGGCGATGCTGATCCGCGCGCAGCTCGCAACTTCCTGTCCTCGGTCGGCGGATTCGTGCTGGCCTTCGGCATCGGGGCTGTTCCTCATCGACGTGACGCTGCAATTCTTCCACGCGCCGAAAAGCCGCCGGAATCCCTGGGGGGCGGGGACGCTGGAATGGCCGATGATGCTGCCGTCGCCGAGCTACAACATCGCCAGCATTCCGCACGTCGAGGATCTCGAGCCGGTCGAGCGCCGGCCAGCGCTGGCGGTGGAACTGGCGCGGGGCGAAGGCTATCTCGGCGAGCCGCGGAACGGCTGGCGCGAGACGCTGGCGGTGGAAACCGCGAGCGGCCGGATCGACCATGTCGTCCTGCTGCCCGGCAACAGCCTGCTTCCGGTCGACACGGCGGCGGTCACGGGCGTCTTCTTCGTGGCGATGCTGCTCAAGCTCTACTGGATCACGCCGCTGCCGTTGCTCGCCCTGGCGGTGATCGGATGGCGCTGGGCCTGGTGTTGGGGCAGCGGCAGGACATCGGAGCGCTTCCGATCGGAAAAGGCGCATCGGCGCCGCCGCACGTCGAGGCACAGGACCCGCGGGATGGTGGGGCCGTGTCTTCCTGCTGGCGGCCGACGCGACCTTCTTCGGATCGCTGCTGTTCGGCTATGCCTATCTCTGGACCGTCGCGCCCGACTGGCCGCCGAGGCTGATCCAGGGCTCCTGGATCGCCCTTGCGGCGGGGCTTGCGGGCGCGGCGCTGACCGTTTTCGCGGCGCAGTGGGCGATACGGCGCGCGAAGCGAAGCGTCGGTTCGGGCGCAGTGCCGATGATCGCCGGACTGGCGTTTCTGCTGCTGGCATTGCTGGCGACGATCACCCTGCATGCACTTCCGCCGACGGAACATGCCTATAACGCCGTGGTCGCGGCGCTGCTGGGCTATGCCGTGTTGCACGTGGCGCTCGGCATGCTCATCCGGCTGTTCGTGGCGCGACGGGCCGCCGCGGGGTTCCATTCGCCGCGCCTCAGCACCGAGCCGCGGATCGCGAGGCTGTGGACCGACTATGGTGCGGGGACCGGGATCGTGGTGCTGCTCGCCGTGCATGTTCCGGGCCTGCTGGCATGATCGCGCTGCTTCGCCCCGTGTTCGGACTGATCGTGTGGGCGGTGGCGTTTTCGGCGCTCTATGGCTGCAGGGCATTGTCTGCGCTCGGGCCGCTCAGCCTGGGGCGGGCGCTGCTGATCCTGCTGTGGCTGGCGTGGCTCGCGCTCCTTTCCTGGATGAGCCGGCGGTACTGGCGCGGGCGCTCCGACTTTCTCGGGCGCCTCGCGGCCGCACTCGCGTTGGTGGGGCTGATCGCGACGGCATATACGTGCGCGCCGGTGCTGGCGGGGTCGATCTGCAGGTGAGATGGCGCCGGGCGGCGCGGTGCGGCTACCGCTCCGGCGGGGGCTATGCCGGCTCCAGCTCCTCTCCCGGAAGCGTTTCCGTATCGATCTGCGCCTGCATCGCGGCGGTGTAGCGCGCGCCGCGGATCGCGCCGCCGGCGAAGATCGCGTCGATCCGGTCAAGCGCGGCGGGCGTCAGCGTAATCCCGGCGGCGGCGACATTCTCTTCCAGATGCGCGATGCTGCGTGTGCCGGGGATCGGGACGATGTGATCGCCGCGCGCGAGCACCCAGGCGAGCGCGAGCTGGGCAGGCGTGGCGCCGAGTTCTTCCGCCAGCGCATCGAAGGCCGCGACTGCATTGAGATTATGCGACAGATTGGGCTCGACGAAGCGCGGCATGTTGCGGCGGATGTCCCCCTCCGCATAATCGGCGTCGTGGACCGCTCCGGCCAGCAGGCCGCGTGCGACGGGGGAGAATGCGACGAATCCGATCCCGACTTCGCGGCAGGTGTCGAGCACCGCGACTTCGGCGTTGCGCACCACCGGCGAATATTCGGTCTGCACCGCTGCGATCGGATGCACCGCCTGCGCGCGGCGGATCGTGTCGGCGGACATTTCGCTGAGGCCGATCGCGCCGATCTTGCCCGCTTCCTTCGCGCGGACGAGCGCGCCGACCGAATCCTCGATCGGCACCTTCTTGTCGAGCCGATGAAGATAGTAGAGATCGATGTGATCGGTGCCGAGCCGTTCGAGCGCTGCGTCAAGGGTTCTGGCGATCGCCGTGGGAGAGCCGTCGAGCCCGCGCTTGCCGTCGATCACGTCGAGCACGCATTTCGACGCGAGAGTGAATTCGGAGCGCCGGTGCATCACCGCCTTGCCAAGCAGCCGTTCGTTCGCGCCGAAGCCATAGAGCGCGGCGGTATCGAGAAAGGTGACGCCCAGATCGATTGCGCGGTTGAGCAGCTTCGCGCCCTCCTCCTCCGACGGCGGCACGCCATAGGCGTGGCTGAGATTCATGCAGCCAAGCCCGATCGCCGAAACGCGGAACGGGCCGATTGCACGGGTGGGGAGGGTCATCGGTGGCTCCTGAGTCGAGTGCCTGTGATCGGGTGCGAGTCGGGGGTGCGAGCGCGGCGTGGCGGCGCGGAAGTTTGCGAAGCTGCCACTACGTCCCTCCTCCTTCTCCTCGTATCGAATCGAGCGGCAGTGCCGGGAGTTCCGGGAGGGGTTTCGGCGCGGACCGTGGCGGACGGGACGGTATTAGAAGGGACGCGTGCAGGACAGGGGTGAGCTCCGTGTCTGATCGCTTGCGGATGCCGTGCTCCGGCGGAGGCCGGAGCCCGGGCGGATGGGCGGTCTGGCGCCGGCCGACGCTCCGGCCTTTGCCGGAGCACGGGCAGGCCGCGGCGGTGCGACGAGTTCCCGGACGGTTTCGGCACGGAGCTTGGCGGAGGGCGCGATGGCAGATGCGCCGCGTGTCATACAAGGGTGAGCTCCGTATCGGATCGCCTGCGGGTACGGTGCTCCGGCGTAGGCCGGAGCTTGGGCGGCGAGGTGGTTCAGTGACGGCCAGCGCTCCCGCCTTCGCCGGAGCATGAGTATCTCGAGAATCCCGCTGTGCAGGTCCGCCGCAGGACGTGGGCTACAGCGGCAGGCCGACATAGTTCTCTGCGATGCTCGTCTGCGCGGCGTCCGAATTGGCGATATAGTCCAGCTCGGCGACCTGCATCCGCCGTTCGAACGGGCCGTTCTCGGGGAAGCGGTGCATCAGCGACGTGAGCTGCCAGCTGAACCGCTCCGACTTCCAGACGCGGGCGAGTGCCCTGCCCGAATAGCCGGCGACGCCGTCGGCGTCGTTGCGCCGGAAATAGCCGATCAGCGCATCGGACAGATAGACGACGTCGGACGCGGCGAGGTTTAGGCCCTTGGCGCCGGTGGGCGGAACGATGTGCGCGCTGTCGCCGGCGAGGAACAGGCTGCCGTGGCGCATCGGCTCGAACACGAACGAGCGCAGCGGCGCGATCGACTTTTCGATCGAGGGGCCGCGCGTGATGTGCGCCGCGGCATCGGGGCCGAGCCGCACCGCCAGTTCGTCCCATAGCCGGTCGTCGGGCCAGTCCTCGATCTTCTCGTCGAGCGGCACCTGGATGTAATAGCGGCTGCGCGTTTCCGACCGCATCGAAGCGAGTGCGAAGCCGTTGGCGTGGTTGGCGTAGATCAGCTCATGATTGCACGGCGGCACATCGGCGAGGATACCGAGCCAGCCGAACGGATAGACTTTCTCAAAGGCGCGCGCGACGCGTTCCGGGATCGCCTTGCGCGAGGGACCGTGGAAACCGTCGCAGCCGGCGATGAAGCGTGCCTCGATGCGATGCTCGGCGCCGCCCCTAGTGTAGCTGATCGAGGGTGCGTCGCTCTCCACATTGTGGAGCGCGACGTCGGCGGCCTCGTAGATCACTTCGAGCCCGCGCGCGGGGGCCGCGTCCATCAGGTCGCGCGTCACTTCGGTCTGGCCATAGACCATCACCTGACGGCCGGTGAGCGCGGTGATGTCGATGCGGATCAGCCGCTCTCCGTCGGCGAGGTTGAAGCCGTCGTGCGGTATTCCCTCGGCGTGCATGCGCGCATCGAGACCGAGCCGCTCCATCAGATCGGTGGTGACGCGTTCGAGCACGCCCGCGCGGATGCGGCCGAGCACATAGTCGGGCGACTGGCGTTCGACGACGACCGCGTCGATGCCTTCGGCGCGCAGGAGATGGCCGAGGAGGAGCCCGGCGGGCCCCGCTCCGATGATCGCGACCTGGGTTTTCATTGGGTCTGCCCTTGTTTCCGTTTGGGCCGAGCCTGTCGAAGCCCCGTTCTTCTGTTTCGAACGGATCGAAGGAAGAAGAACGGCCCTTCGACAAGCTCAGGGCAAACGTTGGATTGTATTGGGGATCAGCGCTTGGCCATCAGCTGGCGCTCGAGCGCATCGAGCGCGCGGTAGCAGGGCATGACCTGCGCGACGCTGGCGTTGGGTTCGCGGCCTTCGCGGATCGCGGCGACGAATTCGCGGTCCTGCAGCTCGATGCCGTTCATCGAGACATCGATCGCGGACACGTCGATCGGCTCCTCGCGCCCGGTGACGAGATCGTCGTAGCGCGCCAGGTACGTGCCGGTGTCGCCGATGTAGCGGAAGAAAGTGCCGAACGGCCCGTCGTTGTTGAAGCTGAGCGCGAGCGTCAGGATCTGGCCCTTCGCGGTCTTCATCTGGATCGACATGTCCATCGCAATGCCGAGCTCGGGATGGAGCGGCCCTTCGAGGACGTTCATGTCGACGATGTCCTCGCCGGTCATATACTGGAAGATGTCGACGGTGTGCGCGGCGTGATGCCAGAGCAGATGGTCGGTCCAGCTGCGCGGCTCGCCCTTGGCATTGGTGTTGGTGCGCCGGAAGAAGAAGGTCTGGACGTCCATCGACTGGATGGTGAATTCGCCCGCCTCGATCCGCTTCTTCACCCACTGGTGCGACGGATTGAAGCGGCGGGTGTGGCCGACCATGCAGACCAGCCCCGTTTCCTGGCTCTTCTTCAGCACCGCCTCGCCGTCGGCGAGATTGTCGCAGAGTGGGATCTCCACTTCGACATGCTTGCCCGCCTCCATGCACTGGATCGCCTGCGCGGCGTGCATCTGCGTGGGCGTGCAGAGAATCGCCGCGTCGACGCCCGGTTGGGCGAGCGCTTCGGCGAGGTCGGTGGTGACGTGCGGCACGCCGTATTTGTCGGCGACCTTCTGCGTGGCCTCGAGCGTGCGGCCGACAAGCGAGACGACTTCGACGCCGTCGATCTTCCTGAGCCCGTCGAGATGCTTTTCGCCGAACGCGCCGGCGCCTGCGAGGATGAGTTTCATTGCGGCTTCCTTTGCTTGCTCTCTTTCCCTTTCAGGGAAGAGGGTCGGGGAGAGGGGCTGTCTGATAGGGCGTCGCACGCGAGGCCCCTCTTCCGACCTCGCTGCGCTCGGCCACCCTCTCCCCTGATGGGGAGAGGGAATGGGTCATCCGATCATTCCCTGTGCTGCGGGCGAGTTCGCTTCGATCGTGTCGCTGTCGGGCACTTGCGGCCCGTCGCCGCCGACCGGTTCGAGCACGATATGACCGACCGCGGTGTTGCTGGCGGGGACGTGATAATGGCGGTGGAGGCAGCGCGTCTCGCGGCCCAGCGCGCCGCGCATGATCAGCCACATCACCATCTCGATGCCCTCCGAGCCGGTCTCGCGCAGATATTCGATGTGGGGGATGTGGCGCAGCGCGTCGCTGTCGCCGATCAGCCGGTCGAGGAAGCGATTGTCCCATTCCTTGTTGATCAGTCCGGCGCGTGGACCCTGGAGCTGGTGGCTCATCCCGCCGGTGCCCCACACCTGCACGTTCAGATCCTCGGGGAAGCTCGCCACCGCGCGCGCGATCGCCTCGCCCAGCGCCCAGCAGCGATTGCCCGAGGGCGGCGGGTAGGTGACGACGTTGACCGCGAGCGGAATGACGCGGCACGGCCATGCATCGGGCTTTCCGAACATCATCGACAAGGGCACGGTGAGCCCGTGGTCGACGTCCATCTCGTTGATGATGGTCATGTCGAATTCGTCGAGGATGCAGCTCTGCGCGATATGCCAGGCAAGGTCCGGGTGGCCCTGCACCACCGGCACCTGGCGCGGCCCCCATCCTTCGTCGGCGGGCTGGAACTCCTCGGCGCATCCGATCGCGAAGGTCGGGATGATGCGCATGTCGAACGCCGAGGCATGATCGTTATAGACCAGCACGACGACGTCAGGCTTCTGCTCCGCCTCCCACGCCTTCGTCCATTCATAACCGGCAAAGGCGGGCTTCCAATATTCCTCGCCGGTCTTGTCAAGATCGGATGCGACGCCCAGCGCGGGGATGTGGCTGGACGCGACGCCTGCGGTGATGCGCGCCATCACTTCTTCTCCCGGATCGAGCGGACGCCTTCGGGCGAGCGGCCGCCGGCGAGCATCATCGCCTGATACTCCTCGAGGCTCATGCCGCTCATCGTCGACACCGCCTGGAGGAAGCTCTTGCCGTCGGTCGAGAAGACCTTGGCCATGAAGTAGATGTTGCCGCCCAGATCGAGCAGCTTGTTGTAATCGCGGGCAAGCAGCGCCTCCTCCTGCTCCGGCGTGAGTTTCCATTCCTTGAGATAGGCGCGCTCATCGGCCTTCCAGCGCTCGCGATTTTCCGCCTTCATCAGGCTCATAGCGAACTGGTTGAGCTTGTAGCCCTGGCGCGCTCGCTTGGCGGTGAACACGCGGGTGCCGGGAATATCGTCGAATTCGGCGAGATAGCTGTGGATGTCGCGAGGTGATGTCATGGATCGCTCCTGGAACCCCGCCGGACGGGGAAGGGGACCGCCGCAGGCGGTGGAGGGGACGCGCCGCGGGGGTCGCGTGCGCGGCGCGCCCCCTCCGCCAGCGCTTCGCGCTGACACCTTCCCGAGGCGGGGCGGACCGGGAAGTCCGCAGTCACAGTCCGCGCGCCTTCAGCCGGGCGTCGAGACGGGGATAGACGCGGCGCGCATTGCCTTCGAAGATCGCGTGCCGCTGCTCGGCCGTGATCGGGAGGGCGTCGACATAGCGTTTGGTGTCGTCGAAATACTGGCCGGTCTGCGGATCGACGCCGCGCACCGCGCCCACCATCTCGCTGCCGAACAGGATGTTCTTCGTGTCGATCACCTCGGCGAGCAGGTTGACGCCGGGCTGGTGGTAGACGCACGTGTCGAAGAACACGTTGTTCATCACATGTCCGTCCAGGCTCGGCTGCTTCAGCATGTCGGCCAGCCCGCGATAGCGACCCCAGTGATAAGGCGCCGCGCCGCCGCCGTGCGGGATGATGAAGCGCAGCGTGGGGAAATCCGCGAACAGGTCGCCCTGGATCAGCTGCATGAAGGCGATCGTGTCGGCGGCGATATAATAGGCGCCGGTGGCGTGCATCGCCGGATTGCAGCTGCCCGAGACGTGGATCATCGCAGGCACGTCCAGCTCGACCATCTTTTCGTAGAAGGGATACCAATAGCGGTCGGTGAGCGGCGGATGCTCGAACTTGCCGCCGCCCGGATCGGGGTTGAGATTGCAGCCGACGAAGCCGAGCTCGGTTATGCAGCGCTCCAGCTCGGCGACGGAACCCGCCATGTCCGCCTTTGGGTTCTGCGGCAGCATGCAGACGCCGATGAAGGTCTCGGGATAGAGATCGACGCACCGCTTGATGAGATCGTTGTTGTAGCGCGCCCAGGCGGTCGCCACCGCTTCGTCGCCGATGTGCGGCGCCATGGCGGAGGCGCGCGGCGAGAAGATCGTCATGTCCGCGCCGCGTTCGCGCAGCAGGCGGAGCTGATTCGTCTCCAGCGTCTCGCGGATCTCGTCGTCGGAAATGGCCGGATAGGGCGGCGGGCTTCCCCCTTCCCGGAATGCGGCCTTCTGCGCCTCCCGCCAGTCGCTGTGTGCGGCCGGCGCGGTGGTGTAATGGCCGTGACAGTCGATAATCAGCGTCATGCGGCCCTCAGCGTGTCGAGTTTGGCGGAAAGCGTGGCGGGCGCGCCAAGGCTGCGGTTGCCGATCTCGCGCTGGCGCTGCGCGGTGGCGCGGCTCATCGGCGAGCCGGTGCCGAGCGCGTCGAGCGTCCTGGCCACTTCGTCCATCTCGGCGGCGCGGCGGCTGCCGTGGACGAGCATGCGATCGAGATTATAGTCGAAGCGGCGGCTCCAGTCGGCGCCGGGCCACGACGCGTCGAGCGAAGCGATCACTCGGTCGAGCACGCCCGCCGCGTCGGCGGCGAGCACGCATTCGGCCGACAGCGCCTCAATCCCCTTCACCATTACCGAGCGGATCATCTTCACTGCAGACGCATCGCCGATCCGCTCGCCGGCGACTTCGATCGAAGCGAAGCCCGCCTGCTCCAGCGCATCGGCGGCGGCGTGCGCATCGGGTCCGGAGACGAGCAGCGGCACCGCGCGCCCCTTCGGCCGTACCGGCGCCATCACCGCGACATCGACATAGCGGCCGCCCGCCGCCGCGATGCTTTCGGCCGCCGCGCGCTTCGTATCGGGAGCGACCGAGTTCATGTCGCAATAGAGTGCGCCGGCAAGTGGCGCGCGCGCGGCATCCGTCGCCGCGGCAAGGGCCTGATCGGCAGTGACGAGCGAGAGGATCAGGTCGGCACCGCGCGCCGCATCGACGCTGGTGGCGGCATATTCGACGCCCGCTTCGGCCATGGCGTTGCGCATCGCGCCGTCCTCGCGCACATCGAACGCGACTCCGGGCGATTCGAGCCCCGTGGCGAAGGTGGCGCCCGCCTCGCCGAATCCGATCCAGCAAATCCTCATGGCCGCGATGCTATCGAGCCGCCCGGGCCGGCTCCAATGCGATCGCCACCGCAGCCATTAGTTTTTACGAAGTAAGTGTCTCCAGGCCGAGTTCGGACAGGAACGCCCCTTGCAGTGGCGTGAGGCGCCAGCCGGCGCGGGTGGTGACGCCGATCGTGCGGACGATCGCGGGCGGCGCGGAGCAAAGGATCGTCAGCCAACCGGCTTCGAGCTCGACCGCCACCTGATCGGGCGAGAGCAGGGTGAGGAAGTCGCTCGACATCATCAGCTGGCGAATCGCGATTACCGAACCGCATTCGACCGGCACGCGCGGCACGGCAAGCCCGGCGCCGGCGAACATCGCTTCCCAATGGTCGCGCAGCGGCGCGCCGGGCGCGGCCACCGACCACGGATAGCGCGCGAGCATATCGAGACTGGGATCGGTGCCGGCGAGGGGATGGTCGGCACGGCCGATCACCACCGGCCGATCCTCGAACAGCGGGCGCTGTTCGAGATCCGCGCCGGGAGCGGGATCGCGCAGCGCGCCGATCAGCAGATCAAGCTCGCCGTCGCGCAGCGGCCCCACTAGCTCGGCATGGCTGCCCTCCGACACGACGATGGTGTAGTGCGGGTAGCGCGCGTGAAACCGCGCGATCGCGGCGGGCAGCAGGCGTGCGCGGCACAGCGGCATCGCGCCGATCGCGATGCGGCCGGTTTCCCGCCCGGCGAGCGCGGCGAGTTCCTCGAGTCCCGCATTGAGTTCCGCGCTGGCGAGCGCGCAGGCGCGCGCGAGTTCGCCGCCCCGGCGCGTGAGCGTAACGCCGCGCCCGCGCCGTTCCACCAGATCGCGGCCGAGGGCCACCGACAGATCCCGCACCGCGCGGTGCAGCGAAGCCTCGCTCACGCCGATGGCGTGCGCCCCCCCGGCATAGCTGCCGGCGCGGGCGAGCGCCAGGAGTGCACGCATCTGGGCCGCCGTGACGCGCGGACTGGCGATGCGCGCGAGCGCGGCGGCGATGCGCGGGACGAACAACGCGGCGGCGGGCGTGGGGCGCATGCCGCCGCTGCTGCGTTCGAACAGCGGCATGCCGATCTGGTGCTCGACGCGCGCCAGCCCTTGAGTGATGGCGGATTGGGTGAGGTTCACTTCATGCGCGGCGGCGCTGATCGTGCCGTGGCGGTGAATCGCCAGTATCGCACGCAAGTGGCGCAGGTTGAGATCGCTCGCCGGCATCATGGCACGCTTAACAAGAACTTATGGTGCGGGGCCAGTTCTGACTTCCGCGACCGCGCACTCCGTCCGACATTAGCCGCGCAAGGCGATGGAGAAGGCGATGGGCGGCGTTGTGGTGCAGGCGATCGAGCGTGCGGAACGATCGGTGATTGATCGGCTGGCGGCGTGCGGCGTGGCCACGGTGCACGAGGCGCAGAGCCGCACCGGGCTGCTCGCGCCGCACATCCGCCCGATCCAGAGCGGTGCGCGCGTCGCCGGATCGGCGGTCACCATTTCGGCGCCGCCCGGCGACAACTGGATGGTGCATGTCGCGATCGAGCAACTGCGCGAGAGCGACATATTGGTGCTGGCGCCGACCAGCCCGTGCAGCGACGGCTATTTCGGCGATCTGCTCGCGACCTCGGCGCAGGCGCGCGGGTGCCGTGGCCTCATCATCGACGCCGGGGTGCGCGACGTGCGCGACCTGAAGGAAATGAACTTCCCCGTCTGGTCGAAGGCGGTGTTCGCGCAGGGAACGGTGAAGGCGACGCTGGGTTCGGTGAACGTGCCGGTCGTGTGCGCGGGGGCCGCGATCCAGCCGGGCGACGTGATTGTCGCCGACGACGACGGCGTGTGCGTGGTGAGGCGGGACGCCGCCGCCGCGGTCGCCGACAAGGCCGAGGCGCGCGAGGCGAATGAGGAGGCCAAGCGCGTGCGGCTGGCGGCGGGCGAGCTGGGGCTCGACATCTACGACATGCGCGGCAAGCTGGAGGCGATGGGGCTGCGCTATGTCTGACGGCGTGCCGGTGCTGTGGATGCGCGGCGGCACGTCGAAGGGCGGATTTTTCCTGAAGGACGATCTGCCCGCCGACGCGGCCGCGCGCGACGCGCTGCTGCTGCGCATCATGGGGTCGCCCGATCCGCGCCAGATCGACGGCATGGGCGGCGCCGATCCGCTCACCTCGAAAGTCGCGGTGGTGTCGCGATCGGCGCGTGAGGGCGTCGATCTCGACTATCTGTTCCTCCAGGTGTTCGTCGATCAGGCGATCGTCACCGACAGGCAGAATTGCGGGAACATGCTCGCGGGGGTGGGTCCGTTCGGGATCGAGCGCGGGCTGGTGCCGGCGGCGGGCGACGAGACTCGCGTCACCATCTTCATGGAAAACACCGGCCAGGTCGCCGTGGCGACGGTGCAGACGCCGGGCGGGCGAGTGACCTATTCGGGCGATGCTCGGATCGACGGCGTGCCGGGCAGCGCGGCGCCGGTCCCGCTCGAATTCCGCGACACCGCCGGGTCGTCGTGCGGCGCGCTGCTGCCCACCGGCAATGCTGTCGACATGATCGAGGGCGTCGCCTGCACGCTGGTCGACAATGGCATGCCGTGCATCGTGCTGAAGGCGGCGGATGTCGGCGCGAGCGGCTATGAGGAGCGCGAGACGCTCGACGCCGCCGAGGAGGTGAAGGCACGTATCGAGGCCATTCGCCTCGCCGCCGGGCCGATGATGAACCTTGGGGATGTCACCGAGCTGTCGGTGCCCAAGATGATGCTGGTCGCGCCGCCGCGCCACGGCGGGGCAGTGACGGTACGCAGCTTCATTCCCAGGCGCGCGCATGCCTCGATCGGCGTGCTCGGCGCGGTCAGCGTCGCGACCGCCTGCCTCGTGCCCGGCTCGCCCGCTGCCGAAGTGGCCGACATTCCCCAGGGCGCGCGCAAGACGCTGTCGGTCGAGCATCCGACCGGCGAGATGACCTGCGTGCTGGAGACCGACGCCGCGGGCGCGGTGATCTCGGCCGCATTGCTGCGCACCGCGCGCAAGCTGATGGATGGGGTGGTGTTCGCATGAGCATGGACGAAGCAGAGCGGATTCGCAGCTGGACGCTGGCGCCGTCGAAGCCGCGTTTCGTTCCGCCGCCCGGCGCAGTCGACGCGCACTGCCATGTCTTCGGTCCCGCCGAGCGCTTCCCGTTCAGTCCCAAGGCGAAATATCTGCCGCAGGACGCCGGACCCGACATGCTGTTCGCGCTGCGCGACCGGCTGGGCTTCGCGCGCAACGTGATCGTGCAGGCGAGCTGCCACGGCACCGACAACGCCGCCATGCTGCACGCGATCGCCAAGTCGCAGGGCCGCGCACGCGGCGTCGCGGTGGTCGATCCGGCGATCGGCGCGGCGGAGCTGGCGATGCTCGACGGGGGCGGGATCCGCGGCATACGCTTCAATTTCCTGAAGCGGCTGGTCGACGACGCGCCCAAGGACCGGTTCCTCGACGTGGCGCGCAGGCTGCCCAAGGGGTGGCACGTCGTGGTCTACTTCGAGGCCGACATATTGGACGAGCTGCGTCCATTCCTCGATGCGATCCCGGTGCCGCTGGTGATCGACCATATGGGACGTCCCGACGTGACGCAGGGGCCGGGCGGGGCCGACATGCGCGCGTTCCGCGCATTGCTCGATAGCCGCGAGGACATCTGGTTCAAGGCGACCTGCCCCGATCGGCTCGACCCAGCCGGGCCGCCCTGGGACGACTTCGCCGGGGCGGTGGCGCCGCTGGTCGCCGATTATCCCGATCGCGCTCTATGGGGCACCGACTGGCCGCACCCGAACATGCAGGATGCGATCCCCGACGACGGCGCGCTGGTCGAAATGATCCCGCGGATCGCGCCGACGCCCGAACTGCAGCACAAGCTGCTGGTCGCCAATCCGATGCGGCTCTACTGGCCGGAGGAAGTCCGCGCCAAGGGCTGATCCGATTGACGCGGCGCGGGAAACATGGCTTGCACGCGCTGCATGTCGGACGAACAGAAGATCGGCGCATTGGCGCCGCTGGTAGGGTATCATCTGCGCCGTGCGTCGGCCGTGTTCGCGGTCGATTTTGCCGCAGTGATGGAGGGGACCGGCCTTCGCCAGGTGCCGTTCGCGGTGCTGTCGGTCGTCGCCGCCAATCCCGGGATCAATCAGGGTTCGGTCGGCCGCATTCTGGGCATCAAGCGCGCCAACATGGTGTCGCTGATCAACGAACTGATCGACAGGGGCCTGGTCGATCGAACGGTCGATCCGAACGATCGCCGCGCCTTTTCGCTGACGCTGACCCCGGGCGGCGACGCCGCGCTCGCCGACGCGCTGGCCCGGATCGGCGTGCATGAGCGGGAGTTGCTCGCCGATTTCGACGATGCGGAAAAGGCCATGCTGCTCGATCTGCTGAGCCGGATCGAGCGCCGCAATCCCGCTGAGACTGATGGCGGGGACGACTGACGGGGTGCGTCAGATCAGGCCGAGCAGCTTCGCGGCATTGCCCTTCAGGATCTTTTCCCGCAAGTCCGGCTTGAATCCGGCGTCGTCATAGGCGGCGATCCACTTGTCCGGCGGGATCAGCGGGAAATCGGAGCCGAACAGGAATTTGTGCCCCAGCTGGCCGTTCGCATAGCGCATGATCTGCGGCGGAAAATATTTGGGGCTCCAGCCGCTCAGGTCGATGAAGACATTGGGCTTGTGCAGCGCCATCGACAGCGACTCGTCGGTCCAGGGCCAACCCGGATGCGCGAGGATGATCCGGATGTTGGGAAAACGCACCGCGACTTCATCGACCAGCATCGGCTGGCCGTATTTCAGCCGGATGCCGCCGCCGCCCGCCATGCCGGTGCCCAGCCCCGAATGGCCGGTGTGGAAGATCGCGGGCAGGCCATAATGATCGATCACTTCGTAGAGCGGCCACGCCATCGGGTCGCCGGGATCGAAATTCTGCAGCGGCGGGTGGAACTTGAAACCCTTCACGCCGTGCTTTTCGATCAGGTCGCGCGCCTCGATCGCACCGCGCTTGCCCTTGTGCGGATCGATCGAGGCGAAGGCGATCATCACGTCGGCGTTGGCGGCGGCGGCCTCGGCGACTTCCTCGTTGCGGATGCGCTTGATGCCGGTGCCTGCCTCCATGTCGACGGTGAACATGACGAAGCCGATGTCGCGCTCGCGATAGTGTGCGATCGTCTCGGGGATCGTCGGGCGGCGCCGATCGGTCTTGAAGTAGCGGGTGCTGGCGTCGAGGAATTCGCCGAAGATCGGGTCCTCGGGATCGCAGCACGACACCTCGGCATGGACGTGGATGTCGATCGCCTTGAGCTTGCCGAGGTCCATCTGCCTGTCTCCTATTCGGCGAGAATCAGCGCGTCGAGCGCGACCACGCCCCCGCCTCGCGGGTAGACCACCACCGGATTGAGGTCGATCTCGCGGATCACGGGCGTGCCCGCAAGCACGCGGCCAAGCCCGGCGATCAGATCGGCCACCGCCTCGATATCGAGCGGCGGCGACCCGCGATAGCCATCGAGCAGCGCACCCTGCTTCAGCGCGCGCAGCTCGGCGCAGATCGCGTCGTGGGTGAGATCGTGCGGCAGCAGGCGGACGTCGTGGAGCAGCTCCGCGGTAACCCCACCGAAGCCGACGAGGATCACCGGCCCCCAATCGGGATCGTTGCGCGCGCCGACGATCAGTTCGGTGCCGCGCTTGCCCATCGCCTCGACCAATGCGCCATCGAGCGCGATGCCAGGGTCATAGGCGGCGACGTTGTCGAACAGCGTCGTCCAGGCGGCATCGAGCGCGGCATCGTCGGCGATGTTCAGCAGCACGCCGCCCGCGTCGCTCTTGTGGCTGAGCGCGGCGGCCTGCGCCTTGAGGACGACCGGATAGCCGATGGTGTTGGCGATGGCCTTCGCCTCGTCCGCCGAGCGTGCGAAGCCGCCCCGTGGAAAGGGGATGGCGGCGGACGCGAGCAGCTCCTTCGCGCGATATTCGGGCACGACGCCGTGCGGCAGGTCCAGGGAGACCGGATCGGCTGCGACGCGCTCGAAGTTGCGCTCGGCGCGGCGGGCGAGGTGGCGCAGCGCGCGAAACGCGCGGTCGGGAGAGGGGAAATAGGGTATGCCGAGCGCGCGTAGCGTTTCGATATATTCCGGTGGCACCGGCGCACCGTCGTCGAGTCCGGCGAAGATCACCGGCTTGTCGGGCGAAAGCGTGCGCACCGCATCGGCGATCGGCGGAAATTTGCGCGCGCTGGTGGCCTCGTCCGTCTGGATGATACCAAGCACCAGCGCCGCGAAGCCGTCGTCGGCGAGCAGCGGCTCCATCGTGCGGCGGTAAAGATCGGGATCGACGAGCGCCTGTGCGGTGAGGTCCATCGGGTTCGAAATCGGGATGAAGTCGGGAATCGCGCCACGCATCGCCGCGGCGGTCGCGCCGTCCATCGGCGGCAGGTCGAGCCCGATCTTCTCAGCAAGGTCGAGCGTCAGCGCCTTGAACGCGCCCGATTCGGTCAGGACGGCGGTGCCGCCGCGTCGCACAGGCCTGGCGCGCGTGACGAGTTCGAGAACGTCGCCCAGCGCTTCGAGACTGTCGACCAGGATAACGCCCGCGCGCTCGACCTTGGCGCGCATCAGCTGCCAGTCGCCCGCCATTGCGCCGGTATGCGTCGCGGCCGATTCGCGCGCGGCGCTCGACGTGCCCGGATGCAGCAGGACGATCGCCTTGCCCGCCCCGCGTGCCCTTTCCGCCAGCGCGAGGAACGCCTGGGGCTTGCGGAACTGCTCGACGATCATGCCGATCGCGGGCGTTGCGGGATCGTCGATCAGATGCGCGACATAGTCCTCGACTCCGCTCGCGGCTTCGTTGCCGGTCGAGACAGAGACGGTGATGCCGAGGCCCTTGGCCATCAGCGTTGTGCCAAGCACCACCGCCATCGCGCCCGACTGGCTGACGATGCCAACCGCAGGCTTGTTCTCGAGATCGAGGACGGGCGCCTCGACGAAGGTGAGCGGCACACCAGCGGCATAGTTGACCATGCCGAGGCAATTCGGCCCCTCGACGATCATGCCGCTTTGCGCGGCGATGCGCGCGACTTCAGCCTGTGCCGCGAGACCTTCCTCGCCGCCCTCCGCAAAACCTGCCGAGAAGATGATCGCCGCGCCCGCCTTGCGCTCCGCCAGTGCGCGTACCGCGTCGAGCACCGCTCCGCCCGGGATGGCGAGCACTGCGGCATCGACACCTTCGGGCAGGTCCGCGATCGACTTCAGGCACGGTCGCCCGTCGATCGTCTCGCGCCTGGGATTGATGAGGTGGATGTCGCCCGAATAGCCGTGGCGCCCCAGATTGCGCAGCACGCTGTTGCCCAGCGCGCCGGGCGTGGGCGAGGCGCCCACGATCGCCACCGATCGCGGAGTGAGCAGGCGGGACAGGTCGGGCATCATTCTCATCCGTTAGAGGACGCGGGGTGCGCGCGCGTGGGGACGAAGGGCGCGGTTCTCGACTGCGCGCGAACCGGACGGGGATTGGGGCCGCGAGGGACCCCGATCCTCACGACCTGGAACGTTCCTTGTCGTAGGCGCCGAGGCCGGGCTTGTAGCTCTTCTCGTCGATGAACTGGCGGATGCCTTCCTTGCGCCCCTCGTTGTCGTAGGAGTTCGCGGCTTCCTGCGCTCGCACGAGATAGTCCTCGGCGTTGTCATAGGTCATTTCCGAAACGCGGCGGATCGCGTCCTTGGTGCCCTTGAGCGCGACCGGGTTCTTCGCGAGCAGCACCTTGGCGACTTCGGTCACGCGGTCCTTGAGCGCGTCGAGCGGCAGCGCTTCGTTGACGAGGCCCCATTCCGCGGCGGTCCTGCCGTCGATATTCTCGCCCATCAGCGCGTGATACATGGCCTTGCGGAACGACATCAGCTCGACCGCGATCTTGGTCGCGCCGCCGCCGGGCAGGATGCCCCAGTTGATCTCGGACAGGCCGAACTGCGCGTCCTCGGCGGCGAAGGCAAGGTCGCATGCGAACAGCGGGCCATAGCCGCCGCCGAAGCACCAGCCGTTGACCATCGCGATCGTCGGCTTCTGATACCAGCGCAGGCGGCGCCACCAGCCATAGCTTTCGCGCTGCGCCTGACGCGTGGAGCCGAGGCCCTGCGCCTCGGTCTCACGGAAATATTCCTTGAGGTCCATGCCCGCGGTCCAGGCTTTGCCTTCGCCGCCCAGCACCAGCACGCCGACGTCGTCGCGGTGTTCGAGAGTGTCGAGCACTTCCATCATGTCGCGGTTGAGCGTGGGGCTCATCGCGTTGCGCTTGTCGGGGCGGTTGAAGCGCACCCAGGCGATGCCGCCTTCCACGTCATAGGCGACGACGCCGTTGCTGCTGAGTTCGGTCATTCGATTCCAGTTCCTCTGTTCGCCCGCGCGCGGGCCTATTCGACGATGAAGAATTCGATCACGACATGGTCGGGCATGCGGATGCCGCGCCCCACGAAGGTCTTTTCGCGCAGCCACTGGTGCGGACCCGGGGGCGGATCGAACACCGGCGAGCTGCGGAAATAATAGCTGGCGGGCGGCACCTGCTCGCCGCGCGCGATCGCCTGCGTGACGGTTTCGTCCGCCACGCGCACGCCGGGATTGTGGATCCCAATCAAGGTGCCGTCCTCCGCCTTCAGGAAATAACGCGCCTCGATACGCGTAAAGCCGCCCGGATAGATGGTCTGCCAGTCGCCGCCGCCCGAAGCGACGGTTCCGGTCAGCCGCGGACCGCTGATCGTTCCTCCGGTGATCGGGATGAACCGCCGCCGGCCGCCGTCGATCTCGCCCTGCTCGATTGGCGGGGCGACTTCGACCCGCACCGAAAAGGCATAGGTGAGCCCGGGCGGCGCGGGAGGGGCGGACTGAGCGGAGGCGGAACCGGCGAGCGACGCTGCCGCCGCCAGTCCCGCCAGCGCGAGGCCGAAGTGGGAGGTTATCGGCATCGCGATCAGATGGGATAATGGCCGGGTTCGGTTTCGATCGTCACCCAGCGCAGTTCGGTGAAGGCGTCGATCCCCGCCTTGCCGCCGAAGCGGCCATAGCCCGACGCCTTGACGCCTCCGAACGGCATCTGCGCCTCGTCATGCACGGTCGGGCCATTGACGTGGCAGATGCCCGACTTGATCTGCCGGGCGATCTTCAGACCGCGCGCGGTGTCGCGCGTGAAAACCGCAGCGGACAGGCCGTATTCGGTATCGTTGGCGAGTTCGATCGCATGCGCCTCATCGCGTGCGCGGACGATGCCGACAACGGGACCGAAGCTTTCGTCGCGGAACAGCTTCATCTCCGGCGTGACCTTGTCGATCACGTGCGCGGGCATCAGCACGCCGTTCGCCTCGCCGCCGTTCACCTGTTCGGCGCCGTTCGCGAGCGCATCGTCGATCAGCGCGCGGACACAGTCGACCGTCTTCTGGTTGACCACCGCGCCCAGCGGCGTCTTGCCCTCGCGCGGGTCGCCCACCGCCATGCCGCCCACCTTATCCCTGAACTTGGCGACGAAGGCGTCGGCGACGGCATCGACCACGATGATCCGCTCGGTCGACATGCAGATCTGGCCCTGGTTCATGAATGCGCCGAACGCGGCGGCCTTCACCGCTTCGTCGAGATCGGCGTCCTCGAGCACGAGCAGCGGCGCCTTGCCGCCCAGTTCGAGCAGCACGGGCTTGAGGTGTCCGGCGGCGCGCTGCGCGATGATCCGGCCGACCGAAGTCGAGCCGGTGAAGTTGATCCGGCGGACATGCGGGTTGTCGATCAGCGCGCCCACGATCTCGGGCGCGTCCTGCGGCGCATTGGTGACGATGCTCACCGTGCCCTCGGGCAGGCCGGCGTCGGCGAAGGCTTCGGCGATCAGGCTGTGGGTGCGGGGGCATTGCTCGCTCGCCTTGAGCACCATGGTATTGCCGCAGGCGAGCGGTACGGCGATGGCGCGCACGCCAAGGATGATCGGCGCGTTCCACGGCGCGATGCCGAGCATCACGCCCACCGGCTCGCGCAGCGCCATCGCGACGCAGCCCGGCTTGTCGGACGGGATCACTTCGCCCGCGATCTGCGTGGTGAGCGAAGCGGCCTCGCGCACCATGCCGGCGGCCAGCATCAGATTGAACCGTGCCCAGCCCTCGGTCGCGCCGATTTCGGTCATCATCGCATCGACGAACTGGTCGGCCTTCGCCTCCAGCGCGGCGGCGGCCTTGTTGAGCAGCGCACGGCGGGCGTTCGGGCCGAGTGCGGACCATTCCGGGAATGCCCTGGCGGCCGCTTCGGCAGCGGCATTGGCATCGGCGACGGTGGCCGCCGGGGCGGTGGTGGCGACTTCGCCGGTAACGGGATTGAGTCGCGTGAAAGTGGCGGTGCCGGACGCCGGCGGAGCTATGGTTGCCATGACTGCCTCTCCTAGGTTTGTTATGACGTATAGCTTATGTGTGACCTTTTGCAAGCGCATAGCGCCCTGCCGCCGCGAACTTGCAGATTGTTTCGGCGCAAAACAATATTGAAAGCGTTTTCAGAGTGCGTATCACCTCCTCAAACATTCGGAAGGAGAGGATCGGATGCGCACCCTGTGGATCTGCGCGGCGGCGGCGGTGGCCCTTGGCGCTCCGCCCGTCACTCCGCCGTCGGCTGCGCAGGGCGCGCCCGGCGGCACGCTGCCCGGCGGGGCGCAGTGGCATGCGGAGGTGCCCGCGAACTGGAACGGTACGCTGCTGCTGTACAGCCGGGGCTATTCTCCGAATGTCGGCGCGCCCGCCGCCGCCCCGGAAGCGCATCGCGAGGCGCTGCTCGACGCCGGCTATGCACTGGCTGGATCGGATTATGGCGCGGGTGGCTGGGCGCTCGAACAGGCCGTACCGGCGCAGCGCGCGACGGTGACGGCGTTTGCGGAACGCCACGGGAAACCGCAACGCGTGATCGGCTGGGGCTTCTCGATGGGCGGGCTCGTTACCACGGCGCTAGCCGAACAGCGCGATCCGGTGATCGACGGCGGCGTCGCGATGTGCGCGTCGATCGGCGGCGCGGTGGGAATGATGAACATGGCGCTCGACGGCGCCTATGCCTTTCGCACGCTGATCGCGCCTGATTCGGACATTCGCATCGTTGATATCGACGACGACCGGGCCAACGCCGCGCGCGTGGCGGCCGCGCTGGCGCGCGCGATGGAAACGCACGAGGGCCGCGCGCGGGTGGCGCTGGCCGGCGTCCTCGCGGGAATTCCCGGTTGGACCAGCGCGGACCTGCCCGAGCCGGGTGCGCAGGATTACGCGGCGCGGGTGCGGGAGATCGCCAGGAGCTTCGTGATGGGCGTGTTCCTGCCGCGAGTCGATCAGGAGCGGCGTGCGGGCGGCGTCTTTTCCTGGAATCGCGGTATCGATTATCGCACGCAGCTGGCCCGATCGGAGCGGCGGGCGCTGGTGGAGGTGCTCTATCGCGAGGCGGGGCTGGATCTCGACGCCGATCTCGCGACGCTGAACGCCGGGCCGCGCGTAACGGCGCAGCCGGGGGCAGTGCGCTACATGATGGCCAACTACACTCCAGATGCGCGCCCGCGGGTGCCGCTCGTCGCGGTCCAGCTGATCGGAGACGGACTCACTTCGCCTTCGCTCCAGCGCGGCTATGCCGAGGCGGCGGCGGGACGCGGCGACGTGCAGAGCCTGTGGGGGCGCGGCGCCGGCCATTGCCGGTTCGACACGGCAACGGTGATCTCGGCGATCCGTTTCGTCCATGCGCGGCTGTCGAGCGGCGAATGGGGCGCACGGCCCGATGGCTTCGTCGATCACACGCCGCCGCCGATGCTGCGTCCCTGCGTTCGAGGCGGACGCTGCCGCTAGGCGCACGCGAGTCGCTCCCTCTTCCGCTCGCGGCGGGAGAGGGAGGCGCATAGCGCGAAAGGCGTGCGGGCGGTTGGCGGAGTGCCGACGCGCGCGTCAGAACCCCTTGCGCTCGATCGTCCAGGTCGGGCTCGCGCACAGGCCGCACTCCGGGCCTACGAAGGTCTTCGCCGCATCGACATCGCCGCGCAGCTGCCATTCGAGCCAGTCGACCGAGAATTGCGCGACATCGCCGCCGTTGGGCTGGCGGAAGGTGCCGCCGTGCCCGACGTCCCCGGTCACCAGTGCGGCCGGCACATGCGTGATCCGGGCATAGTCGTCGCTGCCGTTCGGCCAGGCGACGTCGCCTTCGCCGCCAAGCACATAGAGCACCGGCGTGTGCAGCGTCTCCAGCAGCGACTTGTCGACCGTGATTCCGGCGATCGGATTCGTTCCGTCGGTGAACACGCCGCTGTTGTGGACGATCACCGTCTTCACGCGCGGATCGCCGGCGACCTGAAGGGCCTGAAGACCGCCACAGCTGTGGCCGGCGACGGCGACATTGCCGGTATCGATCCGCCCCTCGAACGGGCTGCCGGCGCGGCTGTTTTCGCGAATCGCCCAGTCGATACCGCCGCGCACGTCCTCGGCGGTCGTGGCGACGCCGGGAAGCGTGCCGGTCGCCGGGTCGGGCCGGCGCGGTGGCGGCGGTGCGGCCGCGCGCGGGCCGCTGAGGATCGCGCCCGGCGCCACGACCAGATAGCCGTGCGAGGCGATCTCCGCGAGGTGGAAGCGCGCGCTGGCGCCATTTGCGACGCAGCCGCCATTCCCCCAGACGAGCACGGGCAGCCTGGTGCCGCCAAGCGCATCGAGCGCCGCGGGGCGATAGACGACATGGTCGGAAAGGTTCGGCACCACTTCCATCACGGCTGGATAGGGGCCGGTGCCCGGCGTGTCCGGAAGTGCGTTATAGGCCGCCCGGCTCGCCGCTTCACGCTCGGCGAGCTGCGCGATCCCCGGCGCGTCCGGCGCGACCTGCGCCAGCGCGGTGCCGCTCAGCAGAAGCGACGAAACCAGCAGAACTCCGAACCGCATCAATCCTCTCCCGCGTTGTTATGCGGGAAAGCTATCTCAGCGCCGGGTTGATGAAAAGGCTTTCATGCACTTTCGCGTGCGATCACGCGGAATCCGACGTCGATCCGCGTCTCGATCTGCTCGCCGGCGGCGCGCGCGCGCAGCACGCGCATCACTTCGCGTGCGATCCGTGCGCCGTCGATATCGACCGAGGTGATCGTGGGACGCATGTCGCCCGCCAGGCGCAGATTGCCAAAGCCGGTCACGGCGAGCTGGTCGGGCACGCGGATGCCGGCCGCCTGCGCCTCCACGATCACCCCCTGCGCGATCCAATCGGACCCGCAGACGACGACGTCGGGCATTTCGGGCAGGTCGGCGAGACCGCGATAGCAGAGCCGGCCCTGCCCGAAATGGCTGGGAACGTTGACGTCCAGGCGCGTCGGCTCGGGTCCGCCGTCATAGACCCAGCGCGTGACGAAGCCACTCGCGCGCCGTTCGGAGCGAGTCGAGCGCGGTACCACCAGATGCGGCCGCCGATAGCCGCGCTGGCGCAGGAAGCGCGCCATCTCCTCGCCGGCCGCGCGGTGCGAAAAGCCGATCGCGACGTCGATGGGATCCTCGGGCAGGCCCCAGGTCTCGATCGTGGTGATCCCTGCCGAGCGCAGCCGCTCGCGCGTCGCTGAATCCGATACGATGCCCGTAAGGATGATCGCGTCGACTCGTCGGGCAAGCGCCATGTTGATCTCGCGCACCAGCCGGGGATTGTCCGGTCCGGTGAGCGCCAGCATCACGCCGTTGCCGTCGGTCGCCAGCTCCTCGATCATCGCCTCGACCGTGTCGTTGAAGATCGACTGGGCGATATCGGGCACCAGCGCAGCGATCAGCCGCGTGCGGCTGCTCGCGAGCGCGCCGGCGGCGAGATTCTGGACATAGCCGGTCTCCTCGATCGCCCGACGGATTCGGGCGCCGGTGGCGGCGGCGACAATTTCGGGAGTGTTGAGGAAGCGCGAGACGGTGGCGGCGGAAACCCCCGCTCTCGCCGCAACCTCGTTCAGCCTCGGAGCGCGTCCAGCCATGTGCTTTCATGTCCCGTTTCGCGGCAAAATGCAAAAGCCTCTTGAAAGCGCTTACATTACTCCGTACCCAAAATGCTATGTCGCATGACTTCGACCCGCTTCAGCCTGAAAGTTTCGATAGCCCGCAGGTGGTCTATGCCGAACTCCGCGCGCGCTGCCCGGTGGCGCACAGCGACGCCTGGGGCGGGTTCTGGGCGCTGATGAAACATGCCGACGTCGCCGCCGCGGCGGCCGACTGGCGCACCTTCATCACGTCGCGGCAGAATGTCATTCCCAAGGTCGCCTTTACCGGCCGGCGTCCGCCGCTGCACCTCGATCCGCCCGAGCACACGCCCTATCGCCGCGCGATTGCTCCGCTGCTGACCGAGCACCGCGTCGCGCGGCTCGAACCGGTGGTGCGGCGACTGTGCCGGGAACTGCTGTCGCCGTTGGTGGCCCGGGGCAGTGGCGACATTGTGGCGGATTTTTCGGCGCACATGCCGATCGGAGTGTTCGCCCATTGGATGAACCTGCCGCAGGAGGCGGTCGACGAACTTACGCGCGTCGGCCAGCGCTACAACATCGCGGTCCAGTCGAACGACATCGAGGCAACCAAGGAATCCAGCCTCGTCCTCTATGATATGGCGCGTGCGATCGTCGCGGATCGCAAGGCGGTTCCGATGCCCGTCGAGGAGGATGTGACCAGCGCATTGCTCGCGGTGCGGGTCGACGGAGAGCCGCTTCCGGACGAGATGATTGTGGGGACGATCCGGCAGGTGCTCGTCGTCGGCATCATCGCTCCGAGCGTGCTGATCGGCTCGATCGCCGTTCATCTCGGCCGCGACCGGGCGCTGCAGGACCGGCTGCGCGGCGATCGCACCCTGGTGCCCGCCGCGATCGACGAGTTCCTGCGGCTCTACACGCCGTATCGCGGCTTCGCGCGTACTGCCGTATGCGACGTGACGCTCCGCGACCGGACGATTCCCGCGGGCGAGCCGATCGCGCTCGTCTATGCCTCGGCCAATCGCGATGCCGAGGTGTTCGAGGCGGCCGACGAGTTCCGGCTCGACCGCCCGAACATGAAGGATTCGCTGGCATTCGGGCGCGGCCCGCATGCCTGTGTCGGCGCGGCGCTGGCGCGGCTCGAGCTTGAAGTCGCGCTAGATGAGCTTCTTGCCGCCGCACCCGGTTTCGCGCTTGCCGGGGAGCCGAAGCCGACGCGGTTTCCGGAGATCGGAGCGCTTTCGGTGCCGGTCCGCTTTGAGGGAGGTGCGGCATGACGCACGTCTTCCTGGCCGCGGGCGATCTTGCTCCCGATCGCGACGATTACGACGAGAGCTATGCGGCGACGCGCGGCGTGCTGCAGGCCGCGGACATCGCCTTCGCGCAGCTCGAGACGAGCTTTGCCGAGCGCGGCGTTCGCTTGCCGCAGGCGCGCCACGCGGTGCTCGCCCGTCCCGACGGCGCCGATGCGCTGGCGCGTGCCGGGTTCGACGTGATTTCGATGGCGGGCAATCATGTGCTCGACTGGGGCAATGATGCCTTCTTCGAGACCAGGGCGAACCTCGAGCGCGCCGGCATCCATGTGGTCGGCGCGGGCGCAAACATCGCCGAGGCGCGGCGGCCGGTGCGGATCACGCTGGGCGACGGGACGCGCGTTGCGATTCTCGCCTATTCGAGCATCCTGCCGCACAGCTATTGGGCCGACGAACGGCGCCCGGGCTGCGCGCCGATGCGGGCCTTCACCGTCTACGAGCAGATCGAACATGACCAGCCCGGCACGCCTGCTCGCATCCATAGCTATCCGCACCGCGAGGATCTCGCGGCGCTGGAGGCCGACATCCGCGCCGCCAAGGCCGACGCCGACCTGGTGTTCGTGTCGCTCCACTGGGGCATCCATTTCGTCCGTGCGAGCATTGCCGACTATCAGCGCGATGTGGCGCGGGCGGCAGTCGCGGCAGGCGCCGACGCGATCCTGGGCGGCCATGCGCATATCCTGAAGGGGTGCGAGCTGATCGATGGCAAGCCTGTCTTCTACTCGCTGTGCAATTTCGCGACCGACCTGAAGATGGATCCGGCCCATGCGGCGTCGAAGAGCTTCAACGAGATTCGCGTGCTCGCCGAGGAATGGGAGCCCGATTTCGAGAGCCTCTACAATTTCCCCAAGGCGTCGCGCCTGTCGATGGTCGCGCGGTTCGAGATCGCCGGAGGGCGGATCGTCCGCTCAGGATTCCTGCCGCTCTACATCGACCGCGATGCCATTCCCCGCTTCGTCGAGCGCGGCAGCGACCGGCACGCCGAAGTGGTCGATTACATGACGGCGGTGACCGGAGAGGCGGGTCTCAACGCCCGCTACCGCGTGGAGGAGGACATGGTGGTGCTGGAGGAAGCGGCATGAACGGCAAGGCATCCGCATTCCCGATCGAGGGCTATGTCGCTCTCTATCTGCTGGCGTATCTGCCTAACGTCATCATCACCAAGCTGGTGACGAGCACGCCGCATGCGGGGCTGGGGCGGCCGCTGACGGGGCTGGAGACGCTGCCCGCCTCGCTGATCATCAGTACCGTGCTCACCTATCTGTTCATCTGGTGGTCCGGCTGGCACCGCGACGCCAATGGAGTGCAGGTGGCGGGCGCGCGAATCCCGATTCCGACGCGCTATACCTTCCTGTCGGGGATCGGCACCGCGATGGTGCTGTTCACGGTGCCGCTGTCGTTCACGTTCGAGGGCGTCAGCATCCCGTTCATCCAGCTGCTGATGCGCGGCGACATCCTGATCATCGCGCCGCTGGTCGATATCGCCTTCGGTCGCAAGGTACGCTGGTGGAGTTGGACCGCGCTGGTGATGGTGCTGGCGGCGCTGGCGATCGCGATCGGCGACCGCGGGGGATTCAACCTGCCGCCGCTCGCGATCCTGACGGTGGTTCTCTACACCATCGGCTACTTCATCCGCCTCGCGGTGATGACCAAGGTGTCGAAGAGCGGCGATCCCGCCTCGGTGCGCAAATATTTCGTCGAGGAAAAGGTGTTCGCGCTGCCGCTGTCGGTGGCGATGCTCGCGGCGATTTCGGCGGTCGGCTTCGGCGACCAGTCGGGCCAGCTCGGCTGGGGCTTCGTCAGCGTCTGGACCGATCCGGTGATCCTGCCGCTGTTCGGTATCGGCTTCACCCTCACGGTCGTCTCGGTGTTCGCCATCATCATCCTGCTCGACCCGCGCGAAAACGCCTATTGCGTGCCGCTCGAGCGCGCCGCGAGCCTGATCGCGGGCGTCGGCGGCGCGCTGATCCTCGCCTGGGTCTGGGGCCTGCCGCATCCGCGCACCGGCGAACTGATCGGCGCGGGCATCCTGATCGTCGCCATCGCCCTGCTCTCGCTGGCGCCGCGCCTTTCGCAGCGCGCGCGCGCGGCACGGGCGGAGAGCGTCTGAACAACTCATCATCAAGGCACGAAGCGCGGGCAACACGCGCCAGCAAAGTGGAGGGGAATATGAAGCATTTCGACGGACAGCGCCGGGCCACACTGCTCGGCCGCAGCGCATGGGGAGCGATCGCCCTCATGCTCGGAACACCGGCGGCGGCGCAGACGGCCGAGCCGGAGACCGCACAAGAGCGCCCGACCGACACGGCGGGCGATCCGGGCGCCGACGCGCCACAGGAAATCGTCGTCACCGGCAGCCGTATCCGCGGCATCGAGCCGACTGGTTCGAACGTCATCGCGCTCGACCAGGAGCGGATCGAGGAGGAGCCGGTCAATTCGACCAACGACCTGCTGCGCCGCGTGCCGCAGGTGGTTTCGCTCGGCGCCAATCGCGCCGGCGGCCTCGCGCAGAACGGTGCGGCGAACGCGACGCGCGGCGCGGGCATCAACCTGCGGGGCTTGAGCACCAACGCCACGCTGCTGCTCTATGACGGCCGCCGCTTTCCACCGCAGGGCACGCAGGGGCAGTTCACCGACCCCTCGGTGATCCCATCGATCGCGCTGGCCCGCGTCGAAGTGGTCGCCGACGGCGCCTCGGCGATCTATGGCTCGGACGCGGTGGCGGGCGTGGTGAACTTCATCCTGCGCAAGGATTTCACCGGCTTCGAGGCGCGAGCGCGTTACGGCTTCACCGACGGCGACTATGACGAGAAGCAGATCGCCGCGATCGGCGGCGTTCAGTGGAACGGCGGCTATGCGACGCTGGCCGCGGAGTACACCGACTTTTCGACGCTCTACGGTCGCGAACTCGATTTCTACCGCACCGACAACCGCGATCGCGGCGGGCGCGACCTCCGCTCGAACTTCTGCAATCCCGGGACGATCACCGTTGGTGGCACCAGCTATGCGATTCCCGAAGGGGGCGTGACTCCGGCTACCGCGGGCGCGCTGGTCCCGGGCACGCGCAACCTGTGCGACTATACCGACAACACGGCGGTGATCCCCGAGCAGGAGCGGTTGAGCTTCGTCGGCAACATCAGCCAGGAAGTGACCGACGGCATCCGGCTCTTCGCCAACGGCTTCTGGTCGCACCGCGAAGGCGTGATCCCGACGGAGGGGACGTTCACCGCCACGGTGCCGTCTACCAATCCCTTTTTCGTGTCGCCGGTGGCGGGCGCCAGCTCGGTGCTGGTCAGCTATTCGCTTACGCCCGAGATCGGCTATCTCGAGAATCCCTATTACGCCGAATCCTACAATGTGGTCGGCGGCGTCGAGGCGGACCTGTTCTTCGGTTTCCGCGCGACCGCCTATTACGCCTATGGCGAATCGGACGAAGTCGCGCAGCGCACCCGGGGGATCAGCGCCGGCGCGATCGCCGCGGCGCTGGCCGACACCAATCCGGCCACCGCGCTCAACGTGTTCGGTGGCCCGAACAATCCGGCGACGCTGGAGGCGATCACCGATCGCGCCTTCTATATTACCGGGCGCACCCGGCTGGAAGTCGCCAACGTGACGATGGACGGTTCGCTGTTCGACATTCCCGGGGGCGCCGTGCGGCTCGCCGTGGGCGGCGAGCATCGCGTCGAATATACCTATACCGATCTCGCCATCGGCAGCTCGGCCGCGCTGATGCACGTGACCGACGATGGCTCTCGCAACGTCGACGCGGTCTTCGGCGAACTGTTCGTGCCGATCGTGGGGGCGGGCAACGCCTCTCCGGGGCTTGAGCGGCTCTCGCTGTCGGCGGCGCTCCGGTACGAGAATTACAGCGACTTCGGCGACACGACCAATCCCAAGATCGGGCTGACGTACGAGCCATGGCTGGGGCTGCGGCTGAAGGGCACCTATGGCACCTCGTTCCGCGCGCCGACCTTCACCGAAGTTTCGACCGTCGGCGGCGGCGCGGGCCTCTACTTCGATACCCTTCCGGGCGCATCGGGCAATCAGATCGGCATCGGCATCGCGGGCGGCAATCCCGATCTACGCCCAGAAACCGCCGAGACATGGTCGTTCGGCGTCGAAGCCGCGCCGCTGGTGTTGCCGGGGCTGAATGCCAGCGTCAACTACTTCCGGATCGATTATACCGACCAGATCCAGGCGCTGCGTGGCACGCCGGGGCTGCTGACCAACCCGCTCTACGCCGACTTCGTGCAGTTCAATCCGACCGCTGCCGAGATCGACGCGCTGATCAATTCAGGACTGCCGATCAATGCGCCGATCAACCCGGCACAGGTGACCTTCATCGCCGACGGGCGCCGCCAGAACCTGGGCACGTCCCTGCTGCGCGGTCTCGATTTCTCGCTCGCCTATGCGTGGGAATGGGGCGGCGTGAACCTCGATGCCGGTATCCAGGGCACCTATATCCTCGACTATCTGTTCGAGGCGGTGCCGGGCGCGGGCTATACCGACGTGCTCGACGATTATGGCTTTACCCAGAAATTCCGGTCGCAGGCGAGCGTCGGTGCGCGCTGGGAATCGCTGCGCGGACGGCTGACGTGGAATCACCTGCCCGGCTACGACAATGTCACCGTCACGCCGGTGCAGGAGATCGGCAACTACGACACGTTCGATCTGTTCCTGGGCTATGACGTGACTCGGCTCCTGTCGCTGTCGGTCGACGTGCGCAACCTGTTCGACGAGGATCCTCCCTTCGTCGACACCACCAACGGCTATGACCCGCAGGCGTCGAACCCATTGCCGCGCCTCATTTCGGTCAGTGCATCGGTGAAGTTCTGATGTTCTTCGGCATGATGACGGCGGCCGCTTGCGCGGCGCTGGCCGGGCAGCATCCGGACGGCGTCGTCGTGTCGGATGCGACGCTCGTCCAGCCCGCGCCGACCTGGATGCCCGTGACCCAGAGCTTCTATCGGCCGCTGCCGGTGCAGGTGCCGCTGTGCAGGGTGGAAGGGGCGATCGAAGGAAATATCGGCTTCGAGCTGTGGCTGCCGGTCGAATGGAACGGCCGGTTGCTGGGCGCGGGAGTGGGCGGCGATGCGGGGATCTACAACTATCTCGACATGAGCCGCCGCGTCGGAGAGGGCTTCGCCACCGTCACCACCGATTCCGGGCACAAGGCGACTCAGGCGCGGTGGATGGCCGACACCAAGGCGCGCGTCGACTATGAACATCGCGCGGTGCATCTGACGGCGGTCGCCGCCAAGCGACTGGCCGAGCGCTACTACGGCCGGGCGCCCGATCGCAGCTATTTCACCGGCTGTTCGGGCGGCGGTCGCCAGGCGCTGAAGGAGATGCAGACCTATCCGGGCGACTATGACGGCGTGCTCGCGGGCGCGCCGGGGCCCTATATGCCGCTTCAGTCGGTACGGATGCTGTGGTTCGCGCTTCAGCAGGCGCGGCAGCCGGAGGCGGCGCTGAGCGACGACGACTGGTCGCTCTACGAACACCGCGTGACTGAAACATGCGACGCCAGCGACGGCGTGCGCGACGGGATCATCGAAAATCCGATGGCGTGCAGTTTCGACACCGCGACTCTGCTCTGCCGGCCGGGCCAGACCGAGGGGTGCCTGACCGCGCCCAGGTTGGCGATGCTGAATGCCATCATCGCGCCAATGCCCGACGAAAGCGGCATGCCGATGGACGGAGGGCTCTTTCCCGGTGTTCGCACCCGTCCCGGGCCGCCGTCGCCGCTGCTGCGGGCGATGTGGGCCGATGGCGTTTACGACGATCCCAATTGGGATGCGGAGACGTTCCGGCGCACCGCCGATCTCGCCGCCGCCAACCGCATGATGCCCGAACTGCGCGCCGACCGCGTGTCGATCGGTTCGTTCCTGGCGCGCGGGGGCAAGGCGATCCTCTATCAGGGCTGGGCCGATCCCTCGACCAACGCGGGGCCGACGATCGATTACTACGAGTCGCTCGTTCATGCGCAGGGCGGGCTCGACCGGCTCGACGATTCGGTGCGGCTGTTCCTGGTGCCGGGCATGTATCATTGCCGCGGCGGACCGGGCGCCGACATGTTCGGCGGTTCGGGACACATGAGCTGGCCGGGCGATCGCTCGCGCGATATGCTTTGGGCGCTGATCGACTGGGTCGAGCGAGACGAGGCGCCGCAGCGCGTGACCGCGACCAAGATTGTCGACGGGACCGGAGCATTCAGCCGGGCGCTGTGTCCCTTTCCGCAATCCGCCCGCTATGACGGGCAGGGGCCGACCGACAGCGCCTCCTCTTATTCCTGCGTCGCTGACCCACTGCTCGCCCAGTCGCTGGCCGACGCCGGCGACTGAGCCGCCGACGGGAGCGGGAGGCGGTTCAGGCCGCCCGCTCCTCCGGCTGTCGCCAGCCACGCAGCCCGAACAGCGCGATCGCCGCGACGGTCGAGCCCAGCGCCATCAGGATCGCGACGGTCTGCAGCCCGTATCCGGCCGCGAACAGGAAGCCGGCGAGCGCCGGCGCCAGCGCCGATCCTCCGCGCCCGATCCCGATGATGAAGCCGGTCGCGGTGGCGCGCGTGCCGGTGGGGAAGGACTGGGCGATCAGCGCGTAGAGGCCGACGACGCCCGCATTGGTCGCAAAGCCCGCGATGGCGGCCACCGCCGACAGGCCGGTGAGATCGCTCTGCCCCCGGCCGAACAGGATGACGAGCGCGGTCGAGGCCAGCATCGCCGCGATGGTGAGCGCCAGCACGCGGATCCGGGCGGTGAGCAGCCCCAGCAGCAGCGATCCGCTCGCGCCGCCGACGCTAGCCCATACCAGCACCCCGGCCGCGGACGAGGGGACGAAGCCCATGTCGACGACGATCTTCGGAATCCATTTCAGGATGAAGTAAAAGGTCATGATGTGCGCGAGATAGGCGAGCGTCAGCAAGATCGTGGCGCGCGCGAGCGCGGTAGAGAACAGCGCCCCGACCGGTGTCTTGCGCGTTTCCGTCTCGCTGGCTGGGGGCAGTGATTCGACAGGCGGATGCCCCATCCGGCCGAGTGTCCGGTTGATCCGTGCGAGCGCGTCGGGAGGGCGCTTGTGCATGAGGAACGCGATCGATTCGGGTGCGCACCAGAGCACCAGCGGCACGAAGATCGCGCTGGCGACCGCGCCGAACACGAACACCGCCCGCCAGTCGAAATAGGCGAGCAGCACGGCGGAGATCATCCCGCCGATGATCGTGCCGACCGGATAACCTCCCGCCATCAGCACGACGGCGAGGGAGCGCCGCCTGTCGTTCGCCGCCTCGGCGACCGCGGCATTGGTGGCGGCCAGCATGCCGCCGATGCCGAGCCCGGTGAGCACGCGCCACGCGGAAAGGATAGTGACTCCGTCAGCGGTCGCGGCGCCCAGCATCCCGCCCGTCATCAGTGCGAGGCAGCCGAGGATCGTCGCGCGCCGGCCGACCCGGTCGGCGACGCCGCCCAGCACGACCGAGCCGATCGCCATTCCGACGAGTTCCATCGACAGGACGATGCCGAGCGCGGCGCGGTCGATCCCCCATTCGGCGGCGATGCCGGGCGAGGCGAAGCTGATCGACAGCACGTCGAATCCGTCGAGTGCGTTGAGGCCGATCATCGTTGCGACGACGCCCCATTGAAAGCGCGACATCGGTTCGCGATGGATCAGCGTGCGCGGATCGGTGGCCAACTTCCCCTCCATATTCTTGTCCAGCAAATGTGCGGGACTTTGTTATGAAAGGCAACAAAATCGTCAGCGATAGATGCGCGCCAGCAGTGCGTGCAGCTGGACCAGCTCGTCCGAGGTGAATCGTGCCGCGAGCCACGCTTCGTGTGCGGCGATAGCCGCGCGGCTCCGCTCGAGCAGTCGCGCTCCGTCCGCTGTCAGCTGGAACGCGATGCGCCGCCGATCAGGCTGCGAGGAAGCGGTGCGTGCGAGCAGCCCGCGCTTCTCGAGGCCGTGGACGAGCGCCATCGTGGTCGCACGGTCCGTATCGAGTGCGCGCGCCAGATCGGTCTGCGCAAGCCCGGGGTGATTGCCCGCGAGCCATAGCACCGACACCTGCTTCTGCGTCAGCCCCAGCTCGGCAAAATGGTCGGTGAAATGACGTTGCACCGCGCCATGCGCGCGGCGGATTCGCAGCCCGAGGATCGAGTCGAGTTCGCCGAGCGTGACTTCAGATGCCATCGCCGCCTTCGGCCGCGATCAGCTTGCGGATGATCTGGCGTGCGCGCACGCTGCCCTGATCGACGGAAAAGCCGCGCAGCTTGAGGCCAGGGTTTGCATCGATCGAGCGTTGCTGGGCTTCGAGCACGTCCACATCCTCATCGAACACATGGCCCTGCTGCGCCTTGAACCGCGCGGTGAAGCCGGCATCGTCGATATCGAAGTTTCGCGCCATGCCCCAGAAATAATGGGTGCTGATTTCGCTTTCCGGGGTCATCGCATCGATCACGAATCCCCGGACTCCGGCATCATGCGCGTCGATCGTCGCTCCGGCTTCGACGGGAGCAACGCCCACGTCGATAAGCACCGACGATGGCGCGACGAACTGGCACACCTGCCAACGGTCGACCGGCCCGGCCGAGCGCAGCGCGTCGCGCCAGAAGGGCGGCGGTTCGATACCCGGCATCCAGCGCCGCACGAAGACATCCTCTCCGCGTACTTCCGTCTCGATGGGACTTTCCAGGATCTCGTGCTGGCCGATCGAGCCCTGATGGACATAGGTTTCGTGGCTGAGGTCCATCAGATTGTCGATCACCAGCCGATAGTCGCAGGCGATGTGGCTGTAGCCGCCGTCGAAGGTCCAGCCGGGCGCGCTGCACGGCCAGAAATCCGGGACGAGATCGGGGTTGGCGCGCGCGGGGTCGCCGATCCATACCCAGATGAAGCGGTGCCGCTCGACCACCGGGTAAAGCTGCGCGCGCACCGCTCGGGGCACGCGCTCGCTCTTGACCGGCATCTCCTCGGCGCATCCGTCGGCACCGAGCAGCAGCCCGTGGTAGCGGCAGCGGATCGAATCGCCTTCCTTATAGCCCATCGACAGCGGCAGCAGGCGGTGGGGGCAGGCATCGCGCATCGCCACGACGCTGCGGTCGAGCTTGCGGTACAGCATCACCGGTTCGCCGCAGATGGTGCGTGCGATCGGTTTGCGATCGACTTCCGAATCCCATGCCGCGACGTACCAGCGATTGGCTATCCAGGTCATTGCTCTCTCCTGATCCGCCCTGTTATGCAGGTGCGACAATATTGTATGTCTTACATACATTTCGGACGCAAGGAGAGTATAGGATGACCACCGCCCCGTTCCGTGCCGACCATGTCGGCAGTTTCCTGCGTCCCAAGGCGCTGCTCGACGCGCGCGAGGCGTTTCGTGCAGATTCGATCGATGCCGGTGCGCTGCGCGCGGTGGAGGACGATGCGATCCGAGGGGTCGTCAAGTTCCAGGAGGAGCTGGGGCTGCAGGGCATCACCGATGGCGAGTTTCGCCGCACCTATTTCCACACCGATTTCCTGCTTCAGCTGGACGGCGTGGAGGAGGCGGGCGGAACGCAGGTGAAGTTCCACCAGCATGGCGGCACCGAGCTGGAATATGCGCCGCCTGTGATGAAGATCGCGGGAAAGATCGCACATGTCCGCGATATCCAGCGCGCGGATTTCGAGTTTCTGGCGAGCTGCACCACTCGCACGCCCAAGGTGACGATCCCCTCGCCGACGATGCTGCACTTCCGTGGCGGACGCGAAGCGATCGACGCGACGGCCTATCCCGACCTCGACGAATTCTACACCGATCTCTCGGCGGCATATCGTGCGGAAATCGCCAGCCTGGCCGATGCCGGCTGCCGCTATCTCCAGCTTGACGACACCAATCTCGCCTATCTGTGCGACGACACCCAGCGCGAGAACGCCCGAAAGCGCGGCATGGACCCGGACGAGCTGCCGCGGCTCTACGCCCGGATCATCAACGACGCCATTCGCGACCGACCCGAGGACATGAAGGTCTGCGTCCACCTGTGCCGCGGCAATTATCGCTCGTCCTGGGCGGCCGAAGGCGGCTACGAGCCCGTTGCCGAAGTGCTGTTCAACGAACTGAACATCGACGGCTATTTCCTTGAATATGACGATCCGCGCTCGGGCGACTTCGCGCCGCTGCGCCACTTGCCCAAGGGTAAGACGGTGGTGCTGGGGCTGGTCACGACGAAGCTCGGCGAGCTCGAATCGCCGGACGACGTTCGCCGCCGGATCGACGAGGCGGCGAACTACGCGCCGCTCGACCAGCTGGCGCTCTCGCCGCAGTGCGGCTTCTCCTCGACGGTGCATGGCAACGACATCGCAGTCGAGCAGCAGGCCGCGAAGCTGCGGCTGGTGATCGACGTGGCGAACTCTGTCTGGGGCTGAGGGTGGTTGCGCGCGGCTTAGTCGCCGCGCGCCAGCCACTCCAGGATTTCCTCGCGATGCTCGTCCAGCCGGGGAGGAACCGCGCCGGAAGTCGCCGCGACTGGGCGCATGCGAAAGCCCGGGCCGGGGATCGTGAGTCGCGCCCCGTCCGTGCCGTTGGAAAGGTCGAGCTCCAGCATCGCTTCCGCGCTGGCGAGGTCGGAGGCTTCGTCGACGCGGCGCACCATGCCGCAGGGAATCCCCTGCGCGCTCATGCTGCGCTCCCAGTCGGCGGCGTCGCGCTTCGCGAATTCGGCCGCGAGTTCGGCATGCAGCGCATTGAAGTTCGCCCGCTGTGCCTCGGGCGTCGCATAGCGTGGATCGTCGAGCCAATCCTCCCGCGAAAGCTCCCGCGCGAGTGTCGCGAATTGGCGCGGCTGGACCACGCCCAGCGAAATCTGCCGGCCGTCGCCCGCCGTGAACAGCGATGCGGTGGGCAGTCCGCTATAGCCGGTATTGCCCATTCGGCGCATCGGCGTGCCGGTGGCCAGATAGGGCGTCAGGGCCGAGGTCATGAACGCCAGGCTCGCATCGAGCATCGACACGTCGATATAGCCGCCGCCACCGCCGTTCGCGCGCCGGAGCAGCGCCGAAAGGATCGCGATCGCGGCGGTCTGCCCGGTGAGCGTGTCGACGATCGGGAAGCCGACGCGCATCGGCGGGTCCCCTTCGTCGCCGCTCAGCATCATCATGCCGCTGGTCGCCTGGACGATATTGTCGATCGCTGGCCAGTCGCGATACGGCCCGTCCTGGCCATAGCCCGACACCGAGCAGAAGATGATCTGCGGGTTGTACGCGCGCACCGTTTCATAGGCGAAGCCCAGCCGGGCGATCACGCCGGGCCGGAAATTCTCGAGCAGCACGTCGGATCGCTCGATGATGCCGCGCGCGATTGCCTGGTCCTCGGAATTCTTCAGGTCGAGCGCGATCGATTTCTTGCCAGCATTCGCCGCGATGAACGCCGCGCTGAGGCCTTCGCCGCTCGGATCGGCGCCATAGCTGCGGAAATTGTCGCCTGCGCGCGACTCGATCTTGATCACCTCCGCGCCCATCAGGCTCAGCAGGTGCGAGGCATAGGGGCCCGCCATCACATGGCTGAAATCGGCCACGCGGATGCCGGCGAGTGGCTGCGTCATGGAAACTCCGGAAACTGCTTGCGCTGGACGCTCCAGCCATGGGTTGTGCACAGGCGACAATCCTCGCCGACGAACCATGCGCCAGCCTGGCTGTCGTGTTTCAGCTGCCAGTCGAGCCAGGCGCTGCCGACCCGTGCCCAGTCGCCGCCGCTCGCCAGCCAGAAAGTGCCCATATGGCCGATCGGCAGATTGCCGAGGAATACCGGAACATGGTCGATCCGCTCGAAGTCGTCGATTGCGTTGGGGTAGGCGATATCCTCGGGCCCGCCGATAATATAGGCGACCGGCGTGTGCAGCCGGGCAAGGTCGGCCTTGCGGATGGTGACGCCGCTGCGCCCGCTGCCCGGACGTTCGTACACGCCGCTGGCGAAGGCGACGACAGTGTCGATGCGCGGATCGGCGCCCGCCGCCAGCGCCTGCAAACCGCCGCAGCTGTGGCCCATCACTGCGATGCGATCGCTATCGACCCGGCCGTACAGCGGGTCGGCCGGGGTGGCATTGGCCCGTTCGGCCCAGTCGATCGCGGCGAGCAGCTGCGCGACGCTCGTCTCGTCGGGCGTACGCTCGGCGGGAGTGGGAACGCGCGTCGGCATCGGCGCGATTTCCTGCGCCACCGGCAGCTCGCGGCGCGGTGCGCCGTTGGCGACGACGATATAGCCGTGGCTGGCGATTTCGCGCAGGAAATGGCTCGCGCTCAGGCCATTGTCGCGGCACGCGCCATTACCCCAGAGCACGAGCGGCAGCCGCGCATTCGGCAGCGTGGCGGGACGATAGAGGGTGTACCCGGCCGCGTCGGCGCGCGCTTCGGCGATCGCAGGATAGAACCCCGAACCGGCGGGCGCGCCGATTGGACCTGGGCCGGCCGGATCGGCGGACTGCGCCTGTGCGGGCGCCGCGAGCAGCGCGAGGCCAAGGGTCAACGCTTTCATGTGGGACTCCTGCAGCTGATCTGATTGCGGCCGCGCACGCTGGCGCGGGCGGTGCGGAATGCGTGCGTCGCATCGATCCCGACATCGCGAAGCGCGCGGGCGTTCTGCTCGGCGTCCTCGAGATAGAGCCGGTCGAACCGATGCTGTTCGGCATCGGAGAACGTGGTGGTGCGGATGTTCTGCCGGCGCGCTTCGGCGAGCCCGCGCTCGGTGGCGGCCTGCACTTCCTCCGTGAGCGCATTTTCCCACACCGGGATCGACTCGGTGAGGATCGCGCGCTCCGCTTCGGTCAGCAGATTCCAGCGGTCCAGCCCCATCGCCCGGGAGGGATAGGCGCCGCGCGGGATCGCGAGCGTTGCGTAATAGTCCGCAACTTCGGCGAAGTGGAGCGCGGAGAAAGTGTCGGGCGGGGCGATCACCCCGTCGATCACGCCCTTCGCCAGTGCCGAATAGACGTCGCCCATCGGCATGTTGACCGCATCGACCCCCAGCCGGTCGAGCACGCTCAGCAATTCGGTTGGCGCGCGGATGCGCAGCCCCTGGAGATCGTCGAGTGTGCGTACCGGCCTGTCGCGGGTGACGATCCCCGGCAGCGCGCCGCCCTGAACCGCGAGCAGCTTCAGGCCATGCAGCTCGCGCGCGACCTGCGGTTCGGCGGCGTCGATGCAGCGATAAAGTTGCAACTGCGCGTCGATGCTGTCGGCGCCGCTGTAGAAACCCGTCTGAATGCGCAGGAAATGGCTGCCGCCGCGCGCATAGATCGGCGTGATGAGGCCGATATCGGCAACGCCGTGGCGCAGTTCCTCCATCGACATGTCCGAAGAGAGGAGTCCGCCGGACCAAATCGGGCGAATGCGCAGCGTGCCGCCCGAGCGCGCCTCGACGAATTCGATCCAGCGCTGGTCCGCACGGCTGAACGGGTGCCCGGGCGAATAGGGGGTGGCATAGATAAGCTCGGTCGTGCCCGGCGGCAGCGGGCGTTCGCAACCGGCGAGCAGGATCGCGAGGAGAAGTGCGACCAATCTCATGCCAGCCCCTTCTCCCGCAGGAAATCCGCGACGAGCCCGACCATGTGATCGTGGTTCCAGTTCTTGGCGTCGACCATGTCGGCGTCGAGCGAGAGCACCGGCATTCCCGACGCCTTCAGCGATTCGGCAGTGATCTTGGTGCCCGACTGCGAGAGGCGATTGTCGGGCGGCAGCAGCACCAGCGCGGCATCGATCCCGCAGCGTTCGGCTTCGCTCGTCATCCATTCGTTCATCCAGGGCGGCAGGTGCAGCACTTCGTTCATCGAACAGATGCGGCTGGCGAGCGCGTCCATGGGCCGCCCCTGCACGTCGCGGATATATTGCGGGCCGGCGAACGGCAGGTACATCGACCAGACGAATACCGCGCCGAGCCGCTCCTCCAGCGCCTGATAGAAGCCGGGATCGTGCCACACGCCGGCGCCGATCCACATCAGCCGAATCTTCTCGTTGGTCGCCGCGCCCAGCCCTTGGTCGATCCGCTCGCGCACTTCGTCGCGGAATCGCTTCGCGTGCGCGACCGCCCAGTCGCTGCCGCGATGCCATTGCGGAATCATCGTGTTGGGCATCTGCTCGGCGATCGAGACGGGGCAGGGACGGGCGGTGCCGATCGCCTGCGCAGCTTCCCACAGATAGCCTTCCTGCTCATTGATCCGCTCCATCAGATGGTGGAGCTTCTCCTCTTCGAAGCGGCGGTCGGTGCGGTTTTCCAGCAGCGCGATCAGGTCGCGCATCTCGCGCACCAGCAGCGCGATCCGATCGGGATCATAAACGTCGCGCCACTGCCGGTTCGAATGCTTGAACCACAGCGGATCCTTCTTCGGCCAGGCGGGCGCCTCAAGTGGGAAGAAGTCGGTGCCCATCGCATCGGCCCATTGGCCGAAGACGTGCTGGATACAGTCGCAGGTGAGCCGCGCGACCAGCACCGTCGGCGTCGGCAGCCCGCCCCAAGGCGCGGTGGCGGGATCATTGGCGAGCGTGCAGGCAAAGCCCAGTGAACAATATTTACAGCTGTTCTCAGGATAGCCGTGATCGGCGAGCACCTGGAAATAGCGGCCCGACAGTTGCTTGGCCGAGATATAGGCCGACCACCACTGGTTGGTGATGATCGGAATGTCCATCACATGGAAGATCTCGTGCGGCGTGTCCGCCTGGACGATGGCGAAGGGCTCGCCTTCCTCGACCACGCGCCGGCGCAGATCGGCGCCGAACCGCTTCTGATAGGCGTTCGCCTCGGCGGTGCAGGTCAGCGTCTTGCGGCTGCGCTGTCCGGTGGCCGTGCTCATTCGAATACTCCTGATTCCCGCATCGCCTGCACCCGCTCGGGCGACAGGCCGCACATGCTGCGTGCGATTTCCAGCGCATGCTCACCCATCGCAGGCGCGCGGAACGGCGCGACGCGGTCGCGCGAGAGGCGCAGCGGCGTCGCGATATGGCCGAACGGGCCGAGCAGCGGATGGTCGAGCGTCACCAGCGCCGCGCGGTCGGCAAGCTGCGGGTCGCGCTCGATCAAATCCTCGGCGTCCTGCACCACCCCAGCCGCGATTCCGGCGGCCTGAAGCTCGGCGGCGATCGCGTGATCCTCGCGCGCCGCGCACCAGCGTGCGATGTCGGGGCCGGTGATTGCCTCCAGCTTCGCGCGATCGGCTTCGTCGAACAGGCTGATCGCCACCCAGCGATCCTCGCCCGCGGCGGCGAACACATCCTGAAAGAAGATGGCGGGATCGGCGTTTCCGGCGCGCTGCGGGCGCTCGCCGCGCTTCGCGGCAGCGAGATAGTCGCGCATCTGCTGAACGCAGATTTCGTACATCGCAGCATCGATATGGCAGCCGCGCCCGGAGTCGCGCCGATGTTGGAGCGCGGCAGCGACATTGGCGGCCATCACGAAGGGGACGATCACGTCGCCGTACGGGACCGCGCCGGGGATCACCGGGTCGCCGTCGGCATGGCCGGTCAGGAAGGTGCGGCCCGAAAGCGCGCCGCCGGTGCCGTCCACGCCCCATTCCTGCGCCAGTGGGCCGGTCTGGCCATAGACGCTGCCCGAAACCATCACGATGCCCGGATTGCGCGCGGCGAGGCTGTCATAATCGAGGCCGAGCTTGGCCATCGTGCCGGGCGAGAAATTCTCGACCACCACATCGGCCCAGTCGATCAGCGGGTCGAGGATCTCGCGTGCGCCCGGCGCCTTCATGTTGAGCGACAGGCTGCGCTTCGAACTGTTGAGATGCGCGAACCAGGGCTTGTCGTCGAGATTGCCTACCTGCGAGGCCGAAACCTGCACGTCGAGCCGCGACAGATCGGGGCGGGTGCGCGTCTCCACCTTCACCACATCGGCGCCGAGGTCGCCCAGCGTCTTGGTGGTGATCGATCCGACCAGCGCCCAGGCGAAATCGAGCACGCGCACCCCCGACAGCGGGCCGGGCCGCTCGCCGGTGTGTACCGCAGGTGCCTCGGCAGGCGCGCCCTCGCGCAGCACTGCGAACCGTTCGGGCAGGCCCGAGGGCGTGTCGAGGAAGCCGCGCGTGGCCAGATGCGGGTCGGCGAGCACGTCGGCGGGTTCGTTGACGACACAGGAGTTGATCCCGCGC
The DNA here is from genome assembly GCF_014334115.1 of Sphingosinithalassobacter sp. CS137. Classification (NCBI taxonomy): domain Bacteria; kingdom Pseudomonadati; phylum Pseudomonadota; class Alphaproteobacteria; order Sphingomonadales; family Sphingomonadaceae; genus Sphingosinithalassobacter; species Sphingosinithalassobacter sp. CS137. Next base: position 2,627,718 of record NZ_CP060494.1, read on the forward strand.
CGACGGCCTTCGGTCGCGATCTCCGCTTTGGTGCGCGTGGCGAAGAAGGCGGCGATCGCGGCTTCCCATTCGGCACGCGTTTCGGCCGGCAGGGTAGAGCGGTTGTAGTTCAGCCAATCGGTACCGCGCAGCGGGTTCGTGACGCCAACCTCGTCCATCCAGTCCGACAGCGCCTGGTTGGCGGGCGCGCCCAGGCGGCCGGTCATCAGCGAATGGAAGCACCAGCCGTCGGCGAGCGTCCAGATGGCGCGCACGGTGGCCTTGCCATAGGCGAGGGCGCCGCCGACGCGGTGCAGCTTGCGCCGGTCGAACTGCCAGACGAGCACGCCGTTGACGTTGCGGCTGAACGCGACCTGCTGGATCGAAACATCGACATGCTGGCCCTTGCCATGGGTGCCGCGCGCATAATGCGCCGCCATGGCTCCGGCTGCGGCGACCATGTCGGCATGGAAGGTGCAGGCGTCGCCCGCTTCCTTGACCGGCGACCGCCCGGGTTCGCCGGTCACGCGCAGCGTGCCGCCCATCGCCGAGGCGACCAGCTCGCCGCCGCGCCAGTCGCTGCGGGGACCATCGGAACCGAAGGGCGTGACCGAGACGTGGACCGCAGCCTCCGGAATCGCTTCGGCGACGTTCGCGCGACCGAGATCGTCGATCACGAACGACGCACCCTCGATCGGCCCGCCCAGCTCGGCGCCGAGCGAAGCCAGCATCCGCGCGAGCGGGCGATCGGCCATGCCGCCGAGTACGGCGATTCGGTGTCCGGCGAGCGGCTTCATGCGCTAATCCCCGCGAGAAAGCCGCCGATTTCTTCCGGTGCGCCGTCCTTCGCAGTCCAGCCGCGACGGGTGAGCACCAGCGTGGGTATCTCCGCATCGGCCAGGGTGGCGCGGGCAGCTGGCACACTCCAGACTCTCGCCTCGTCTTCCTCGGTATACCAGAGCACTGCGGCTTTCGCGTCGATCCGGCGCGCATCGGCGGCGATCCTCGCCGCGCTGTCGGTAAAGCCGCGCTGGTCGTCGGGACGCTGGTGGAGCTGGCGGCCGATCGCGGCGGCAGGGTCTCCGGTAGCTTCGGCGACACGGGGACCCGGATCGCGCCACAGATCTGCGAGCGTCGCGCCGAATGCCGCGAAGCCGGCTGTCTCGACGGCCAGGTGCAGTCGCCGGTCGGGCGGCGGCGTGCCTGCGATCAGGCAAGCCGGCGCGGAGGTTTCGACAAGCTCGGCGCCGCGCTCCATGTTGGTAGCGACGATTCCCGCTTCGAGCGCGGCGTCGCTCACGGCGAAGCGGTCGGCGAGCTTTCGGAGTGCGGCGATGCTGTGGTCGGCGCTGCTCGTGCGCGGCACCTTGGCGATGTCGAGCAGGATCGGCGCGGGACCGCCCATCGCGCCACTGCGCTGCAACTCGCAGAGATAATAATAGAGCCGCTGCGCCGAATCATCGACGCGGCTGAACACCACTGCCTCGAGATGGTCATAGGCGCCCTCGGCCCAGCGTTCGAGGATCGAGCGTGTCCAGGGTGCGAACTTGCTTTCGAGCCAGCGGTCGGCACGCGGCGTGGCGCGCGAGACGTCCCATTCCAGCGGCCCGTTATAGCGGCCGGTGGCGGCGAACAGGTCGTGCGGGAGGCAGGGGCCTATGCTGGCGATCATCATCTAGTGTCCGATCCAGCCCGGCAGCCAGAGCACCAGCGCCGGGAAGAGAATGAGCAGGAGAAGGTGGAGGAAGTCGCTCGCCAGGAACGGCAGCACGCCCTTGAAGATGCGGTTGATCGACACGTCCTTGGCGACGCCCTGAATGACATAGAGGTTCATGCCGAGCGGCGGATGGACGAAGCCGATCTCCATCGCGCGGGTGATGAAGATGCCGAACCAGATGGGCGACATGCCCGCCGCGCCGACGATCGGCAGCAGGATCGGCGTGGTGAGCAGCATCAGCGCGAGCCCGTCGAGCACCGAACCGAGCAGCAGCAGGAACGCCGCGATCAGCAGCAAGGTGCCGAACGAGCCGAGGTTGAGCGCCGTGACCGCTTCGCCCAGCGCGTCGGGCAGTCCGGTGACGCTGACGAACACCGAGAAGATCAGCGCGCCGATGATCACCAGCAGGATCAGTCCGCTCGTCTCCAGCGTGCGCTCGAACGCCTCGCGCAGCATTGCGCGGCTGAGGCGCCTGCGCAGCGCGGCGATCGCGAGCGCGCCCGCAGCGCCGACCGCCGCCGCCTCGGCCGGGCTGACGACGCCGACCGCGATGCCGCCGATAACGAGCAGGATCAGGAGCAGCATGTCCCATATCCGGGCCAGCGAGCGCCAGCGCTCGCCCCAGGTTGCGCGCTCGCTCGTCGGTCCGGTCTCCGGCTTCAGCCGCACGACCAGCCAGATGACGAGCATGTACAGCAGCATCTGGGTGATGCCGGGCACGATCGCGGCGGTGAACAGCGTCCCGATGGACTGTTCGGCGATGATGCCGAACACGATCAGCGCGCCCGACGGCGGAATCATCTGCCCCAGCGTGCCGCCCGCGGCCACCGATCCGGTGGCGAGCGTGTCGGCATAGCCGCGCTTGCGCATCTCGGGTAGCGCGACCATGCCCACCGTGGCGGCGGTGGCGAGGCTCGACCCGTTGATCGCGCCGAAACCTGCGCAGCCTCCGACTGCGGCATAGGCAAGCCCTCCGCGCCGATGCCCGACGAACTTGGCCGCCGCGTCGAACAGGTCGCGACTGGCGTTCGCGGCGAAGAAGATCTGCGCCATCAGCAGGAACAGCGGCAGCGTGCCGAGTTCGTAGCGCGTGAGCGTCTCGACGACGATGACGCCGGACTTGATCAGCGCGGGCTCGACCCCCAGCACCAGCATCAGCCCGCCGAGGCCGACGAGCCCCAGCGCCACGCCGATCCGCACGCCCGCCAACAGGAGCGCGAGGAGGATCAGTACACCGACAAGACCGGTTCCGGCGCTCGCTATCACCGGCCACGACCCCGAAGCGCTTGGCGCAGCGCGAGCAGCGTCACCGCGGCGAGGCACAGATTGGCGAAAAGCCGCAGCCAGCGCCACGGCACGCCGACCAGCTCGCTCATTTCATGGGCGGCCCACAGGTCGAGCGCCAGCCAGCCCGAGCCGCCGAGCAGGCAGGCGAAGAACAGGGCGGTGAGCAGGTCGGAAGCGCGTTCGGCGCCCGCGCGGCGCCAGCCGCCGAGCCGATCGACCATCAGCCGCACGCGCGCGTGGCGATCGGCAAGCGTGGCAACGACCAGCGCGATTCCGCCAGCGACGAGGACGGCAGCCTGGATCAGCTCAATCGATCCGCGCACCGGCATGCCGAGCTGACGTCCGACCACCGCGAGCGTATCGATCGCGGTCGCGGCAAGCAGCGCGCCGCCGCCACCCCAGATGAGGCACGAGCGCAGAAGAGTCACGCCGCCTCCCGAACGGTGCCGTCGTCGCCGATCACGACCGGGGGCAAGCCCGCCGTGACCGTGATCGCCTCGAGATAACGGGCGATCTCGGCGCCGCTCCGACGGTCGGCGAGGACCGGCCGACCGGGCGCCTCGACATGGACCGGCACCACGCCTGCCTTGATCCGGCCATCGGACAGCAGCGAGAGTCTTCCGATGAACGCGTTCACCGCCTCGGGATGGAAGGGAGCGAGCGTGTAGGCCGGATCGGGTTCGAAGCCGAACAGCTTCTTGCGCCGCTCGGCCCATTCGGCCCTTGCCGGATGGTCCTGTCCGGGGCTGAGCGCCGACGTCACGACGCACCCGTTGCCGAGGCCGTGGAAGATCGGGCGGTCCCGATGAAATTCGATTCCGCGCACGATATGGGCGTGATGGCCGAGCACCGCGTCCGCGCCCGCCTCGATCGCGGCATGCGCCAGCGGGCGCTCATAGGGCGCAAGGCGCGCGGGAACATGGACCAGCCCCTTGTGCAGCGCGACGAGCACCCAGTCCGCGTCGCGGCGTATGTGCGCGATGTCCTCGCGCAGCATCTCGAACGCTTCGTCAGCGGCGCGATCCAGCGGCGCGGCAGGCGCAATCGGCGAACCATCCGCAGTGTCGACGCGCAGATACGCGGAGCCCGCCTTTGCGGGACCGGCCCAGCCGATCCGCGGGCCGACGCAATTATAGCTGAGCAGCGCAATGCGTCGCCCGCCGCGCTGAACGAAGGCGGCGCGCCGTGCGGTGGCGAGATCGGCCCCGGCCCCCGCATGCGCGATCCCAAGCGTGTCGAGCCGGTCGATCGTGTCCGCGATTCCCTCCGGCCCGCAATCGGCGATGTGATTGCCGGCGAGGCTCAGCATGCCGAACCCCGCCTGTGCGATCGCGTCCAGGTTCTCGGGAGGAGCGCCCGGGGCAGGGACGTCACCCTTCATTTCGGCTCCGCGCCGGGTGTGCGGCACTTCGAGGTGGCCGAGTGCGAGATCGGCAGCGCGAAGCGCCGGAGCGATCCCCGACAGCCAGTGGCCGGCGTCCGGTTCGTCTAGAACCAGATCGCCAGTCACCAGCAGTTCGAGATCGCCCCCGGCAGTCATCGTGGTCCCAATGCTCAAAAGGACGTGCGCACACTGGCCGCGAACAACCGGCCGACCGGGCTCGACGCGGTCGCGTCATAGCCGCCGCTGCCGTTGCCGCCCGGTGCCAGGTTCACATAGGGCGGATCCTCGTCCAGCACGTTCCGCGCCTCCAGCGTGAAGGTCAGGTCGCGCCCGATCCACCCGCTGCCATCCTCGCCCAGCCGCCAGGTGAGCGACAGGTCGACCGGCGTGAACGACGAGACGTCCTCGGACGGCGTCACCGCATCATTCTCATAGCCTCCGACATGCGTCGCCAGCACGCGAAGCGAGAAGGGGCCGCTGTCCCAGGTCGCGCTGGCGCGTGCCTTGAACGTCAGCGGGCGGAAAAGGAGGTTGCGCACATCGTTCAGCGGCGCGGTCGCGGTGATCGCTTCCTCATAGTTGGTGAGGTAGGTTCCCGACGCGTTCAGCGTGAGCCGGTCGTCGATTCCGAGATCAAAGCTGTAGAGCGCACTGAAATCGATGCCTTGGGTGATCGAACGACCCAGATTCTTGCTGCGCCCGTCGATGAACAGGTCGACGTTGGCGATGTCGCCGCCCGGAATTGGACGGGCGACCACGGGCAGCCCCTCTGCGAGCGCGGCGGCGACCGCATCGCGTGCATCCTGGCCGCGGAGGATCACTCCGGTGCCGGCGAACAGGCTTTCCTGCGTCAGGATCGCGAGGTTTGAAAGATAGGCACTGACCTGATTTTCATATTCGACGTTGAAGAAGGTGACCGACAGCCGCAGCCGATCGATCGGCTCGATGTCCGCGCCCACCGACCAGGTCTCGGCGGTTTCCGGATTCAGGTCCAGATTGGGTCCCGAGAGCGCGAAACCCAGCAGCGGCGCTCCGCCCGAGGGATTCTGGTAGCTCTGCCCGAACAGCGCGTTGCTGTTGCCGTAGATTTCGGGGAGCGTGGGCGCGCGGAACGAGGTTCCATAGCTGCCGCGCACGGTGACGCCCCGCACCGGCGACCAGCTGACGCCGAACTTGGGATTGGTGGTGCCGCCGACGTCGCTGTAGCTGTCGTACCGGACCGCCGCGTTGAGCTCGAGCCGTTCGAACCCGCCGGTCGCGTTGGCCGGGCCGAACAGCGGCACGAAAAGCTCCGCATAGACCGAATCGATCGAGCGATCGAATTCGCGGAAAGTGACGGTCGTGTCCGGATTACCGCGGCCCAGACCGAGGGCGATGTCGAATTCCTGCCGCTCATAGCCGGCGGCAAGCTTCACCGTGCCTCCCGGCAAAGCGAAGAGCGGTCCGTTCAACCGCGCCTCGTAGAGCGTGAGATCGCCGTTGGTCGGAGTGAGATAGACCTGGTCCGAAATCGCCGCCAGCACCGCGTCGCTCGTGCGGCCGAGGCCATAAGGGTCGAATGCGGTCGCCGGGTTGCTGCTGGCGAGCGCGGCGGCAAGCGCGGCGTTGTTGAGCCCGTTCCGGCTTTCCGCATTGTCGCGCGTCTCGCCCGTGCCGACGAGGCCTTCGAACTCCCAGTTGTACGGCAGGCGGATGCGCAGGCCGGGCGTCACCTGCCAGCTCTGGGCGTATCCCGACGAGGTATTCTGCGACAGATCGTTCATGAAGTTATAGTCGATCGTATAGCTGGTGCCGGTGAAGCCGGGCGGCCGCACGAAGAAGGCATTGGTCTGCGGCACGGTGAGCGTCGTCGACGTATAGCTCGGATTGCGGCTGAACTCACGGCGCGAATAGAAGCCGTCAGCGAACAGCTCCAGCCAATCCGTCACTTCGAAGGACGCGGTGGCATTCACCGAGTCATAGCTTTGATGCGGAAACAGATCCTGTCCGGCCGCATCGTCGCACAGGTTCACAGTGCCGGGAACGAGGCTCGCCGCGTTGGCGGGAGTCAGCACCGCCGGCATCGCATAGCTGACGCCGCCCGCCCGCAGCGTGCCTGGCGCGCAGCGGGTGACGCGATAGTCGTTACCGCCGAACGGCCGCTGGTCGGACGTGAAGAAGTCCCGGCCGTCGCCGCTCAGCGCGGAGCGATCGACATGTTCGTAGGCGACCATCACCTGGCCGCGCGAGAAGGTCTTTCCCGCGGCCACGCCCAGCGCATATTCGGTGAAGTCGCCTTCGTCGGCGATACCCGCGCGGGCGAACGCCTCCACGCCGTTCAGCGTCCGGCGGGGGATCAGGTTCACCACACCGGCGACCGCATCCGATCCATAGATCGCCGAGGCGCCGTCCGCGACGACCTCGACTCGCTCGACGCCCAGCGTCGGCAGCACCGACGGATCGGTCGCGCGGCCGTTGTTCACGACGCGATGCCCGTCGATCAGGACCAGCGTGGCATAGGGGCCGATCCCGCGCAGATTGACGCTGTTGCCGAACACGATGTTGCCGGAGCCGCCGGCCTGGCCGCGTGAGTTCTCCGAGACGCCGAGGTCGAAGTTCTGCGGAATTTCCTTGATGATCCGATCTACGGTGACGCCGCTAGATTGTTCGAGTTCCTCCCGGCCCAGCGCGATGACGGTGGAGCCGACCGGCGCGACGCCGCGCACGCGGCTGCCGGTGACGACGATTTCCGCCTCGGGATCGCCGAGTTCGGCGACCGGCGCGTTCTCCTGCGCGGGCTGCTCTGTCGGCGGCAGGGCAGGGCGGTCCTGCGCCAGCGCCGCGGCGGACCAGCACAAGCTGGCCAGCGACGCACTTCCCAGCAGCAGAAGCCTGCCGGACATTCTTCCGTTGTCGATCATGTCTTCTCTCCCGAAAGTCCGGCTCTCGTTCGGCCGGTGATCTGGTGTCATCGCGCGAGCGGCAGCTCGATTCGCGAGGCGTCGCGCCCGCCGCGGAGCACCGTGATTTGCGGCGCCGGGTCGATCCGGGTGTCCTGCAGGTTGCGCTGGCGCGGATCGGCGCCGGCGACGGTGAAGCGCAGTCGCGCGCCAGCCGGAACCACGCGTGATACGGGCGTGAGCGCGATCGAGACCGGGGCTTCTTCGCTTGGTGCGAGCGTCTGCATGTCCTCCGACAGACCGGAGTGCCAGGGAAGGCCCAGAGTCTCGTACGGCGCCTGCGACAGCTTGCGGTGCGTGAGCTTGAGCCGCCCGAAGGCGATGACCTCGGCCTCCCCTTCGGCATTGATCTGGTCGAGATAGACGAACAGGTTCGCGTCCGGATCGCTGGCGGTGACGGTGAGATGCGCGACCGGGGAGCCGATCAGCGTCATCGACGCATCGAGTGGCGCGCTGGTATAGCCCAGCCCGTGCTCGACCATCGGCCTGGGCCAGAAGGCGAAATATTCGGCCGGGGGAAGGTCGTAGTCCACCGTGAAGTCGTCACGACCGGCAGCGCCGGGTGCCGCGGCGAGGCTGGAGCCGGTTGCATCGGCCGTATCCGAAAGGAACCAGGGCACCGGCCGCGATTGCACGCCCGGCAGCTCGTCGGACTGGACGTACCGTCCCTCTCCGTCGAGACCCTCGACCCAATAGGTGGCGCGCGGCTCCCGATCGATGCCGTTTGCGACGCCCTTTAGATGATGGTCGAAATAGCGCGTGACCTCGCCCGCGAAGTCGAAGCCGGGGGGCGGGACACAATGGTCACCGGGCCCTGCGAGGAACTTGCCGCCCAGATTGGCGGCGCCGAGGATCACCTGGCCGGTCGGCTCGTCGTGCCAGTTGCCCCAGAAATAGGTGGCGATGCCCGCCTCCCGGATCGCGTCGAGATAGCGATAGACAGCCACTTCCTCCCAGAAGGCGTTGCCGGTGTATTCCGAGACGCTGTCGCGATTGGGCATGCCGTACCACAGCGGCCCCATCGGCGTATTGCCGGCGTGCTCGGCGACGGCCTGGCGCAGCAAGGTTCCGTCGGCATCCGCGTCGACGGGAATGCTCGCGAGATCGACTTCGGCAGGCTCGTCGGGGCGCGTGTTGAACTGCGCGGTGATGCCGCCGCGCCGGACGAACTCATATTTGTCGAGCTCGGATGCACCGATGAAGACTGCCTTGAGCGATGGCGGTGCGGTCGTCGCGGTCTGAAATGTGGTTCCGCCGAGATAGGAGCAGCCGATCATGCCGACCGAGCCGGTCGAGAAGGGTTGGCGTGCGAGCCATTCGACCAGATCGTAGCTGTCCTGTGCCTCGGTGCGGTCCTGAAAGCCGCGGCGCGTGCCGAACGAGGCGCCCTTGCCGCGGATGTCGGCGACCGCGATCACATAGCCCGCGCGCAGCAGCGAACTCAGCGCGAGCCGCTCGCTGAGCCCGGTCTCCACGATCTCGCCGTCGGCGTTGCGATAGCGGGCGCGGTACGGTGTCGAGACGAAGATGACAGGAAGGGGTTCGTCGGCCGCTTCGCCTGCGGTTGCGGGGCGATAGATATTGACGGCCAGCCGGGTTCCGTCGCGCACGGGCACATAGAGCGACTGCCGCACGAAATCCTGCGGATCGCCTTCCTGCGCGGTCGCGGCCGGCGCAGGCGCGAGCAACGCGACGGCCATGCACAGGCCGATCAGCCGGTTCAGCATCCACCCTCTCCCGAAACTTCTTTGCCGCAGGTTCCGGGATGCGCCGGAGCATTGCAAAGGAAAAATGACTGACAAAATGGTTGACAATCCATCGGCGGATTTCCAGCATTCCGGCGATCAGGGAGGTTCGACGATGGTGCATTTCGCCGAAGAATCGCTGGGTCCCGCGCCCGATAGCCAGGAGATCGCGGCCTGGATTCGCGAGCGCATCCGTCGTGGCCAGTTCGTGCCCGACCAGCGGCTGGTTGAAATCGATATCATCCGCCGGACCGGGGGCAGCCGCGTGCGGGTGCGCGAGGCGCTGCAACGGCTTGCCGCCGAGGGGTTGGTCACGATCGAGCCGTTCCGCGGCGCATCGGTGCGCACCACCAGCCTTGACGAACTGCGGCACATCTATCGGGCCCGGGCTGCCCTCGAGGGGATCACTGCGGCCGATTTCGTTCTCCACGCATCCGCAGCGCAGCGCAAAAGGCTCCAGCAACTGCAGGACGAGCTCGAACGCTGTGTCGCCGAGCGTTCGCCCGAACGGTTCGGCAGGCTCAACTCCGAATGGCACCAGCTGCTCGTCGAGGGATCGGGCAACACCATTGTCGCCGAGCTGCTGCAGCGGCTGAACGTGCCGATCCACCGGCTCTTGTTCGAAAGCTTCTATGACGAGCGGCGGCTTCGGACGGCGAACGAGGACCATCGCCGCGTCGTGGGGGCAGTTCTCTCGCGCGATCCCGATGGCGCCGAACGTGCGATGCGCGCGCATGTGCAGGCCGGCTTCGAGACGCTCTCCGCGATCGAGCGTGCCTATCACGCCTGACGCGGCGCGCCCCCTCCGTGCAAGCGCTTTCAAGACTAGGTGCAATCGACTAGGGGCCAGCGTGCAATATCGGAGGTTCCATGCCCGAAGCGACGCCCCGGCTAAGTGAGACCTTGTGTCGTCATATTGCGGAAACCCCCTTTTCCGCGCTTTCACCTGCGACCGTCGCGGCCACGCGCCGAGTGCTGCTCGACGCCACCGGGGTGACACTCGCGGCGAGCGGCGCCAGTCCGGATATTCAGCCGTTCGTTCGAATTGCATCCGCCGGGCCGGGGCCGAGCGCGATCCTTGGCACCGGCAAGAGGGTGCAGCCGGCGTTCGCGGCGCTGGCCAATGGTGCGATGGCGCATGCACTCGATTTCGAGGATGCGTTTGATCCCGCGCCCTCGCATCCCAACGCATCGATGGTGCCCGCCGCGCTCGCCCTGGCGCAGGCGCACCGGACCGACGGAGAGACGCTTCTGACCGCGCTGGCGATCGGCTGCGATCTTGTCTGCCGCATGGCGCTCAGCCTGCGGCAGACGATGGAGGAGAGCGGCTGGTATCCGCCGCCGATCCTGGGCGCGTTCGGCGCCGCCGCGGCCTGCGCGCGGGTGCTCGGGCTCGACTGGCGCCGGACCCGCGACGCGCTGTCGTTGATCCTCTGTCAGACGACGATGCCGGGCGAGATCAAATATAGCGGCGACACCGTGATCCGCGCCGTGCGCGAAGCCTTTCCGGCGCAGGCGGCAGTGCTCGCCGCGCAGCTCGCACGCGAAGGCGTGGCAGGGTTCGACGCGCCGCTCGAGGGGAAGGGCGGATTTTTCAGGCTCTATGTCGACGGGCACTATGACCCTGCCGTGCTGACCGAGGGGCTGGGCACGCGATTCTACGGCGAGCAGTTGAGCTTCAAGCCCTGGCCGGCCTGTCGCGGGACGCATGCGTTCATCGAGCTCGCCGGGGCCATGGCGGCTGAACATGGCAGCGACTGGCGCGACATCGAATCGATCGTCGCGCATACCGATCCCGTGCATCGGATGCTCTGCGAGCCGCTGGAGCGCAAAGCGGCGCCGGCGGTGGCGATCGACGCCAAGTTCAGCATCCCCTTCACAATCGCCACGCGGCTGGTGCGCGGGCGAGTGACGCTCGACGATTTCGATGCGGCGGCACTGGCCGACCCCGAGGTTCGTGCTCTGGCGGCGCGAATCGTGCCTCGCGAGGATCCGGCATTCGGCTGGCGGCTCGGCTCGGGAGGCGCGCTGACGATCACGATGCGAAGCGGCGAAAGGTTTCATCGCGAAGTGCGCGATGCGCTCGGCTGTCCGGACCGCCCACTGTCGGACGCGCAGCTGGTGGAGAAGTTCGTCGATTGCGCCGGGCGCGCAGAACGCCCGTGTGGCCGTGACGAGGCGCTGGCGTTGGCAGACGCGATCCTGACAAGCGACACCTGTGACGACATCGGCGCGCTGTTCGCCTGAACCCGCGTTTCAGAACTCCGGGCGGATTTCCACGCGCCGCTGCGACTGCCCGGGCAGACCGTCCGCGTCGGCATCGTCGATGGGCGTGCTGCCGCTTTCCCAGCGTGCTCCGACGGGCGTGCCGGGAAGCAGCCGGCGCATCGCCTCCGCCACCATCTCAGCGCGCTCGCGTGCGACTTGCGGGCGCTCCGCCAGAGTGCGGCCGGAGATGGTTTGCGGATCGGTTGCGGCATAGCCCGTGATGACGATGCGGCGTGGCTGCGCGGCCCGCAGCCAGGTCGCCGCGCGGTCGATCAGATAGTCGTCATACTGATAGATCAGAAAGTCGCGGTCGAACTCGAAATAGAGATAGAAGCTGCGCGGCTCATAGGGCGGGGGCGGGACTTCGCGCGGAACCGCCATCGGCTGGACGAAGCGCCCCTCAAGCACATAGCGCCTACCCGGATACCCCTCCGCCGGCAGCATGTGCCGAGTGCAGCCTTCTTCGAGCGTCGAGGTGCGCACCGGGTCGAGCGTCACGCCGCCGCATGCGCCGTCCTGTCCGGCGGAAACGCGACCCTCGACCAGGACGGCGTAATTCCAGTCGGGCTTGGTCGGGGAAGCGCTGACGTCGTAGCGGATGCCGGTTTCGTGCATATCGGCGAGCCAGCATCCCGATTTCCGTCCTGCATCGGTGTCGCGGTAGATCGGGCAAGTGACGAAGCGCACGATGTCGTCGGTCTGGGCGAGTGCGGTGCCGGGGAGCACGAGCGCAGCGGCGGCCGTGGCGAGATTGCGCCAGCGAATCACAGGACGCTCATCAGATTGACGAGGTCCTGCTTCTCCTGCTCGGTATAGCCGATATCGTAGCGCCGATCGTAATAGTCGACCACGCCGCGCAGGTCGGACGCGGAGCCGTTGGAGAAATAGGGCGCGCGAGCCGCCAGCCCGCGCATCGACTGGAGCGTGATCTTTCCGACGTCGGCGCAGCGCCCGGTGGTGAGTGCGAAGCCCGGATCCGATGTATGGATGACGCGTCCATAGAAGGGATGCGGCCTGCCGGTGCAGGTGATGCGGAACAGTGGCAGGTGCGGCGCGGGATCGGCGAACGGCTGGGTCGTGGTGCCCAGATCGACCTGGCCGGGGGCGACGTCGTTCCCCATCATCGTCATGTTGTGACAGAAGACACAGCTGTTGCGCACCGGATTGCCGAAGCCGATCGGCGCATTGATGCCGGCACTGTCGGTGATGAGGAAGGTCTTGTCGCGGAACACGCGCGCGCCGCGTGCGACGGACTGGCGAAAAGCGAGCGCTTCGGGCGAAAGCGTGACGCGTTCGGCGTCGCTGATCCTTTCCCATGCTTCGAATTCGCTCCACAATGGCGTGCCGATGCTGCCGAGCTGGCCCGGCTCGGAATCGGCCAGCTTGCGCGGCCCTCCCTCCGCGCCGCCCGCGTCGAGCGCTCCGCCGGCACTGGAGAATTGCTGCGCGGCATAGACGCGCAGGATGAACTCCTCGATACGGTCGCGCTCGCCCGCGTCCATCTGCGCGAGCAGCTGAAGGTGCGTCGCGGCGGCGTCGCGCATCTGGTCGCCCAGCGTGCCCGAGCGCCCGTCGGCCATCAGGTTGCCTGACATGGGCCTTCCCGAGACCGGATCGAGCGGCAGCGGAAGCCCCTGTTTGGGATCATAGGCGAAGCCGGTGGCGATCAGATATTTGAGGTTGGCGACCGGGCGGGGGCGGCGATAAACCGAGACGTTCCCCGCGGCGGGGCCATATTCCTCCCCGCTGTTGCACCCATAGGGATCGCGAACCACTTCGATCGTGAAATCCGGTTCGACCGCGCGACCGTTCCATTCGGTCACCGGCCAGGGAAGCTGAATGCGGATCAACCCGTGGTCGAGCAGCAGCGAGTGCGATGCGCGCTCGCCCTGCGGCAGCGTGGGGCAATTCGAACCGTCGTAGGCAGAGAACAGCTGGTCGCGGCCGCCGGTCGCTTCCCATCGTTCACGCGCGCTCTCGACCGACAGGCTCATCGCGTCGGCAGGCTGGTGGCACGTCACGCAGGCACGGCCGTTGGCACCGGGCGGCGCGAAAAAGGGATGATCGCGCGTGTCGAGGGGGCCATTGGCCAGCAGCACGCGCAGCACGCCCTGTTCGTTGCGATAATCGACCTGCGCGGGGAAGGTTCGCCCGTCGCCCGGAGCCCACCAGTCCTGCGGTGCCGCCGAGCGGACCGCCGCCGTTCCGACGAGCAGTCCGGCGGACGCGAAGAGCAGAAGGCGGCCTGCGAAGCGAAAGATCACTCTATCCATTCTCCCGACTGGCCGATCGCTGCCCTGGAGCGGCGATCGGCAGGTCGCGGGTCAATTCCCGAACCGAAGCACGGTGCGCACGCCGAAGGTGCGTGGGGCGCCATAGATGATGCCGCCGTCGGCGCTCGAGCTGTTCTGGATCTGCGTTGCGATATAGGTCTCGTCGGTCAGATTGTTGACGAACAGCTCGACCTTGTAGCGATTGGATACGTCGAGCGTGAGGCGCGCGTCGAACAGGTCACGGCCGGGCACCAGCGTGTTCACGCTGGGGAAGGGCGTGGCATATTGCTCCGACAGGTGCGACCACTGCACGCGCGGAGTGATTTCCACGTCGCCAAGCAAGAAGCCGTACTGCACGCCGGCGTTCACCGTCCATTCGGGCGAGAAGGGCAGAACGCGTCCCTCGGGAACGAAGCGCAAATTGGTGGGACAGCCAGGATCGGTTCCGGCGGCATTGGTATCCGAAATGCACGCCGAATTGCTGAACTGCGCATCGAGATAGCCGGCACCCAGATTGAAGGCGAGGCCGCCGAACTGGCCGGTGATTTCCAGCTCGCCGCCCTTTGCGCGGCCCGCCAGCGCGTTCTGGGTAACGGGCAGGCCGCCCACCAGACTTGAAAGCTGAATGTCCTTGTAGTCGGAATAGAAGGCGGCGCCGTTCACCCGCAGGTGCCGGTCGAGCAGTTCGGTCTTGAAGCCCGCCTCATAGACGAAGTTGCGCTCGGGATCGAAGTCGGGCGTGTTCGGCGTCAGATTCACCCCGCCCGCCTTGTAGCCCTTCGACGCTGTCACATAGAGCATACTGTTGTTGGCGAAATGATAATTGGCTCCGACCTTGCCGGTCAGCTGCGTCGATGACTGGTCGCTCACGAACGGCAGCGGGATCGGCGGCCCGGGAACCGCATAGCGCGTATAGACCTGTTCGTCCCAGCTATAGCGGGCGCCGGCGAGCAGTTCGATCTGGTCGGTCACGAAATAGTTCGCCTGGCCGAACAGCGACTTGGAGCTGTTCTCGGCGAGCGTGATGATATCGCTGTTCGACTGGAACAGATCGGTCGTGTTGCGATTATCGCGTTGCAACGTGACGCGGACGTCCTCGTCGAGCAGAAAGCCGCCGACCACCCATTGGAACGGCCCTGAACCGGTCGACAGCAGGTTCACTTCAGCGATCAGCGTCTCGAAGCGCGTGACCGCGTTGCTGACCCGGCCCGGATAGAGGCGCGTGTTCGCGCCGCTTGTCGGCAGGCCGGCGGGAACTGCGGGTTCGGTCGCTGTGCGGTCGCCGTCGGTCTGATCGTGAGTCGTGCCGTCTTGCCACGAGAGGAGCCCGCGAAGCTGCACTGCGCCGGAAAGATCGTATCGTGCTTCCCCCGAAAGCCGATAGCCGGTCTGGTCCTGGAATGAGAGCGCATCCTCTTCGATGACGAAGGGATCGTCGGTGACGGTGTCGTTGCGATTCTTGACTGCGTTATTGTCGCTGCGAACGTCGAAATATTCGCCACGGACATTGACGTTGAGCCGTCCGTCGTCGCTGCGCAGCCGCAGGTTCGCGCGCACGGCATCCATGTTGAGGTTGCCGGGCTGGCTGGGCGACGGGCCAATGTTCGTCGTGAAGCTGTCGCGCTCCTCGTGCACCGCCGCCAGCCGCAGGCCGGCATTCTCCCCGGCGACGTTGACGGCGGCCACGCCGCGGTAGCGGTCATAGTTGGCGGCGGTGAGATCGACCATCCCGAGGACGCTGTCGAATTCCACTTCCGGGGTGCGGACATAGATCGCACCGCCCGTCGAATTCTGGCCCGTGAGGGTTCCCTGCGGACCGCGCAGCACCTCGATCGTCGCGATGTCGAAGAAGCTGTGGCCGATGAATTGCTCGTGCGGGATCAGCACGCCGTCGATGTAATAGGCGACGCCCGGGTTCGAGGTCGGCGCGGACTGCGCAATGCCCACGCCGCGAATGTTGATGAAAGTCGAGCGGTTGAAGGTGTTGATCGCGATCGAGGGCGCCACCTGCTGAATGTCGTTCAGATTGACGACGCCCTTCTGCGCCAGTTCCTCGCCGGTGAGCACCGTGGCGGAGATCGGCACGTCCTGAAGGCTCTGCTCGCGGCGTTCGGCGGTGACGACGATTTCCGTCAGACCCGAGTCGCGGTCCTGCGGAGCGCTGCTCTGCGCAAGCGCTGGCATCGAAATTCCGCTCAGCAACAGGCCGATCGTGCCGCAGGCGGCACGGCTAACGCCAATCTTCATGCCACTCTCCCCGAAATCTATTGTTATGATGTATGGCTATTCGCTCAAGCGCGGCTTTGCAAGCCCTTGCATCACTGACAAACGCACTAGTTCCGCGCGTGCTGCTTCAATTCGGAGCGGCGTCGGCCGCGCGACCGGGCGGGGTTGCGATCAGGCCCGCGAGCGCGGCCGCGAAGAGACCGGTGGCCAGAGCGCCGAAGCTGACGATGTGCAGCTGGACGATGATCGATGTGGTAAGGCCGCTCGCAACCATCTGAAGCGCGCCGACCAGGCTTGCGGAAGTGGCCGCCAGTCCG
Source organism: Sphingosinithalassobacter sp. CS137 (assembly GCF_014334115.1). Lineage (NCBI taxonomy): Bacteria > Pseudomonadati > Pseudomonadota > Alphaproteobacteria > Sphingomonadales > Sphingomonadaceae > Sphingosinithalassobacter > Sphingosinithalassobacter sp. CS137. Next base: position 2,643,853 of record NZ_CP060494.1, read on the forward strand.
GCTTCGGCATGCATCGCGCCCGCGACTCCCGCTGGCGCGGCGACTCCGGTGCCGAAGCCGACGAGGATCATCGGCGCCATCAGCGCGATCGGGCCGTCGAACCCGGCGAGCGCCAGCAGCTGCATCGTTCCGCCGCCGATGACTGCCCCGAGCAGCCCCAGGCGGAATGCGCCGCCCCGTCGCTCGAACCGGCCGACCGAAAGCGCGCCCAGAATGCCGGCTCCCGCGACGAGGAAGTAGCAGAGCCCCGCCTCCGCCGGAGTAAGCCCATAGCCGTCGATCAGTAGGAAGGCCGAACAGCTGAGAAAGATGTATAGCGCGCAACTCGATGCGGCGATCGCTGCGGCATAGCGCAGGAACCGACCGTTGCGGACCAATCGGCCGTAATTGTGCAGCAACGTGCCTCCGCCGTCCGCAGCGGCACGCGATTCAGTAATGCGAAGAAAGGCCGCGAGCCAGCCCGCGACGCCTGCGCCGGCGAGCACGACAAAGATCAGCCGCCAGCCGCCGAGCGACGCGATCCCGCCGCCGATCAGCGGCGATATGGCGGGCGAGACGAGCACTACGCTCATCAGCGTTCCCATCCGGCGTGCGGCATTCTCGCGGCTGGAGGTGTCGGCGACGATCGCGCGCACTGCGACGAGCCCCGCCGCAGCGCCGAGCGACTGGACGACCCGCGCCGCGACCAGCAGCGACGCACTGTCGGCGAGAGCGCAGCCGACCGCCCCGGCGACAAACAGGGCGAGCCCGCACAGGAGCGCGGGTCTTCGCCCGAAACGGTCGGCGACCGGGCCGGCGGCGAGCTGGCCGATGCCGAGACCCATCAGATAGAGAGTAACGGTGAGCTGGACCGTATCCGCCTGCGTGCCGAGATCGCGCGCGACGCCGGGCATCGCGGGAACGAACATGTGGATCGCCATCGATCCCAGCGCACCGACGGCGGCAAGCAGGATGATGCGGCCGTGACCCGCTTCTGGCTGTCGGTGTTCCGCGGAGTTCACTTCAGGCGATTGCCGGCGCGCGCGCGAGGCCGCGCCGTTCGAGATGGCGCGCGACCAGGCACAGCAGGGCGCACACGGCCTGGATCCCGAAGAGCAGCAGCGTGGGCGGCAGGAACGATCCCGAAATGTCGCGCAGCAATCCCATCAGCGTCGGCACGGTGGCGCCCGCCAGGCTGCCGATGATGTTGATCATGACAATGCCCATGGCGAGCGATTCGGGAGGCAGCAGCTTGGTCGGAATCGCCCAGAACGCCGCGACGGTGCAGCCTACGCAGGCGCCGCCCAGGATCAGCATGAGCAGCCCGGGCAGTCCGGGCCCGAGCAGATAGGCGAGGATCAGCCCCGTCCCGCCGACGAGCGCCGGCACTGCGATGTGCAGGAACCGCTCCTGCGTGCGATCCGAATGGCGCGCGTTGAAGAACAGGCCGATCGCGCTTCCTGCCCAGGGGAGTGCGACGATCAGCCCCACTTCCGAGGGGGTGAGCCCCGAAATGCCGCGCACGATCTGCGGAAGCCAGAACATGACGCCGTAGTTGCCGGACAGAATGCAGAACCAGATCAGCGCGCACAGCCAGCCCACCGGGCTGCGCAGCGCACCCCAGCGACCCGGTGCGGCAGCGCCGCGCGCCGGTTTCGCCGCACCCTTCACATTCTCGATCAGCCACGCACGCTGCGCCGGGGCCAGCCAGCGCGCCTGCGCCGGCCCGTCGGGATAATAGAACCAGGCGAAGACCCCCAGGACAACCGCCGGAAGCCCTTCCACCAGGAACATCCAGCGCCAGCCCTCCCATCCGAGCGGATTGGGGCTGTCGATCAGCCAGCCGGAAAGCGGCGCGCCGATCACCTGCGCGATCGAGATCGCCATGATCGGAATCGCCAGCACCGATGCGCGGTAGCGCTCGCTCGCCCAGTGGCTGAGATAGATCATCAGCCCCGAGGAAAGTCCCCCCTCGGCAAAGCCGATCACGATGCGAAGGCCATAGAGCTGCCATTCGTTCTGGACGAGCGCCATCGCGCTGGCGCAGATGCCCCAGGCGACGGTGATGGTCCCGAGCCAGCGGCGCATCCCGATCGCCTCATAGAGCAGGACGCTGGGATATTTGGCGGCCAGATAACCGATGAACAGCACGCCCGCGCCGAAGCCGTATTGCGCACTGGAGAGTCCGAGCGCGGCGTTCATCTGCAGCGCCGCGAACCCCACATTCGCACGATCGATCGCGCCGACCAGGATGAACAGCGCGCTGGGCAGCACCAGTCGCAGCATCACTTTTCGCCCGATGTCGGTTTCGACCATGTGATGCTGCACCCGCGCCTCTCCCTGCGATCGCTCCTCTGCTTATTCTGCAAGCGCTTGCTCTGGCAAGGCGCTATCGCTCTGCCGTTCCTGTGGCGCACCTCGGTAGGGAATGGCGGCTGCCGCGGCGCAGTGCTGCCGCAGACCGCTGGCCATTTAAGATGACAGCGCTTGCAGTACTCCATCGTGACTTCTACGAAGCGGGGGCAGCGCCAAGGACACCTCCCATGCCTATCATTCCCCCAAGCGACTTCGACCCGCTGGCACCCGAGAGCTTCGACAGCGCCCATGCCGATTATGCGCGGCTGCGTGCCGAATGCCCGGTCGCGCACACCGATGCATGGGGCGGATTCTGGGCGCTGACCCGCTATGAGGATGTGAAGCGCGCGGCCTCCGACGCCGCGACTTTCGTGACGTCGAAGCAGAATGTGGTGCCGCGCGTGGCCTTCACCGGCCGCCGTCCGCCGCTGCATCTCGATCCGCCGGAGCACACGCCGTACCGCCGCGCGCTCAACCCGCTGCTGTCCTACGAGCGGTCCGAACGGCTGGCGCCGGTGACGCGGGAGATCACAGTGCGGATGCTCGCTCCGCTGCTCGCGAAGGGGGAGGGCGATATCTGCGCCGAATTTTCCTCCTATCTGCCGGTTCATGTGTTCGGCGAATGGATGAACATGCCCGAACAGTGGCTCGATACGCTGCACGATGCGGGGCGTGCGTTCATCCTGGCGGTGCATTCGGCGATCGACAGCTCGATGAAGGAAACGAGCCTGCGGTTATACGACATGGCGCGCGACCTGATCGCGATCCGTACGCGCGAACCGATGGATCCGGCCGAGGATCCGACCAGCGCGCTGCTTGCCGCGCGCCATAACGGTGAGCCGCTGCCGCATGACATGATCGTCGGGACGGTACGACAGGTGCTGGTGGTCGGAATGGTCGCGCCGATGGTGATGATCGGCAACATCGCCGTGCATCTATCGCGCGACCGTGCGCTGCAGGACCGGCTGCGCGCGGAGCCGGCGCTGATTCCCGATGCCGTCGAAGAGTTTCTGCGCCTTTATTCGCCCTATCGCGGCTTCGCGCGCACCGCCGTGCGCGACGTGGAGATCGGCGGGCGCAGCATCCCGGCCGACGAGCCGATCGCGCTCGTCTACGCCTCGGCGAACCGCGACGAGAGCGTCTTTCCGAACGGCGATAGGTTCGAGATGTGCCGGCCCAACATTGCCGATCATCTCGCCTTCGGGCGCGGCCCCCATCGTTGCCCCGGCGCGCATATCGGCCGGATGCAGTTGCGCGTCGCACTGGAGGAACTGCTGGCTCGCACCCGCGGCTTCGCGCTGGCGGGCGAGATATTGCCGACGCGCTGGCCCGAGATCGGCGCCCTGTCGGTGCCGCTCCGCTTCGAATAGCCTGCCGCTTCCAAGCGGGCCCGCCCCAGTATAGGACGGCGTTCGACCGAAGCTGAAGGCTGCGAACCTGGTTTGAGCGATTCCGCCAAGACTCCGACGCTCGACGACGTCGCCGCACGCGCCGGTATTTCCGGCTCGACCGTGTCCCGCTTCCTGAACAATCCGGATGTCGTCGCGGAGGCGACGGCCGAACGCATCCGCGCCGCGATCGCGGAGACCGGCTATATCCCGAACCTGCTCGCGGGTGGACTCGCATCCAGCCGCAGCAGACTGGTCGCGGTACTGATTCCGCACCTCACCGATTCGATCTTCAACGACACGATCGAATCGATGTCGGAGGATCTGACCGCCGCGGGAACCAATGTCATGCTCGGGCTCACCGGCGTCTCGACCGTGCGAACCGAGCAGCTGGTGCGCGCCGCTCTCAGCCGTCGCGCCGATGCGATCATCTCGACCGGACCGATCAACGACGCGGTCGTCTCGCTCGCCCGGCGCAGCCGGACGCTGTTCATCCAGCTATGGGAACTGCCGGACGATCCGGTCGAATTCGCCGTCGGTTTCTCGCATCGGGCGGTGGGACGCGACATCGCGCGTTTCCTGGTGACGCGTGGGTATCGTCGGCCGCACGTCATCACGGCGCAGGGCACGCGCGCGACGATGCGGCGCGACGGCTTCTGCGAGGAATGGCAGGCACAGGGCGGAACCCCGCCGAGCGAGGACCGCGTCGACATCCCGTCGCGCTTCGGCCATGCGCGGCGGGCCTTCGCCACGATCCGCCGGCTCGAAGAGATGCCCGACGTGGTCGTCTGCGGATCGGACTATCTGGCGCAGGGACTGATCGTCGAGGCGCAGGCCGCGGGGCTGAAGGTGCCCGACGACATTGCCGTCATGGGATTCGGCAACAGCGCGCTTGCCGGAGAGATGCGGCCGACGATCACGACCGTCGACATCGATGGGTCGCGTATCGCGCGCGAGGCGATCGCGGCGATCCGGCGGCATGCGGAAGGCAAGCCGACGGCGGAACGCTGCGTCGATGTGGGCTTTCGACTGCTCGCACGCGAGAGCGCCTGACGCCGCTGCCGTGCTTGACTTCCCGGCCGTGCCCGAGAAGGTCCGCGCCGAACAGTGGAAGGGACTCGCATGGCAGGGACGGTCCGGGAGAGTGGGGTGCAGTTCCCGAATGTCGCCGAGGAACTGGATGCCGAGGGTCGCATCCGGCTCGAACGGTTCATTCCGGCGCTCATCACCCAGGCCGCGCACCGGCTGGCTGCCAACAATTCGGCCGTTTACCGAGACACGTTCGACGTCACGCTGATGGAGTGGCGTGTCATGCTGCACCTGGTTTCAGAACCGGGCGCGAGTGCCGCGCAGGTCGCGCAGACGATCGGATACGACAAGGCATCGATCAGCCGCACCGTGGCGTCGCTGGCCCGCCGCGACCTGCTCGAGGAGCGCAGCAATCCCGCCGATGGCCGCTCTTCGCGGCTGTTCCTCAACGCCGCCGGTCTGGCGCTCTACGAGCGGATCGTGCCCGTCGCGCTTGCGCAGGAGGCGAAGTTGCTCGGCGACCTGACTCGCGCCGAGGCCGAAACCCTGCTCGATCTAATCCAGCGGGTGGCGGGCGCGCTCCGATCCGAGCCCCGCCGCGCGGGGCCGCGCCGTTCGCCCACCAAGGGAGTCACTCGTCACCGTCCTGCCGAATGAAAGGTTGCAGAGTCAACATTATTGTTGACTCACATAACAATCTTGGTCAGCTTCCCTGCAACGGGCGCCGAGACGCCCTGCATTCGGAGGGGAAGATCAGATGGCCATCAGCCTGGGCCGTCGCGGCGCGTGGATGCGCGCCGGGACGAGTATCGCCGCGTTGTATTTCGCGGGAGTGCCGCTTGCGGCGGCTGCGCAGGACAACGTCGCCGCAGAGCCGGCATCGGTGGAGCAATCGCAGCCCGAGGGAGCCGCGATCGTCGTGACCGGCACGCGCGTCGGGCGCGACGGGTATGACGCGCCGACGCCGACAACCGTGGTCGGGCGCGAATTGCTCGACGCCAAGGCGCCGGCGACGATCGTCGACGCGCTTGTGACGCTTCCCGCGTTCAAGAACAGCTCCACCGCGAGCACCGCGGGCGTCGGAAATTCGGGCACCGCGGGGCAGAGCTTCGTCAATCTGCGCGGCATCGGCGCGAACCGCACCCTGGTGCTGCTCGACGGCCAGCGCGTGGTGCCCTCGACCGCGGTCGGCACCGTCGACGTCTCGATCCTGCCGTCGCTGCTGATCGAGCGAGTCGATGTGGTCACGGGCGGCGCCTCTGCCGCATGGGGGTCCGACGCGGTATCGGGCGTGGTGAATTTCGTGCTCGACACGCGCTTCGAAGGTCTGCGCGGCACGCTGGAGGCGGGAATCACCGACGAAGGCGACAATGCCACCTACAAGGGGGGTGTGGCCTTCGGCACGCCACTGGGCGATCGCGGGCATTTCGTGATCAGCGGCGAGTTCCTGAAGGCCGAGGGCGTGGCGCCCTTCTCGCGCCAGAACAATCGCTACCCGCTGGCGACGGTGGTCACCAATCCGGGATACGCACCGACCAACGGCCAATTCCAGCGGCTGATCCTGCCTTATGCCTATTTCTCGGGTGTTTCGTGGGGCGGCGTGATCACCTCTGGTCCGCTTCAGGGGACGCGCTTCGGCCCCGGTGGGGCGATCGGCCAGTTTCCCTACGGCCATTATATCGGTCGCGTATATCAGGCGCTCGACGGCCCTGCCGACGAGCCTTGGCTCAACGAGCTTGCCTATCTGGCGCTCCCGCAGGAGCGCGCTTCGGGCTTCGCGAAGCTCAGCTGGGACGTAGGTGACGACCTGTCACTCTACGCCACCGCACTTGCGGCGACGACCCGCCCCGGGCCCTATTTCACGACCCCGGCGAATACCGCAGTCACGGGCGCCTTCACGATCCGGCGCGAGAATCCGTTCATCCCCGCGCCGATCGCGGCGCAGATGGACAGCCTGAGCCTGACCAGCATCAGCCTGGGCCGCTATTCGGCCGACTGGGGACGCGGTGAAGTGCGTCGGACCAACGAGACGTGGCGCGGCGTCGTCGGCCTGCAAGGCGGAATTGGAGGCGGATGGACGCTCGACGCCTATGCCCAATATGGCCGCAACACGAACGTGTTCATCATCGGCAACAACGCGCTGGTCGCCAACCTGCGCAATGCGATCGACGTGGTGCAGGGCCCCAACGGCCCCGTCTGCCGATCGACGCTGACCAGTCCCGGCAACGGTTGCCAGCCGCTCAATCCGTTCGGTGTCGGCGTCGCCTCGGCTGCGGCGATCGACTATGTCCTCGGTACCTCGCGTGCCGAACTGGAACTGACTCAGAAGGTGGTCGCAGCAAGTGTTTCGGGCGAGCCCTTCGCCACCTGGGCAGGGCCGGTTAGCTTTGCCGTCGGTGCCGAGTATCGCGAGGAACAGGCGGTGCAGACCGCCGATGCGCTGTCGCAGGCCGGGGCATTCGCGATCGGCAACCCGCAGGCGCTGGAGGGCGGGTTCGATGTACGGGAAGGCTTTGCGGAGCTCGTCGTTCCGCTCGCGCGTGACGGCGGCGTGCCGCTGCACGCGCTCGATCTGAACGGAGCGGTCCGCTATACCGACTATTCGACCAGCGGCGGCGTCACGACCTGGAAGCTCGGTGTGAACTACGCGCCGGTCGAGGGGCTGCGGTTCCGCGCCACGCGCTCGCGCGACATTCGTGCGCCCAACATCCTCGAACTCTACAGTGCGCCGATCCAGCAATCGGCCGGGATCATCGACCCCCTCTCGAACACCCAATATCTCACTCAGACCTTCTCGGTCGGGAATCCCGCGCTGGAGCCGGAAACGGCGGATACGACTGCGGCGGGCGTGGTGTTTCAGCCGCGCTTCCTGCCCGGGCTCCAGGCTTCGGTCGACTATTATAATATCGAGATCGACGGCGCGATCGCGACCCTGTCGCTTCAGGAGATCGTCAATCGCTGCTTCGCCGGCTCCGCAGCGCTGTGCGATCTGATCACCCGCTCGGCGGCCACTGGCGCGATCACCCGCATCGATAACCCGTTTCTCAATCTCCAATCGGTCAAGACCGACGGCCTAGACATCGAGCTCGGCTATTCGGCGCCGCTGGGCGGCGGCCGCTTCGGCATCCGCCTGCTGGCGAACCGCGTCTTCTCGCTGGAAACGAGCGACGGCGTCACCAGCATCGATCGTGCCGGCGACCTGCTGAACGGTCAGCCCGAATGGGCCGGCAACCTGACGCTCAGCTACGCGAACGCCGGCTTCCGGGCGGTCGCCGATGCCAGCTACATCGGATCGGGCAAATACGACGTCACGTTCGATACGCCGACCGCGATCAGCGACAACAGCGTGCCCGCGCGCACCGTGGTCAATCTTCAGCTGAGCCAGGATGTGGGTGGCGGCGACGGACGTCGCGAGCTGTTCTTCCACGTCGCCAACCTGTTCGACACCGCGCCCCCGCCGATCTTCACCATCTCGGGCGGCGCCAACTACGACCGGGTGGGCCGGGCATTCCGCGTCGGCTTCCGGTTCGAGATGTGAGGAGTGAGAGGATGATCCGACTGCCCTTCCTGATCGCGGCGCTGCTGATGCTCGCGCCGCTGCCCGTCGCCGCGCAGGAGTGTGACGAGCGCTGCCTGCTCGATATCACCGGCACCTATCTCGACGCGCTGAGCGCGAACGATCCCGCATCGGTGCCGTTCGCGGCTTCGCTGAAGGCGACCGAAAACGGTGTCGCGGTCCCGCCGGGCGAGGGCGTGTGGAGCACCGCGACCGCCTGGCCCTATCGGCATACGATGGTCGATCCGACGACCGGCGAGATCGTGGTGCTGGGCGTCGTCAACGAAGGCCGCGAGACCGAGGGCGAACCGAGGGACGCCTTCCTCGTGGTGCGACTGAAGGTCGCCGGACGGCAGATCATCGAAAGCGAGCTGATGGTGGCGCGCGAAGGCGATTTTCCGCTGTTCCGCCCGCGCGCGTTCAACATTCCCGATCCGCTCTTCCGCGCCTTCGTTCCGGCCGAGCGCCAGTCGACGCGCGAGGAGCTCGAGGCGATCGCCCGGGGCTATTTCGACGGCATCATCTTCGGCGATCCAGGCCGCACGGTGCTGCATCCCGATTGCAACCGCTTCGAGAACGGATACCAGACGACCAACAATCCCGACCGGCTGAGCATGAGCTGCGCCGAAGGGCTGCGGCGGCTGCGCTACATGCACAGCTATCGCGACGTGCGCATCCCGGTGGTCGATACCGACCGGGGCCTGGTGCTCGCGATCACCGCCTTCGACATGCCCGACGTCGAGCGCACGCTCACGATCCGCGGCAGGCCGCACCAGATCACGCGCGAGCGCCAGCGGCTTCCCCGGACGCTGTTCCTCTACGAACTCTTCAAGGTCATCGACGGCAGGATCGTGCTGATCGAGGCGATGATGCGCAACATGCCCTATGGCGCCGACATGGGCTGGGGCGGAGCCGAAGGAAACGTCAACGAAACTCCGTGACGTGGAAGGTCCCGCCGGCCCTTGGCGCTGGCGGGATCACGACCGGAGTATTTCGAGTTGGCGTTTCACGAATGAAGTGGGCGATCCGGCGTGGCCGGTCGTCCGCGACGCGGCGTCGCCGGCCCCTGTCTTCCGCTCCCGCTGCCGCGCGGCCTTCCGGGGCGCTTCTTCAAGAAGCTCAAATGCTTCCGCGCGGCTGCAACCCGGCTCGACGAGGACAAGGCCGCTTCTTCGCGCGCGTCTGCCCGCCTTGATCCCGGGGCTAGGTCCCGCCCGGCCCGGCGGTGACCTGAAGCCCGCTTTCTCCGTTACAGCTCCTCGAACTGTGTGCTAGCGACGCCCGCTGCGCCCGCGATCGGATGAGTTGCGCGAGGAGACGAGGATGCACGAGGCCGCGCCGAATGCATGCACGAACATTATCGGGCTGGACGACGTGTTGCGGGGCGGACTCGAACGCCGACGGACGTTCCTTCTGGAGGGTAGCCCCGGAACCGGCAAGACCACCGTCCCGCTGCAGTTCCTGATCGCCGGCGCCGCGCAAGCCGAGCGCTGCCTGTACGTCACGCTGTCGGAAACCGAGGACGAGCTTCGCGCGACCGCGAGCGCACATGGCTGGAACCTTGAGGGAGTTAATGTCTACGAACTCGTCCCGCCCGAAAATATGCTCGACGAGGAGCAGCAGCAGAGCCTGCTCTATTCGTCGGACCTGGAGCTCGGCGAGACCACGAAGCGCGTGTTCGAAGCCTTCGAGCGCGTGAAGCCGGATCGGGTGGTGCTGGACAGCCTGTCGGAGATCCGCCTGCTGGCGCAAAGTTCGCTTCGCTATCGCCGCCAGATCCTGGCGCTGAAGCATTTTTCTCGCGCAGCGGCGCGACCGTGCTGATGCTCGACGATCTGACGACGGACACGAATGACAAGACGGTGCACTCGGTGGCGCACGGCGTTGTGCGGCTCGAGGAGCTCGCGCCCGAATATGGCGCCGAGCGCCGCCGCCTGCGCGTCATCAAATATCGCGGGCGCGGTTTCCGCGGCGGCTTTCACGACTTCACGATCACCACAGGCGGAGTGTGCGTCTATCCGCGCCCGGTGTCGGCCGAGCACAAGACCGCTTTCGCGCGCGAACTGCTGACGACCGACTCCCCCGAGCTCAACGCGCTGCTCGGCGGTGGCGTGGAGCGCGGTTCGAGCGTTCTCGTGATGGGGCCCGCGGGTACGGGCAAGAGCCTGCTCGCGCTCACCTTGGTCGCGAACGCGGTCGAGCGTGGCGAGCGTGCGGCGATGTTCGTCTTCGACGAGGAGCGGGGGCTCCCTATCGAACGGGCCGGAGGGCTCGGTTTCGATCTCCGCAGCATGATCGACTCGGGCGCGCTCGTGCTGGAACAGGTCGATGCCGCCGAACTCACTCCCGGCGAGTTCTCCGCACGCGTACGCCGGTGTGTCGAGGAGCAGGACGTCCGAACGATCGTGGTCGACAGCCTGAACGGCTATCAGGCGGCGATGCCCGGTGAGCACGCGCTGGTCCTGCACGTGCACGAATTGCTCCAGTATCTGAACCGCCGCGGCGCCACGACTTTTCTGACAGTGGCGCAGCAAGGGCTGGTGGACGACATCAAGCCGCCTTTTGACGTCACCTATCTTGCCGACACCGTTGTCCTGCTGCGTTATTTCGAGGCACTGGGGCGCGTCCGGCGTGCGATCTCGGTGGTGAAGAAGCGCACCGGCGCGCATGAGAACACGATCCCCGAATATCAGATCCGCAAGCGCGGCGTGACGCTTGGTGCTCCGCTGACCGGTTTTCAGGGGATTCTGCGCGGCGTGCCGGCGCTGCAGGGCGATGCGGGGCTGATGACGAGCGGCGACGCGTGAAGCGGACGACCGTCTCCGAGCGGGGGCTGGTACTCGCCCCCCGGGGGCGCGACGGCGCGATCGCCGTGACCCTGCTGGAGGAAGCGGGGATCGAGGCGCTAGCCTGCGCGTCGCCGCCGGCGCTGATCGCCGAACTCGACTGCGGCGCGGCCTTCGTCGTCCTGACCGAGGAGGCGATTTCCACTGCCGATCTCAACCCGCTCGTCGAATGGATCGAGGATCAGGAGGAGTGGTCGGACCTGCCGTTCATCCTGCTGACGCGGGGCGGTGGCGGGCTTGAGCGCAATCCGGCCGCGCGGCGGTATCTGGACCTGCTAGGCAACGTCTCCTTCCTTGAGCGACCGTTTCATCCCACAACTCTCGTCAGCCTCGCCAGCTCGGCGTTGCGCGCACGGCGGCGTCAATATGAGGCGCGTGCGCGGCTCGTCGCTCTTCGCGAGAGCGAGACTCGCTATCGCACCCTGTTCGATGCGATCGAATCCGGATTCTGCGTGGTCGAGGTTGATGTCGACGCATGTGAGGGACGAAGCGACTATCGCGTGGTGGAGGCGAACCCGGCCTTTTATCGGCAGACAGGCTTCCCGGAGGAAATCCTCGGCCGCTGGCTGCGCGAGGCCGCCCCGGCGCTCGAGGAACAGTGGTTTGAAACCTATGTGCGCGTCGCGCGCACCGGCGCGCCGGAACGGTTCGAGCAGGGATCGGAGGCGCTCGGTCGCTGGTTCGACATTTATGCATTCCGCATCGGCGATCCAGCCGAGCGCCGCGTCGCCATTCTGTTCAACGACATTTCGGTGCGGCGCCGTGCCGAGGTGGCGCTTCAGGAAAGCGAGGCACGCTTCCGCAACATGGCCGATCACGCGCCGGTGATGATGTGGGTTACCGATCCCAGCGGCTATTGCACCTATCTCAACCGCGCCTGGTACGAGTTCACCGGGCAGACGCAAGCGGAGGCCGAAGGCTTCGGCTGGCTCGAGGCGACCCATCCGGGAGACAAGGAAGAGGCCGAGCGGGCATTCCGCGAAGCGAATGCGGCGCGGGCGCCGTTCCGCGTCGAATACCGCCTGCGCCGGGCGGAGGGCACCTATCGCTGGGCGATCGACGCCGCCTCCCCGCGCTTCGGCGATGAGGGTGAGTATCTGGGCTATGTGGGCTCGGTGATCGATATCGACGAGCGCCGCGAGATCGAGGAGCGGCAGCGCGAGAGCGAGGCGCGGCTGCGCACGCTCACCAATGCGCTTCCGGCGTTCGTCTGGTTTGCCACTCCCGACGGCGAGCTGCATTATTTCAACGACCGCTGGTACGAATATACCGGCCAGACGCCCGATCAAGCCGTACCCGATGGCTGGACGGCGATGGTCCACCCCGAGGATGCCGATCACAACGCCGCGATGTGGGCGGACGCGCGGGCGCGCGGAGTTGTCTATGAGAACGAGCTGCGATACCGCCGTCTCGACGGCGAATACCGTTGGTATGTCGCCCGAGCCGAACCGCTGCGCGACGAGACCGGCACGGTCACCGGTTGGTTCGGCACATCGACCGATATTCACGACCGCAAGCTCGCCGAAACGGCGCTGCACGAGTTGAACGACACGCTCGAGCAGCGGGTCGCCGAGCGTACGCTCGCGCTCGGCGAGAGCGAACGCCGCTTCCGCGGCATCTTCGATTCCGCGCTCCAGTTCATGGCGCTGCTGAAGCCCGACGGCACCGTTATTGAAGTCAATCGCACCGCGCTCAGCTGGAGCGAGATCGAGCCGGAGGAGATCGTCGGCCGACGCTTCTGGCTGGCCGCTCCCATGCGCGGCAATCCGGCGCTGCAGGAAGCGATCGAGGCGGGTATCCGCCGCGCCGGGGAGGGGGAGACGGTGCGCGAGGAGCATGAGATGCGCGGCGCGGGCGATGTGCGCGCAACCATCGACTTCTCGCTGAAGCCGGTGCTCGACGACCGCGGCGATGCGGTGTGGCTGGTGGCGGAGGGCCGCGACATCAGCGAACTGAAGGAAGCGCAGGAGGCGCTGCGCCAAAGCCAGAAGCTGGAGAGCATGGGGCAGCTCACCGGCGGCGTGGCGCACGACATCAACAATCTTCTCACTCCCATCACGGGCGCACTCGACCTTCTGCAACGCAAGGGACTGGGCGGCGAGCGCGAGTGGCGGCTGATCGACGGAGCGCTCCAGTCTGCCGAGCGGGCCAAGGTGCTGGTGCAGCGCCTGCTCGCCTTTGCGCGGCGTCAGCCGCTTCAGCCCGCCGCCGTGGACGTCGGCCGAGTGATCGAGGGGATGGCCGAACTCGTCGAGAGCACGACAGGGCCGCAGATCAAGTTTGCGGTGAACATAGCGGGCGATCTGCCGCCGGCGTATGCGGATGCCAATCAGCTCGAGATGGCGGTACTGAATCTGGCGGTGAATGCGCGCGACGCGATGCCGGATGGGGGTACGCTCGGTATCTCGGCGGAGCTGGAAGTTCTCGACGCGCCAAATCCGCATGACCTACCCGCCGGACGCTATGTTCGACTGTCGGTCGCCGACACCGGTTCGGGCATGGACGAGGCGACTTTGAAGCGGGCGGTCGAACCCTTCTTCAGCACCAAGGGCATCGGCAAGGGAACCGGCCTCGGCCTTTCGATGGTGCACGGACTCGCGGCGCAGCTTGGCGGTTCGCTGGCGATCTTCAGCACGCCAGGGCTCGGCACCACAATCGAGCTGCGTTTCCCGGTCGCCAACACCGCGCTGTTCGCCCCTAAGAGCGAGAAGGTGGTGGAGTCGGTCCGCGGCGCCGGAACCGTGCTGGTCGTCGACGACGAGGAGCTGGTGCGCACCAGCACTGCCGACATGCTCTCCGATTTCGGCTACACGGTGGTCGAGGCCAATTCGGCAGAGGAAGCGCTGCAACTCGTCGACCGGGGTCTGACGCCGCGCATCCTCATAACCGATCATCTGATGCCGGGGATGTCCGGTACCGAACTCGCCCGCGAAGTGAGCCGGCGTCTGCCGACGGTGCGCGCGCTCATCATCTCAGGCTATGCGGACGTGGAAGGAATAGCTCCGGACCTGCTTCGTCTGGAGAAGCCTTTCCGCCGCGCCGACCTCGCCGAGCGCCTAGCGAGGCTCGCCACGGCGGATTGATCGATCCGTGCAGGGAAGCGGAACCGCAACACGGCGCGTCGAAGAGCGGCAGGGGATGTTACCCGCGAACCCGCTCTAGCTTCGCCGGTAGCGGAAGTACCAGACCTCGTGGCCCTTGCGGCGGGCCTTCCGTTCGTAGCGGGTTTCGGGCCAGTCGGTGGGGCGCGTGAGGAAATCCTGCGCGGTCGCGGCCTGCCATTCGAAGTCGCGGCGCTGGTTCATCACCATCATCGACCAGCGGCAATAGGTGGGATCGTCGGTGCCGAGCCGGAATTCGGCGCCCGGCTTCAGCTTCGCCGCGATCAGATCGAGTGGGCCGTGGTTCACCATGCGGCGCTTGGCGTGGCGCGCCTTGGGCCAGGGATCGGGATGGAGCAGGTAGAGCCGCTCCAGGCTGGCGTCGGGAAGACGCTCGAGCACCTCGAGCGCGTCGCCCATGTGCAGGCGGACATTGTCCAGCGCGGCGTCACGGATGTGGTTGAGCGCCCCGACCACGCCGTTGAGGAAGGGCTCGCAGCCGATGAAGCCATGATCCGGGCGGGCGGCGGCCTGACCGGCGAGGTGTTCGCCGCCGCCGAAGCCGATTTCGAACTCGAGCGGGCGGCAGTCACCGAACAGCGCCGGCGCGTCGAGCGGCCCGGATTCGGGCACCGCCACGCGCGGCAGCAGTTCCTCGACGAGGGCGGATTGGCCGGCGCGAAGCTTGTGCCCCTGGCGGCGGCCATAGAGACGGCGGATGGTGGCGGGATCGTTCATCGGCTGCGCCGCCTAGCGCAGCCTTGCGCTACAGGAAAGCGGCCGTGGTCAGGCGAGTATCGCAAGCTCCTCGGCGACTGCGAGCTGCGCCGGGGCGCGGGCGGGGCGCTGGTGGTGCTGAAGGCGGCGGTGCGTGGCCGGGAGCTCGCGGCGTGCGAGCACCGCATGCTGGCGGCGAAGCGGCGCCTGGACGATGTCCGCTTCGGCTGCCGAGCGGGGCATGGCGAGCGTGGCAGTGGCGGGGGCGATCCAGTCGCCCTGCACTAGGCGCAGGCCGAGGCCGTGCAGCGTGGCGAGTTCGGCGGCGGTGCGAATCGCAGGCGCGACCAGCGGTGCGCCGGTGCGCCGGACGAGCCGCAGCACGCCGGCGACGACGAGGCGGCGCGCGGCGCTTGTCTCGAGATTGCGGACGAGCGCCGGATCGAGCGCGACGAAGTGCGGCGTGTGACGTGCGAGCAGCTGTACGCCGACCGGCCCGGCGGAGAAATCGGTGAAGGCGACCGCGAGCCCCTGTTCGCCGCACGCCCCCACGAGCCGCGCCGCGGCGCCGGGAGTGCCATATTCGTCGGCACTGACGAGGATGACGAGCCGGTGCGCCGGGAGGCGCTGCGCGAACGCCTCGCGCAACAACGCCGCGAGGAGCGTGCGGGCGGGCGCGTCGAGCGCGAGCGGAATGGCGAGCAGCGCACCGCTTTCCGCCAGCCCAGCCGCCACTGCGCTGCGAAGGACTGCGACGGCCGCCGCGGGATCGGCGACGGGGCGGCGAGTCAGCGCCTGATAGGCGAAGGGCTGCGCCGTCTCGGCATCGACGATCGGCTGGAAGGTGACGACATCGGCGGCGAATACGGGGTGGGGGCGGGCGAGACGGTCGAGCATGTGATTCCTCCTGCTGACCGTTGATTAATGGTTAACGCGCCCGTGGCGGAACTACGGGCGGTGCCGCATTGGAGTCTTCCGCATGGTGGATTCTTCGTAGTGTCCGACTGGCAAAGCCGCTGTTGCCGCGAGTCGCGCGCGTAGGCGGTGCGATCAGCGCAGCGCGGCGCGGCGCACGGAACGCTGTTCGATCAGCGGCAGCGCGCCGATCGCGGGCCGGCCGAAATGATAGCCCTGGAGATAACGGACGCCGAGGCCGCGCAGCGTTGCCGCTTCGGCCGCGGTCTCGATGCCTTCGGCGATTACCGTGACGCCCATGCCGTGGGCCATGCGCAACACGCCTTCGACGATCAGTCGGCGGGGCAGGCTGGATTCGATGCCGCGCACCAGCTCCATATCGAGCTTGATCAGGTCCGGCGTGAATCGCGCGAGCAGCCCGAGCCCGGCATGGCCCGCGCCGAAATCGTCGAGCGCAGTGGTGAATCCCATCTCGCGATAGGCAGCGATGATGCCGCCGACATGCGCCACGTCGAGCTGCTGATTCTCGGTGAATTCGAACATCAGCCGTTCGGTCGGGAAACCCGTCGCCCGCGCGGTGCGCAGCGTGAGCTGGATACAGGCAACCGGCGAATAGACTGCATTGGGCAGGAAATTGATCGAGAGCCGGGCCGGCGTGTCCAGGATGCCGGCCTTCACCGCCTGTTCGATCGCGGCCTTGCGGCACGCCTGGTCGAAGGCGTAGCGCGTATCCTCGGTAAGCTCCCCGAGCAGCGTGGCCGCGGATGCGCCGTCCGCTCCGCGCACCAGCGCCTCATAGGCGAAGACCGTGTCGGTCTCGATATCTACGATCGGCTGAAAGGCCATTGCGAGCGCGAAATCGGACTCCGCGCCGCGGCATCCCTTGCACCCGCCAGCCTGTCGTGAAAACGCCATCGGACAACACTCCTTGTCGTCCGATGGCGTCGTAATTCGCAATGCCTAAGAAGTGCTTAGGCTTGTCTTGATTCGGATCAGGCGAGCGCCGCCTTCAGATCCTCGACCAGATCGGTCTTCTCCCAAGGGAAGAAATCGCCCTCGGCGGCGCGGCCGAAATGGCCATAGGCGGCGGTTTTCGCATAGATCGGCTTGTTGAGGCCGAGATGGGTGCGGATCGCGCGCGGGGTGAGGCCGCCCAGCTTCTCGATCTTGCCGAGCGCCTGTTCGATCCTGTCGTCGCCCACGGTGCCGGTGCCGTGCGTATCGACATAGAGCGACAACGGCCTGGAGACGCCGATCGCATAGGCGAGCTGGATCGTGCAGCGCTTGGCAAGGCCGGCAGCGACGATGTTCTTGGCGAGATAGCGCGTGATGTACGCCGCCGAGCGATCGACCTTGGTCGGATCCTTGCCGCTGAACGCGCCGCCGCCATGCGGGGCCGCGCCGCCATAGGTGTCGACGATGATCTTGCGCCCGGTGAGGCCGGCGTCGCCGTCCGGTCCGCCGATCACGAAGCTGCCGGTGGGGTTGATGTGATAGTCGGTCGCGTCCGACAGCAGCTCGGCCGGGATTACGTCGGCGACGACCTTCTTCACATAGGCCTTGAGCTCGGCTTCCTTGTCGCCCGCGTCATAGCCTTCTGCGTGCTGGGTCGACACGACGATCGCGGTGCAGGCGACCGGCTTGCCGTTCGAATAGCGGAGCGTGACCTGGCTCTTGGCGTCGGGCTCAAGGAACGGGGCCGCGCCCGAGTGGCGGTCGGCGGCCATGCGCTCGAGGATCTTGTGGCTGTAATAGAGCGTCGCCGGCATCAGCTCGGGCGTGTCGTCGATCGCATAGCCGAACATGATGCCCTGGTCGCCGGCGCCTTCGTCCTTGTTGCCGCTGGCGTCGACGCCCTGCGCGATGTGGGCCGACTGGCCGTGCAGACGGTTCTCGAAGGTGAGCGTCTTCCAGTGGAAGCCTTCCTGCTCATAGCCGATGCGCTTCACGGTATCGCGCACCGTCTTCTCGATTTCGTCAAGCGCGCCCGGAGCCCAGTCGCCATTCTCGTACACGCCCTTGCAGCGGATCTCGCCGGCAAGCGCGACGAACTGAGTCGTGGTCAGCGTTTCGCAGGCGACGCGCGCTTCGGGGTCCTTCGACAGGAACAGATCGACAATGGCGTCGGAGATCTGGTCGGAAACCTTGTCGGGATGACCCTCGGACACCGATTCGGACGTGAAGAGAAAGTCGGAACGCATGGATTTCCTCTGGCTTCGGGTAGGCATCCGGCCGGAAAGCCGGATATAAAGCTTTCGTTATATGCGCCCTAGCGAGCGAACCGGCGGATGGCAATGGCCCCGCCCGCGAACAGCAGGGCGACGAGCAAGGCGAGCCAGTTGCCGAGCCGGGCGAACAGCGTCGGCGGATGCGGGCGCGGCAGCGGCACTTCGACTGCGTCGGCGGCGCCCGGCGCGATCGACGCGAGAAGGCGTCCATCGGCATCGATCACCGCCGAAATGCCGGTCGGCGTGGCGCGCAGGATCGGCAGCCCTTCCTCGAGCGCGCGCATCCGCGCCTGGGCGAGATGCTGGGGCGGGCCCCAGCTGCCGAACCAGGCATCGTTTGAGGGATTGAAGAGCAGAGCGGGACGGTTGCCGGGATCGACGACCTGGCCCGAGAAGATGATCTCGTAGCAGATCTGCATGCCGACGGTGCCGAAGCCCGGCACCGCAAGTCCCTGCGGCCCCGGGCCGGGAATGAAATCGATATCCCCCATCACCAGCCGGGCAAGGCCGAGCGGGCCGAGGAAGGCGCGCAGCGGCAGATACTCGCCATAGGGAACGAGGTGCGCCTTGTCGTAGCGGCCGGCGAGCTGCGCATCGGGCGTGACGACGAACACCGAATTGCTGGCTCCGGTGACCGTCCCGGCCTCGTCGAAGAGAAGGGCGTTGCCGCCGACGAGCGCACGGTCGCGGGGGCCGAGCAGCGCGGCGATGCGGCGGCGGACCATTTCGGCCGAGCCCTGCCAATACCATTGCTGCGGATAGCCGCTTTCGATGTAGTAATTGACCATCCCCTCCGGCCAGACGACCAGCCGTGGCGCCGGCCCGGGGCCGCCGCTGAGACCGATCAGTGCTGCGAACACCCGCTCGGCATAGTCGGGGTCGCTGACGCCTTCCTGGCCGATGTTCGGCTGGACGACGCGCACGCGCGGATGATCGGCCGGATAATCGGGCTGCGCGCCGGGCGAGAGGAAGACGAGCGCCAGCGCGAACACGCCGGCGAGTGCGGCGGGCAGCTTCCAGTCGCGGCGCACGAGCAGGAGGAGCGCACCCGCGGCGAGGATCGTCACGCCCGACAGCGCATAGGTGCCGACCAGCTGGGCGAGCTGGGCGATGCCGAGCAGCGGCAGCCAGGCGACGCCGAGCGGATTCCAGCTGTAGCCGGTGAACATCGTCGCGCGCAGCCACTCGGTGACGATCCAGCCAGCCGCGAAGATCAGCACATAGGGCGCGTCGGAAGTGGTTCCCCTGCGGCCGTATTTCCAAGCGAGACCCGCGGCCATCGCCGGATAGACCGCGAGATAGAGCGCCAGCAGCACGACCGCGAAATAGCCAAGCACGGGCGGCATCTTGTCCTGATAGTCGAAAGCGTGCTGAATCCAGTTGTTGCCGATGGTGAAATGGCCGACGCCGAACACCCAGCCGCGCAGCAGCGCCGATCGGAGGGTGGGCGCTGCGAACACCAGCCAGAGCAGCACCGCAAGGCAGGCGAGCAGCACCGGCCAGAGCGAGAGCGGCGCGAAGCCGGTGGCGGAGGCCATGCCTGCCACGAGGAGCGTGAGGAGCGGGCGACGAAGCATGGGTGGGGCCTAGCCGATCCGCACGAGCAACGGGAGAGCCAAACGCCGCAGTACTCGCGTGCATGCTCGCGGTGTCCGTGCCGGTCGGGTAGCGCTGCCGAGGCAACGCCCGTGCGGAGCGGGCGTTCGCCAGAAAGCCGTTGCCAGTGAAGGAAGCGCCGATGCCCGAGCCGATCACCGTCGAGATTCCCCATGGCCTCGGCCGCGACGCGGCGAAGGAACGGATCGACAAGGGGATCGGCAAGCTGGCCGACATGTTCCCGGGCGGCGGAACGGTGGAACATCGCTGGGAAGGCGACACCATGGCCTTCACCGTGGAGGCCATGGGTCAGCGCATTGCGTGCCGCCTCGACGTGGAGGAAGACAAGGTGCGCGCGCAGATCGATCTGCCGTCGTTCCTCGCACTGTTCGCCGAGAAGATCCGCGCCAAGCTCACGCGCGAAGGGCCCAAATTGCTCGAATGAGCGGAACAGGAAGGCAGGATCGGGATTTGTCGAGAGCATGTCGTTGTCCCCGCGATACGAGGCCTGGCTCCGCCGCCGCAGATTTCGTCGGACGCTGGCGATCGGTGCCGCGGGTACGCTGGTGCTCGGCGCTTGCGGGGGAGCGATGCTCGCGCAGTTCACGCGGTCGGGAATGAACGACTATTATCTCTATGCCCGGCCGGCGAAGCATGCCGTTGCGCAATCGCTGCCGCGCCCCGAAAGCGCCTGGGCGCGCGAGTTCGGCCAGGAATTCGGGCCCGCCGAGCCAATCTGGTCCGAAGCGCGCAACCGCGACTATCAGCCAGTGCGGTACGAGGCGCCCTGACGGCGCCGCCGGTCAGCGCGGCGCGGCGCTGACCCGCCAGATGACGTTGCCGACGTCATCCGCCACCAGGAGCGCGCCGCCGCTGTCCGCGGCGACCCCGACGGGGCGCCCCTGCGCCTCGCCCTCCGCGTTGAGAAATCCGGTGAGCACGTCGACCGGCTTTGCGCCGGGAACGGGGAAGCCATTGTCGCCGAACGGCACGAAAACGACCTTGTAGCCCGACGGCGGGACACGGTTCCACGAGCCGTGCAGCCCGACGAAGGCGCCTTGGGCGAAGCGATCGCCCAAGCGAGTCTCGCCGGAAAAGGCGAGGCCGAGCGGCGCCGTGTGCGCCCCCAATGCATAGTCCGGGCGCTTGGTATATTCGAGCAGGTCGGGCCGGCCGGGACGGACGCGCTTGTCCTCATAGCCGCCCCAATAGCTCCAGGGCCAACCGTAGAAGGCGCCGAAATCAACTTGCGTCAGATAATCGGGCGGCATGTCCGATCCCATCATGTCGCGCTCGTTGACCACGGCCCACAGCCGTTGCGTCACCGGCTCGAACGCCATGCCGACCGGATTGCGCAGCCCCCAGGCATAGAGGCGCGAGCTGCCGGTCTCGGGATTCACCTGGATGACGCGGGCGCGGCCCTCCTCCGCCTCCAGGCCATTCTCGGCGATGTTCGAGGCCGAGCCGATGCTGACGAAGAGCGATCGGCCATCGGGAGCAGCGACGACGTCGCGGGTCCAGTGGTTGCCGCCGCCGGGCAGATCGACGACCTTTTCGGGGGCGGCGGTGATCCGTGTCTGGCCGACGCGGAAGGGGTAGCGCACGAGCGCATCGGTGTTGGCGATGTAGAGCCAGTCGCCGAGCAGCGCCATTCCGAACGGCGAGTTCAGCCCCTGTTCCGCCGTCAGCAGCGGCGATCGCGCATCCGCGGCGCCGTCGCCGTCGGTATCGCGCAGCAGCGTGATGCGGTTTGCCGAAGGGACGCCGGCGCCTGCCCGGTCCATCATCCACCCCATCACCAGGCCGGTGATGCCGCCGCCTTCGCGCGGAGGCGAATTGGTTTCGGCGACCAGCACGTCGCCGTTGGGGAGACGATGCAGCCAGCGCGGATGATCGAGGCCGCTCGCGAACGGCGCGACCGCAAGCCCCTCGGCGGCCCGTGGCGACGCACCATCGGGCCAGCCGACCGCCTCGGCGATCTCCATCGTCGGGAAATCCTCGGGCCGCGGCGGCGTGATTTCCGGCTGGCGTCCGCTCACCGCATCGACGGAAAGCCGCGCCACGTCCGGACGGCTGATCCAGAACCAGACCGCGGCAACGAGCGCGACGAAGATAGCGAGAACGATCAGGAAGGACTTGCGCATGCCGCCAGAATAGGCCGCACGCGGCCCGGCGGCTAGGGCGTTTCGCGCGTGCGCAGGCGTTTGGCGGAGGAGCCCCGGCCGGTCAGTCGGTCGCTTCGGCTTCGCTGGGCGGGTGGAGGCGCAGGCGGCTTACCCGGCGTGTGTCGGCATCGAGAATCTCGAGCGTCCAGCCGCTGTCATGCTCGAGGCATTCGCCCTGCTGCGGCACATGGCCGGCGAGGACGAAGGCGAGGCCGCCGAGCGTCTCGACATCCTCTTCCACATCGGCGAGCCGCGCGTCGATCGCCTCCGCCACGTCCTCGAGCTCGGCACGAGCGTCGGCTTCCCAGATGCCATCGTCGAGCGGCACCAGCAGCGCCTGCGGCGCCTCATCATGCTCGTCCTCGATCTCGCCGACGATCTCCTCGATCAGATCTTCGATCGTGATGAGGCCCTCGGTGCCCGAATATTCGTCGAGCACGATCGCAAGGTGCGTCCGCCGCAGCCGCATCTGCGCGAGCAGATCGAGCGCGCCCATCGACTGGGGGACATAGAGCGGCTGGCGCAGAAGCCCGGAGAGCGACGCCGGCGGCTCGGCGCCGGTCGCGAGGATCGCGAACACGTCCTTCACGTGGATCATGCCGACGACGGTATCGAGCTTCTCGCGATAGACCGGCAGGCGGCTGTGCCCTGCCTCGGCGAAGATCGCGACCAGCTCGGCAAAGGGAGTCGATTCCTCGATGGCGATGATGTCGGCGCGCGGCACGCCCACGTCACCGGCGTCGCGTTCGCCGAAATGAAGCAGATTGCGCAGCATCTGCCGCTCGATCGGCGCGAGATCCCCGGCCTGGGGGAGACCCGCCTCGCGCTCATGCTCGGCGATCGCCTCCTCGATGCGATCCCGCAATGTTTCGGCCTGTTCGTCGCCGAACAGCAGGGTACGAAGCCCGCGCCATATTCCGCCGCTGTCGGAGCTACTGTCGCCGTTTCCGGTACTACTGGGGCCTTCGGCCATCGTCGGTGTCAGTCCTCGTGCATCGGATAAGGGTCGTGCAGGCCCATGTCCCTGAGCGCGGCACGTTCCATCGCTTCCATCGCCTCGGCCTCGGCAGTCCCCTGTTCGTGATCATAGCCTAGCAGATGCAGCATGCCGTGGACAATCAGGTGCGTCGCATGATCCTCGATCGCGATGGATTTCTCGGCCGCTTCCGCCGCGCAGACGCCGTGGGCGAGGACGATGTCGCCCAGCAGCACCTCGCCGTCATCGCTGTTCAGCGTCACCGTCTGCAGCAGATCCTGCTGGACCATTGGAAAGGACAGCACGTTGGTGGGCTTGTCCTTCCCGCGATAGTCGCGGTTGAGCGCATGGACTTCAGCGTCGGTGGTCAGGCGTACCGAAACCTCAATCAGCGTCGGCAGTTTCGGCCACTCCGCGAAGGGCGTCTCGGCAAGCGCGGCAGTGGCGGCGCGCGCGGCGAGTGCATCCCAGTCGCGGTCGGGCCATGGCGCTTCATGCTGGGCAGCAACGTCGAGCATTCAAACCTTCCTGTCAGGCGAAATCGCCGGGGGCGAAACCCCCGCCCATTGTGCGTAACGCGGCGGCGCCGGTTTTGCCGCAGCCACGGGCGAAACAATCGCGAAATCCAGTGCGGCCGCGCGGCATCCCGTTGCCGGGGGATGAGCGCACATCCCGAATATCGGTTCCTCGCTTCAATCCCCGCCTTCATAGGCATCGACGATACGGCCGACGATCGGATGACGGACGACGTCGGCGGCGGTGAAGCGGACCATCTCCATGCCCTCGATCCCGTCCAGCCGCGTGACGGCGTCGTTCAGGCCCGAGGCGCGCGGACCGCCGGGAAGGTCGGTCTGGTTCGGATCGCCGCAGACCACCATCCGGCTGTTCTGGCCGAAGCGGGTGAGGAACATCTTCATCTGCATCGGCGTGGTATTCTGCGCCTCGTCGAGGATGACGAAGGCGTCGGCCAGCGTGCGGCCGCGCATGAAGGCGATCGGCGCGATCTCGATCTCGCCCGAGGCGATGCGCCGCTCGACCTGCTCGGCGGGAAGGCAGTCGTAGAGCGCGTCGTAGAGCGGGCGCAGATAGGGATCGACCTTCTCCTTCATGTCGCCAGGCAGAAAGCCGATCCGCTCGCCCGCCTCCACCGCAGGGCGCGAGAGGATGAGCCGCTGGACGCTGCCGGTGATGAGCTGCGCCACCGCCTGCGCGACCGCGAGATAGGTCTTGCCGGTGCCGGCCGGTCCGAGCGCGAAGATGATGTCGTTCGAGACGAGCGCATGCATGTAGCGCGTCTGGGTGACCGAGCGGGGAACGATCGTCTTCTTGCGGGTGCGGATCATGATCGACGGGGGCGGCGCGCCGGTTTCCGCCGAGATGATGCCGGTGAGCGTCGGCTCGGACGCCATGGCGATGACGGCATCGATCAGCCCGGTGTCGATCTCCTCGCCGCGCATGACGCGGCCGTGGAGTTCCTGCAAAACCTCGCGGGCATGGCCGACCGCTTCCGCCGAGCCTTCGATCACCACGCGCTGGCCGCGGGCGTGGATATAGACGCCGAGCCGCTCCTCGAGCGCCAGAATATTGCTGTCATATTCGCCGAAGAGCTGGGGCAGGAGCTGCGGCTTGTCGAACGTCACCTCGACCCGGCTGCGTTCGCCGGACCGGGCGGGGACGGGCTTGCGACTCATGCGGTCCTTTCAGGCCGGGGTGCGCCGATGCGGAAGGCAGCGGCGAAGGCCCGGCGATAGCGGAGGAGGGAAAGGCCATGCAGGCGGAAGGTTCCGACGCGGGGATGCGGGCGGGCATGCATTGCAGGCGCGAGGATGGCACGGATGAGGCGAGCAGGACAGGGGCTTTGTGCATGCGAGCCGCACATCGGTCGCCTTTCGCCGGCTCAGCGGCTAGGGCGGGGCGATGCCGCGGCTGATCCTGT
Organism: Sphingosinithalassobacter sp. CS137; assembly: GCF_014334115.1. Lineage (NCBI taxonomy): Bacteria > Pseudomonadati > Pseudomonadota > Alphaproteobacteria > Sphingomonadales > Sphingomonadaceae > Sphingosinithalassobacter > Sphingosinithalassobacter sp. CS137. The sequence goes on from NZ_CP060494.1 coordinate 2,668,640, forward strand.
TCAACAAGCCCTATGGCGTGCTCTCGCAGTTCAGCGGCGGCCCGGAGGACGTGGCGCGGGCGACGCTGGCGGCGTGGATCGACGTGCCCGGCGTTTATCCGGCCGGACGGCTCGACAAGGACAGCGAGGGGCTGCTGCTGCTCACCGACGACGGGCGGTTGCAGGCGCGGATCGCCGAGCCGCGGCACAAGATGCCCAAGACCTATCTGGCGCAGGTGGAGGGCGTGCCCGGTGCGGACGCGCTCGATCAACTGCGCCGGGGCGTGACGCTGAATGACGGCGTGACTCGCCCGGCGGAAGCGGCGGTGATCGAGCCGCCGCCGCTGTGGGAGCGCGATCCGCCGATCCGCTATCGCAAGAACGTGCCCGACAGCTGGATCGCGCTCACCATCACCGAAGGGCGCAATCGCCAGGTGCGGCGGATGACCGCGGCGGTGGGCCATCCGACGTTGCGGCTGGTGCGCTGGCGGGTGGGCGACTGGACGGTCGAGGGGCTCGCGCCGGGGGAGTGGCGCGACGCGGGCTAGAAGAGCGCGAAGAGGAGCAGCGCCACCGCCAGGCCGATCACCGGCACAACGACCGTGAGCGCGCCGACCGGCCCATAGGCGGCCTGATGCGTTTCGCCGCAGATCGCGCGGATGGTGGTGACGACATAGCCATTGTGCGGCAGGCTATCGAGCGCGCCCGAGGCGATGGCGACGGTGCGGTGGAGCTCCGCAGGATCCGCGCCGGCGCCAAGATAGTGCGGCGCGATCAGCGGGAGCGCGATCGTCTGGCCGCCCGACGCGGACCCGGTGAGGCCGGCGATGACGGTGACGGCGATCGCGGCACCGATCAGCGGGTCGCCGGGCAGATCGCGCACCATCTCCAGCGCCTGCTGGAATGCGGGCGAGAGAGTGGCGACCGCGCCGAAGCCGACGACGGCGCAGGTGTTGGTGATCGCCACCACCGCGCCGGTCGCGCCGACCGAAAAAGCGCCCGGCATGCGCGCGCGCTCGCGCAGGCCGATCAGCATTGCGATCACCGTGCCCGCGCTGAGCGCCACGACCAGCGCCCATTTGTCGAGCGACTGCGCCGGCAGGATCGCCGAGAGCGCGCCAAGGCTCTGCGGATATTGGAACGCCATGAACACAGCCAGCACCGCGGCCAGCGGCAGCAGGCAGAGCAGCGGGTGGGGCAGCGGGCGCTCGTCGGCCCCGGCGCCCTCGACCTGCTCGTCGCTCGGGCGGCTCTCGAACCGCTCGCCGCGCGCGACCGCGCGGCGCACCATGCGCTGGAGCCACCAATAGCCGAGACTCGCCATCAGAATTGCGACGATCAGGCTCACCTGCCAGCCGGCATAGGCAGTAGTGCCGAGATACTGCATCGGGATGAGGTTCTGGATCTCCGGCGAGCCGGCGCTCGTCATGGTGAAGGTGACCGAGCCGAACGCGAGCGCCGCGGGGATGAACCGACGCGGCAGATCGGCCTGGCGGAACAGGGGCACGGCAAGCGGATAGACCGAGAAGGCGACGATGAAGACCGAAACGCCGCCATAGGTGAGCAGCGCGCAGGCGCCGACCACCGCGAGTACGGCATGGCGAATGCCGATGGTGCCGACGATCCACCGCGCCACGCTTTCCGCCGCGCCCGACACGCGCATCACTTCGCCGAAGATCGCGCCGAGCAGGAACATGAAGAACCAGTCGGCGAAGAAGCCGGTGAAGCCGGCCATATAGGTGGTGGCGTAATCGGGCGCGCCGCCGCTGGCGAGCGGCGGCAGCCAGGCGATGCCGCTGGTGAGCGCGACCACCGCCGCGGCCGCCGGGCCGGCGATCAGGATGTTCACGCCGCGCACGGTCATGAAGATGAGCAGCGCGAGCGCGCCGATCAGGCCGATTGCGGCGATCATGGTCGCAGTGTCCTCCCCAGGTTTCAGGGCGACCCTGCCACAGGCGCACGTGCTGTGCGAGGCCCGGGCGACTCCGGCTGCGTCTAGGCCGACCGCCCCGGCAGTGTCACGCCGCTTGCTTCACGCGCGCCACGCCAGCCAGCGAATTGGGGCCGGCGCTGACGAGATCGACCTCGACCATGTCGCCGATCGCGGCATCGGTTTCCAGATGCACCGACTGGAGCCACGGCGACTTGCCGATCATCTGGCCGGGGTGGCGGCCGGCGCGTTCGAGGAGAACGGCGCAACTGCTGCCGACGCTGGCGTCGTTGAACGCGAGCTGATGCCGGTTGAGCGCGGCCTGGAGGCGCTGGAGCCGCTCGTCGGCGACTGCATCGGGGACGAAGGCGTCCTCCATTTCGGCCGCGGGGGTGCCGGGCCGCGGGCTGTATTTGAAGCTGAAGCACTGGGCATAGCCGACTTCGTCGACCAGCCGCAGCGTATCCTCGAACTCGGCATCGGTTTCGCCGGGGAAGCCGACGATGAAGTCGCCCGACAGCGCGATGTCCGGCCGCGCGGCGCGCACGCGATCGAGGACGCGCAGATAGCTGTCGCGCGTGTGGCTGCGGTTCATCGCCTTGAGCACGCGTTCGCTGCCGGACTGTACCGGCAGATGGAGGAACGGCATCAGCTTTTCGACGTCGCGATGCGCGTCGATCAGCCCCTGCGTCATGTCGTTGGGGTGGCTTGTCGTATAGCGGATGCGGGCGAGGCCGGGGATGCGATCGAGCGCGACGATCAGATCGTGCAGCCCGCGCTCGCCTTGCGACCAGGCGTTCACATTCTGCCCCAGCAGCGTGATCTCGCGGGCGCCGGCATCGACCAGCGCCTTCGCCTCGTCGATCAGCGAGTCGAAGCCGCGGCTGACTTCGGCGCCGCGCGTGTAGGGCACGACGCAATAGGTGCAGAATTTGTCGCAGCCTTCCTGCACGGTGAGGAAGGCAGTGGGGCCGACCCTGCGCCGGGCAGGGAGCGCGCCGAACTTGGCGATCGCCGGCATGTCGGTATCGAGGCTGGCGGTGCCGTGCGCCGCGTCCGCCACCAGCCGGGGGAGGTTGTGATAGGCCTGTGGGCCGACCACCACGTCCACCTTGGCGCGGCGAATGATCTCTTCGCCCTCGGCCTGCGCGACGCAGCCGGCGACGGCGATCATCGGCGCGCGCCGACCGTGCTCGCCCGCGTTCTTCCGCAGCCGGCCGATCTCCGAATAGACTTTCTCGGTGGCCTTTTCGCGGATGTGGCAGGTGTTGAGCACCACCAGATCGGCCGCGCCCGCATCGTCCGTCGCAGTGAGCCCTTGCGCCGCCATCAGCTCGGCCATGCGCTCGCCGTCATAGACGTTCATCTGACAGCCGTAGGATTTGACGTGATAGGTTTTCGGATCGGTCATTTGCCCCGCGCTATAGCGGGTCGGAGCGCATGATGCATCCCCCGGGAGGGCACACCCGCAGCGCCAATCCTGGTGTTCCGGCGAAGGCCGGAGCGTTGGCGCACAGCTGAGCTCCCCCCAGCGCTCCGGCCTCCGCCGGAGCACTGCGCTGGGGCCCGGCCGATGGCATCTATTCTGCGTCGCCGCCCGCAGCCGCGTCTGCCGTCGCCTGCGGACGCTTCCCCGCCCACCAGTCGTGGCCGATGAATTCCTGCGGCGGGCTGCCGGTGCGTTCCTCGAATGCTTCGCTGATGCGGCGCTTGGCTTCGGCGGCGAGGAGCTTGCGCGTCGGGAAGTCGCGCGGGTGGAAGGGGTCGAGGAACACGCAGCGCACCGAGAAGCTGCCGCGGTTGGAGAGGACACGGATCGCATTGTCCTTGCCGCTCTCCTCGCCGATCCATGAGAGGTTGCGGCCGCGCGCATCGAATACCAGCAGGATCGGCTGGACCATCACGCCGGGCGGGGGCGGCTCGAGCACCTTGAGCAGCGGCGACTTGAAGGGCAGCAGCGAAGCGCCGTCCGTCGTCGTGCCTTCGGGGAACACGGTGACCGCCCAATTGTCGTGAAACGCCTCGCGCAGCTGGTTGATCTGGTCGGCGACGCGCAGCCGCTCGTTGCGGGCGACATAGACGGTACGATTGAGGCTCGCGAGCCAGCCGACCAGCGGTGCCTTCTGAAGCTCGGCCTTGGCGACGAACGCGCTGCCGCTGGCGCCGCCGATCGCGAGAATGTCGATCCAGCTGACGTGATTGGAAATATAGAAGACGTCGCGCTTCAGCGGCACGCCGATCCGCTTCACGCGCGCGCCGGCGATACGGGCGACCCAACCGAGGAACAGCCGCGGCCAGGGCGAGGGAAGACGGAAGATGCGGAACAGATAGTGCAGCGGGATCGCGACCAGCGCTGCCAGCAGCATCAGGCAGACCCGCAGCCAGAGCCTACACCAGCCGATGAAGCCGACCTTGGGCGGCCGGCCCTGCGCGGCCGCGTGATGTCGTTCTTCGGGAGTTTCGACCACCGAGCCTCAGCTCTTTCGGTCGAGCGATACGCCGTAGAGTTCCATGCGATGGTCAACGAGGCGGAAGCCGAGCCGTTCCGCGATCTGCTTCTGCAACAGCTCGAGCTCGGGATCGACGAATTCGATCACCTTGCCCGTTTCGACGTCGATCAGATGATCGTGGTGCGCCTCGGGAGCCGGCTCGTAGCGGGCACGGCCGTCGCCGAAATCGTGCCGGTCGAGAATGCCCGCCTCTTCGAACAGCCGGACCGTGCGATAGACGGTCGCGATCGAAATGCCGGGATCAACCGCCGAGGCGCGCTCATACACCTTCTCGACGTCGGGATGGTCCTCCGCCTCGGACAGCACGCGCGCGATCACGCGCCGCTGCTCGGTGATGCGCAGCCCCTTTTCCTGGCAGAGTGCTTCGAGATCGATCTTGCGGCCCATGAGACTTCCAACTGGTGCCTCACCGCTCTACCGCCAAGCGGCACGTGGGGGCAAGAGCGTGCTCCGCGAGCGGACCGGATTCCGCGACGTCGCCTGGACGAGCCGTACGGCGACGTCGCGGCGAGATCTCAGCGCTTGCGGCGCTTGGTGCCGAGGCCGATCTTCTTGGCGAGCGTCCGGCGCTGTTCGGCATAGTTGGGCGCGACCATCGGGTAGTCCGCGGGCAGATTCCACTTCGCGCGATACTGCTCGGGAGTCATCTGATAGTGCGTCATCAGGTGACGCTTCAGCATCTTGAGCTTCTTTCCGTCCTCGAGGCAGACGATATAGTCCGGCTTGATCGACGAACGGATCGAGACCGCCGGCTCCTGCTTCACTTCGGGCTCAGATGCTTTCCCGTCGAGGCCGGAGAGCGCACCATGAACATTCTGAATAAGAAGCGGAAGGTCGGAAACGGCCACACTGTTGTTGGAGACATGCGCGGCGACGATATCCGCAGTCAAGGTGACTAGCGTTTCCTGCATGTCGTTTTGCGAATCCATTATAATTCCTTTCGACCCGATATAACGCGACTATCCTGTCGCTGGCGGCGCGCTTATCCGGTCATTTTGGATCGAAGGCAAGAGCCGCAACCATGGGTGAAGAAAAAATCATCCGATCTTTCGCGAAAATGTCTCCCCGTCGAACAGTTGTCCGTTCCTACCTCTATAATAGCCGCGCCGCTCACCAACTTTGGTAAATCCTTCGCGCTGGTATAGACGCGCAGCAGCGTTGCCCGCGCGTACCTCCAGGTGCAGGTCGAGGACGCGACGGTCGCGGGCCTCTTCGACCACCGCGCGCAGCAATGCTCCACCGACACCCCGACCGCGACTTGCCGGCCGAGTAGCGAGCAACAACAGTTCGGCCTCGGGACCTGCCGCGCGCGCCAGGGCGAAGCCCGCAGCCTCTCCGTTCAGTTCGGCCAGAGTGAGCCAGGCGCCGGGAAGCGACAGCATTCCCATGCACTGCGGCGTCGTCCATGCTTCGCCGTAGCGGGGGTCGAAGGCCTCCTGCATGATCGAATTGACGAGCGCGAGGTCGTGAGCGCCGCCCGGCCGCAGCGCCACGAGATTCACGGTCGTGCTCACGCGCGTGCTCCGGGGATCTTCGCATCCGGCGCGCGCCCGTAGATCGGCCGCGGCGGCAGCGCGGCGGCATCGGGGGGCAGCAGCACGGCATCGGCTGCGTCGGGCAGTGTTTCGTGAAGCCTCAGCGCCGGATCGAGCGCTGCGAGATGCCGGACACCGCTGCCGAACGCGGCGCGGCCGGCGAGCGCGGCGCAGGCGAGATCGGGCACGAGCGAGCGGAGCGGCCCTTCCGGCGCCGGCGGCGAAGCAGTGAACCCCTGCATGAAGACTTCACCATGTCCGCCTTCCAGAACGACCGCAAGCGCCCGCAGGGCGGGATCGGCGGCGAACGCGGCGGCGGCGACCAGCGCAGTCGAGGAATAGCCGAAGACGGGCACTCCCCAGCCGATGCCGAGTGCACGCGCTGCCGCCAGGCCGACGCGGACGCCGGTGAAGCTGCCGGGGCCGCAGTCGACGAGTAGCCGTTCCGCACGGCCCTGGCCCGGAAGCTCTGCGATCATCGGCACCAGCCGCTCGGCATGGCCGCGGCCCACGACTTCATGGAGCGCCGCCACCCGCTCGCCGCCTTCGATCAGCGCGACCGAGCAAGCGGCGGTCGCGGTTTCGATGACGAGCGTGCGCCGATCAGCCGACGCGATTGAACCGCTCGAATTCGGGCCGGGGGCTGCGGTCGAAGATGGTGGAGGGGTCGCCATGGCCCAGCGTGGAAATGAAGTTGGATTTCACATGGGGCTGGCCGGGGAAGAAGGCTTCGTCAACCTTGGCGTTGTCGAATCCCGACATGGGACCGGTATCGAACCCCAGCGCACGCGCGGCGATGATGAAATAGGCGCCCTGCAGCGAGGAATTGCGAAAGGCATGTTCCTTGCGCTTTTCGAGCGCGCCTTCGCCTTCGAACCAGCTTTTGGCGTCGGCATGCGGGAAGAGGTCGGGCAGATGCTCGTGAAAATTCCAGTCCATGCCGATGACGACCGCGGCGGGAGCCTTGCGGATCTTGTCGGGATTGGTGCCGGTGGCGCAATCGGCGAGCTTGTTCTTGCCTTCCTGGCTGAGCAGCCAGACGAAGCGGGCGGGGTGCTGGTTGGCCGATGTGGGGCCCATCTTCAGCAGATCGTAGATGGAACGGATGTCGGCTTCGGTGACGGGGGCGTCGGTATAGCCGTTGTAGGTCCGCGCGGTGCGAAAGATCGTGTCGAGCCCCGCCTCGCTGAGAGGTTCGCCCATGGTGCTTCTCCTATTCGTCGATATCGAGGAGGCGCGCAGTGTCAGACGGCGCGAACCTCGGTCACTTCGGGAACATAGTGGCGCAGCAGCTGCTCGATCCCGTTCTTGAGCGTGGCCGTGGAAGAGGGGCAGCCCGCGCAGGCGCCCTGCATCTGGAGATACACCTTCCCCTTGTCGAACCCGCGATAGATGATGTCGCCGCCATCATTGGCGACGGCCGGGCGAACGCGGGTGTCGATCAATTCGCGGATCTGCGCCACGATGTCGGCATCCTCGGGATCGTCGCCGAACTCGGCGCCCTCGGGCGGCACGGCGATGCCGGCTGCCGTGCCGGGGCGGAACAGCGGCATGTTGCCCGAGAAATGATCGAGCAGGATGCCCAGCACGTCGGGCTTGAGCTGGCTCCATTCGACGCCGGGCGCGGCGCTGACCGAGATGAAGTCGCGGCCGAAGAAGACTCCGGTTACGTCGCCGAGCGAGAAGAGCGCCTCGGCGAGCGGCGAGGCTTCGGCTTCCTCGGGCGTGGCGAAATCGCGTGTGCCCGCTTCCATCACCGTGCGGCCGGGAAGGAACTTCAGAGTCGCGGGATTGGGCGTGGCTTCGGTTTCGATCAGCATGTCCGCCATGTGGCGGCGCGGCCGCCCCGGATCAAGGCGCACGGCGGCAACACAGCGTTGCGATCCCCGCCCGCTGGCGGTGATCAGCTGTCCATTGGCTTGTGCGCCGCATTCCAGCGCAGCACGTTCGCGCGCGCTTCCTGAACGAAGGCGGAGCGCTTCACGATGCCGAGGAACAGTTCGGCGATCCACTTGCCGGGATTGCGCAACGGCCGCTTGGTCTGGATCAGCAGGACCACGCGCGTGCCCGACGTGTCGTTCCACACCTCGTGGTCATAGGTGTCGTCGAACACCAGCGTCTCGCCCTCGGCCCAGCGCAGGACGCGGTCTTCCAGGCGCATCCGCACGTCGCCGTCCCGGGGAACGACCAGGCCGAGATGGCAGGTGACCAGCCCCTTGGTCACGCCACGATGCGGCGGAATATGCGTGCCCGGTGCGAGGATAGAGAAGAAGGCGCTGTTGAGATCGGGGATCTGCGCCACCAGCGCATTGGTTATCGGGCATTGTGCGATATTCTCGTCGATCCGATAGCCATAACCCCACAGGAAAAAGCTGCGCCAGCGGTTCATCGGCGCGATCGCGCGGTGATCGGGCGAGATGCTGGCGAGCGAAGGCACTTCGCGCGCGAGGCCGGCGCGGATCGCCTCTTCCCGGATCGCTTCCCAGTTTTCGCGCAGCGACGCCGTCCACGGGAAGTTTCGCACGTCGAGCACCGGATCGTTCGGGATCAGCGACGAGCGCGCGATGATCCGGTCGAACAGGCCGCGCAGATGCTTGCCGACACGGATGACGAGCGGCCTGCCGCGCTGGGCCTGCAGCGGCGCCTGCGGGATCGGGGCGCCGGAGACGAGGTTGAGATCGGGAACGCGAACCGGCGCCGGCCAAGCATCGGGCTCGACAGAATTATGCCACATTTTCCGCTGTTCCGTACCCTGGCCGATCGTCACATCGCTCCCCGTCGATCCGTTCGCCGCACGATGCGACTCGGTGCTGGAGATCGTGTGAGGCGGTCCAGCCCGGCCTTTGCTGATGTTCGGCTGTCCGTCCGGATAGCGGCCAGTTTCGTCGAAAACATGGCGCGCAAGCCGCGTTCTGTGCTGGCGGGGCGGGAGGCGCGCGGTTAGGATCGGGTCATGTTCATGCTTGCCCGCGGTTTCCGCATCGCCGCCGCCGCGCTCGCCCTTGCCGGCGCCGCCGTTCCCGCCCTCGCCCAGCAGACCGCGCCGAGCGTCGCGCCGGCGGCACAGCCCGACACGACGCCGTGGATCTATCGCGGCAGCGACATTCCGCGCGACCCGCAATGGCACTTCGGAACGCTGGACAACGGCCTGCGCTATGCCGTCCGCCGCAACGGCGTTCCGCCCGGTCAGGTCTCGGTGCGCGTGCGGATCGATGCCGGATCGCTGATGGAGCGGGATTCGGAACGCGGCTTCGCCCATCTGCTCGAGCATCTCGCCTTCCGCGGGTCGGAGCATGTGCCGGACGGCGAATCGCGCCGCATCTGGCAGCGGCTGGGCGTGACCTTCGGATCGGACAGCAACGCGTCCACCACCTTTACGCAAACCGTCTATCAGCTCGACCTGCCGAGCGCGGACCGGGAGGGGCTGAGCGAAAGCCTGAAGATCCTGGCCGGAATGATGGAGAATCCGACGATCACCCAGGATGCGCTCGATGCCGAGCGGCCGGTGGTGTTGGCCGAGGCGCGCGAGCAGCCCGGCCCGCAGGTGCGGCTGGAGGACGCGATGCTGCGGCTGGTGTTCGCCGGCCAGCCGCTTGCCGAGCGCAAGCCGATCGGTACGACCGAGGCGCTGACCGCCGCCACTCCAGAGGCAGTGCAAGCGTTTCAACGCCGCTGGTACCGCCCCGAGCGGGCCGTGGTCGTGATCGCCGGCGATGCGGATCCGGCGGTGCTAGAGCAGCTGGTGGTCGAGCATTTCGCCGACTGGCAAGGCACGGGCCCGGCGCCCGAGACACCGGACTTCGGCACGCCGGGCGATGGCCATCCCGTGAGTGCGACGCTGGTGGAGCCTGCGCTGCCGACGTTGGTCAGCCTCAACGTCCTGCGGCCGTGGACAGTGACGTTCGACACGATGCGCTTCAATCAGGAGCGAATGGTCGATCTGGTGGCGGTGCGGATCATCAATCGGCGACTTGAATCGATCGCGCGTTCCGGCGGAAGTTTCCTCGCGGCGGGCGCGAATCTCGACGATGTCGCCCGATCGGCGAATGTGACGACGGTGCAGGTTCTGCCGGTGGGCGATGATTGGGAGCGTGCAGTCCGCGAGGTGCGCGGCGTGATCGCCGATGCGGTCGCGACTCCGCCGACGCAGGCGGAGATCGATCGCGAAGTGGCCGAGATCGACGCGGCGATGCGCAATGCGATCGCCACCGAGCCCGTGGAGCCCGGATCGCAGATCGCCGATACGCTCGTCGAGGCGGTCGACATCAACGAGGCAGTGACCAACGCCGAGGGAAGCTACACCATCTTTCGCGGCGCGGTGGATGGCGGCATGTTCACGCCCGAGGCGGTGCAGACCGCCTCTGCCCGCGTGTTCGACGGAGTGGCGATGCGCGCGATCCTCAACACGCGCGTCGCCGACGATACGGCGACGACGCGGCTCGCGGCGGCAGTGGAAGCCGACGTCGGCGGCGGCGAGCGGCGCGATACTGTCGGCGCAGTGGACATCGGCGATTTGCCGGCGCTCGAAACGCCGGGCGAGGTGGTACGCCGGACGGTGGCGCTCGACGATCCGACGATCGAACAGATCGCGTTCGACAATGGCGTCGAGCTGCTGCTCCACCAGAATGATTCGGAAGTGAACAAAGTGTATGTGCGTGTGCGCTTCGGCGGCGGCATCAACGCGCTGCCGGCCGACCGGCCCGCCCCCGGCTGGGCCGGGGAGATGGCCCTGATGGCGAGCGGCATCGGCGATTTCGGCCAGGAGGAGCTCGACGCGCTGACCGGCGACCGTCAGATCGAGCTGGGCTTCGGCGTCGGCGAGGACGCCTTCATCCTGGCGGGGCAGACAACGCGCGAGGATCTTGCCGACCAGCTTCGGCTGTTCGCCACCAAGCTGGCGGCGCCGGGCTGGGATCCCAATCCGGTCGAGCGGGCCCGGGCAGTGTTGCTGGCCGGCTATGCCGGGCTTTCCGCCTCGCCCGACGGCGTGCTGTCGCGCGACCTCGATTCGCTGCTCCACGCCGGCGATCCGCGCTGGGGCGTCCCGCCGATCGAGGAGATCGAAGCGCTGACGCCCGAGCGCTTCCGCGCCTTCTGGGAGCCGCTGCTGGCGCAGGGGCCGATCGAAGTGCTCGTGTTCGGCGATCTCGAGAGCGAGACGGCAATTGAAGCGGTCGCCGCCACTTTCGGCGCGCTGGCCCCGCGTGAGGCGATGACCCAGCCGGTGCCGCCGGTGCGATTCCCCGAGCATGTCGCGACACCGGTGGTGCGCACCCACGAAGGCCAGCCCGATCAGGCGGCGGCGGCGATCGCGTGGCCCACCGGCAGCGGCAGCGCCGACATTCCGGAAAGCCGCAAGCTCGAAGTGCTGGCCGCGATCTTCCGCGACCGACTGCTCGAGGAACTGCGCAGCCAGGCGGGGGTGAGCTATTCGCCCAACATCGTCAGCCAATGGCCGGTCGGCTTGCCGGGCGGCGGCAGCCTGGTGGCGCTCGGAATGGTGCCCCCGGACAAGACGGGGTTCTTCTTCACGCTGGCGCGCGGGATCGCCGCCGATCTGGTGGCTCGTCCGGTAGAAGCCGACGAGCTGCAACGCGCGATCGTGCCGTTGATCGAAGGACTGCGGCGGCGATCGACCGCCAATCCCTTCTGGATGGCATTGGTCGAAGGCGGCACGCGCGATCCGGCGCGGCTCGCGGCCGTGCGCAGCATCGCCGACGATGTGGTCGGGACCACGCCGGCCGAGTTGCAGGCGCTCGCCGCGAAATATCTCCAGCCGTCGAAGGACTGGACGATGGTGGTGGTGCCCGAGGGCAGCGCCGCGGCCGAAGCTGCGCCGGCGAACGCCGCGGCCGTAGGGCGCTGACCGCCGTTCCGCCGCGCGAGAGCGCGAGTCAGGTCCAGTGAACGCCGGCGGTGCGGTTGTCCGGCGCCGCACTGGCACTGCCGGCGAGCGCCCGCTCGGCGAGCGCTATCCTCGGTAGAGCGCATCCAGCCGCTCGCCATAGACCTTGCGGAGCACGTGGCGGCGGATCTTGAGGCTCGGGGTCAGCTGCTCGTTCTCGATCTGGAAGGGCGCGTCGGCCAGGATGAAGCGGCGGACGCGCTCGATCTGCGACAGATCGTGATTGACGCGCTCGACTGCCTTGCCCAGCGCCGCGCGATAGTCGAGATCCTGCGCCAGTTTCTCGAAGTCGCAGGGATTGCCGCTCTTGGCGCACCATTCCTGCGTCCATTCTGGATCCGGGACGAGCACCGCGGTCATATAGGGCTTGCGGTCGCCATAGATCATCGCCTGGACGATCTCGGGCTGGAGCGTCAGCATGCCCTCGATCTTCTGCGGGGCGACGTTGTCGCCCTTGTCGTTGACGATAATGTCTTTCTTGCGGTCGGTGATCCGGATCCGACCCTTGGCGTCGATCTCGCCGATGTCGCCGGTATGGAGCCAGCCGTCCTTGAGGACGCGGTCGGTCTCGTCCTCGTTGCGCCAATAGCCGTGCATCACGAGCTCGCCGCGCACCAATATCTCGCCGTCCTCGGCGATCCGCACTTCGACGCCCTCCAGCGGCGGACCGACCGTGTCGTGCTTGAGACCCGCCTTGGGACGGTTGCACGAGATCACCGGCGCGGCCTCGGTCTGGCCATAGCCTTGTAGGAAGGTGAGGCCGAGCGAATCGAAGAAGATCCCGATCTCCGGATTGAGCGGCGCCCCGCCCGAGACCATCGCCTTCATGCGCCCGCCGAAGCGCTTGGCGATCTTGGGTTTGAGCGTGGCCTTGAGGAACAGGTTCATCGGTTGATCCTGCACCGGCACGCCGCCCGCGCTCCGCTTGGAGCCGATCTTCACTGCGCGGTCGAGCAGATAGGCGGAGAACTTGCCCTGTTTCTCGATCGCCTTGCTGATGCGGGTGCGGAGCACTTCGAACAGGCGCGGCACGACGACCATGATCGTCGGCCGGACCTCCTCGATGTTGGAGGCAAGCTTCTCGAGCCCCTCGGCATAATAGATCTGGGCGCCGAGGCCGATCGGGAAATGCTGCCCGCCGGTATGCTCATAGGCGTGCGAAAGCGGCAGGAACGAGAGGAAAATCTCGTCGTCCCAGCCGAAATCCTCGGAGATCAGCGCGGTGCATCCTTCGACATTGTGGAGGATCGCGCCGTGATGCTGGCACACGCCGCGCGGTGCGCCGCCGGTGCCGCTCGTATAGATGATGCAGGCGAGGTCGGAGCGCTTGAAGGTGGCGCGTGCCGCCACGGCTTCGGGATCGGCGGGGTGCGCCTCGATCAGGCTGCGCCACTGATGATATTCCATGCTGCCCGACTGGCTGGCGCGCATCTCGTCGATCGCGATCACCATCCGGACGGTGTTCGAGCGGACCGCCGCCGGCATCAGGTTGCGCGCGAGCTTGGCGTTCGAGACGATGATCGCGCAGGCGCCCGAATTCTCGATGATATGGGCGTGATCGCGCTCGGTATTGGTGGTGTAGGTCGGCACCGTCACGCAGCCCGCCGCCATGATCGCGAGATCGCTGATGCACCATTCGGGGCGATTGTCCGAAACGAGCATCACGCGGTCGCCGCGGCGCAGTCCCATCGATTCCAGCGCGGTGGCGAGCCCCGCGACCTGGCGGGCGGCCTCGGACCAGCTCGTCGCCTTCCATTCGCCGTCCGCCTTTGCCCAGAGAAAGGGCGCGTCGCCCTTCTCCTTTGCGCGTGCGAAGAACATGCTGACGAGGTTTTCGAACCGTTCGAGCCTGCGCATCCTGTCTCCCGTCTTCGTTACGGTTGTATTCAACCGCGTTGTTCTTATTCGGTTGCGGCCGTGCCGACGCTGCGCGGATCGGCGGCGCCGCGCCAGCCCTCCGGCGTGCGTTCGACGGCAGTGACCTTCGACCCCTGATCGGCAGCGCGGACGGCGCCGAGCGGCGCGATTTCCCGGGCAAGTTCGGCGCCGAGCGGGGTCGCTTCGATCAGCAATTCCGCGTCGTCGTAGTAAAGATTGGGCAGTGCCATCGCCTCCGCGACGGGCAGATCCCAGTCGAGCACGCCGATCAGCGTCTTGGCGACGTGCATGATGATACGCCGTCCGCCCGCCGAGCCGAGCGCCAGTACCGGCCGGCCTTCGGCATCGTACACGATGGTCGGCGACATCGACGACAGCGGGCGCTTGCCCGGCGCGACGGCATTGGCCACCGTCGCGCCGGCTTCCTCGGGCGCGAAGCTGAAGTCCGTGAGCTCGTTGTTGAGGACATAGCCGTTGGCGAGCAGCTGGCTTCCGAACGGCCCCTCGACAGTCGAGGTCATCGAGACGACATTGCCCGCCCGATCGACCGCAACGAAATGCGTGGTGCCGGGTACGTCGGGCTGTACCGCATCGGTCCGCGGCTGCGCGCCGGGCGGGGTGCCGGGCTGATAGCGTTCCAAGGCGCGCTCAGGCGCGATCAGCCGCGCGCGCCGCGCGAGATAGCCGGGATCGACGAGTCCCGCGACCGGCACGGAGACAAAGTCCGGATCGCCGAGATACTTGCCGCGGTCGGCATAGGCGAGCCGCATCGCCTGGCCGATCAAATGCCATGCGGTGGGCGAACGCGCGCCCATCTCGCCGATGTCGAACCGTTCGAGCATGCCCAGGATCTGGAGCACGGTGGTGGCGCCCGAGGAGGGCGGGCCCATGCCGCAGACGGTGTAGTCGCGATAGCCGCCGCACACCGCCGGGCGCTCGACCGCGCGATAGGCGGCGAGATCGCCGAGCGTCATGTCCCCCGGGCTGTTCGGGCTTTGCGCGACCCTGTTGACGATCGCTTCGGCATTCTCGCCGGTGTAGAAGGCATCGGCGCCTTCGGCGGCGAGGCGGCGGAGGAAGGCGGCGAGCGCCGGATTGCGGATATGATCGCCGACTTCGAGCGGCTCGCCGTCGTTCAGATACAGCGCCGCGGTCTCGGGAAAGTCAGCCCAGCGCGGTGCCAGCATCCGCGTATAGGCGGCGAGCGGGGCAGTGACGTCATAGCCCTGTTCGGCAAGGCGGATCGCAGGCTGGAAGAGAGCCGCCCAGTCGAGCCGCCCCCATTTCGCATGCGCCATCGCCATCAGCCGGAGATTACCCGGAACGCCCACCGAGCGCCCCCCCGGCACGGCTTCGAGGAACGGCATCGGCGCGCCTTCGGCAGTGAGGAACCGGTCCGGGCGGGCCGCCGCAGGCGCGGTCTCGCGACCGTCGATGGTGGTCAGGACGCGCGTTTCGGCGTCGTGGTGCAGCAGAAAGCCGCCGCCGCCAATGCCGCTCGACTGGGGCTCGACGACCGTGAGTGCGACGAGCATCGCGAGCGCGGCGTCGGTGGCGCTGCCGCCCTGGCGCAGCATCTCGCGTCCCGCCTCGGTCGCGCGCGGATCGGCGGAGGCGACCACTCCCTGGGCGCATGCGGCTGCCGGGAGGAGGAGGGCGATGAACGCGACGAGCAGCCTTTTCATGCGCCTGCCGTAGCGGTGTTTTCGTGCCAGCGCAAAGCGGCTCAACCGCGCTTTCGTGCGGCGAGCGCGGCCAGGATCGCCCGAATCAGTCCGGGTCCGCGGTAGACGAGACCGGAATAGAGCTGGATCAGGCTCGCCCCTGCGTCGAGCCGCGCCAGCGCCTCGTCCGCGCTGTCGATCCCGCCGGCGGAGATCACCGGCAGCGCGCCATTCGCCGCCGCGAGCGCTTCGACGAGCTTGGCGCGGGCGAGAGCCGCGAGCGGTGCGCCGGAGAGGCCACCGGTTTCGCCGACGTGCGAGGAGCGCAGTCCGTCCGGGCGCGAGATGGTCGTGTTTCCCACGATCAGCGCATCGACTCGATTGTCGATCGCCGCGCGTACGGCTCCCTCGATGCCGGCACGATCGAGATCGGGCGCGATCTTCAGGAACAGCGGCCGGCGGCGCGCATCCGGCAGCACGCGCGCGGCATCGCAGGCGGCGAGGAGATCGTCGAGCGCCGGTCGCGACTGAAGATCGCGCAGACCCGGCGTGTTGGGCGAGCTGACATTGACCGTGATGTAATCGGCAAGCGGCGCGGCGCGCGCCACGCCCTGGGCATAATCGGCGATCCGATCCGCCGAATCCTTGTTCGCGCCGACATTGACGCCGAGCACGCCGCTGCGGTCGCTCCGCTTGGCGATCCGCGCCAGTGCCGCGTCGAGACCGCCGTTGTTGAAGCCCATGCGGTTGATCACGGCTTCGTCTTCGGCAAGCCGGAACAGGCGCGGCCGAGGATTGCCCGGCTGCGGGCGCGGGGTGAGCGTACCGACTTCGACCGAGCCGAAGCCGAGTGCAAACAGCCCGGGCACGGCCACTGCATCCTTGTCGTATCCCGCTGCGAGGCCGAGCGGATTGGGGAAGACGATGCCGGCCACTTCGGTCTGCAGCGACATATCCGTTCCGGAGGCGTTGAACGGCGTTCCTGCGGTGGCCCAGAGGCGCAGCGCGGCGAGCGAAGCGCCGTGCGCCTGCTCGGCATCGAGCGCGAACAGCAGGGGGCGGAGCGGATAGGCCATGCGCCGGCTTTTGCACCGGAGCGGAGCAACGTCAAAGCGGCCGCGTGCCAGAATGTCGTTTGGGTTCAATACCGCAGCAGGTCTCGGTGCTAGTACGGAGCTGCGACCCGAGGGGTTCCGCCAACAGGGGGACCCTTTCTAACTGGCCCGGCCGATTCGTTGGCCGGGCCGTCTTTTATCGCCGCCACCTGAACGATATAGTCCTGCCTTCGGTCATCTGAGGTGGGGTACTCAGGCAAATGCAGCACGCCGGAACCGACCGCGGAGGCAAGGCTTCCGTGGCGAAAGTCGTCCGCACGACCGATGCCGCAGGCGAGGGCAAGGGTGTCGTGCTGCGCTCCGCCCCAGGCGGGCCTGCGCTGCGCTTCATCGATACCGAAGGGCCGCTGAAGCCGCTCGTCGAAACCTATTATCTGTATCGCTGGGATGCGCGCGAAGTGGAGGGCGTCGAACGAGTCGACGTCGGCCAGATCCGCTTCATGCTGAAGGGCGAGGGAGTGCTCCTGTTTCCCGACGGCCGCGAAGAACATTCGCGCCCGGTGATGATCAACGCGCCGGGGACCGCGGCTGCGCGCTACCGCGTCGAAGGACCGTTTCACTGTTTCGGCGTTTCGCTGCGGCCGATCGGCTGGCGTTCCCTGGTGAGGCTTCCGGCCCATCAGGTCGCCGATCGGGTGATCGACGGAGCCGAGGTGTTTGGACCCGAGGTGATTGAACTGCTGGCGGAGCTGCGGCGCCTGGAGACGCTGGAGGAAATGATCGCAGCCGTCGAGCCGTTCCTGCAGGCGCGGCGGCAATCCGTGCCTGTTTCCCATCTGGCGCTGGCGCAGGCAGTGCGGGAATGGTCGGCGTCCGAGACGCTCGACGTACAGGCGCTCTACGATGCCGTTCCCGGCATGACGCCGCGCCAGGTGATGCGGCTGTGCAACGAATATTTCGGCGGATCGCCGACTCACCTGCGCCGCAAGTTCCGGGCACTGCTGGCGGCGCTGCGCCTCTATCGCGGCGAGCGGGCTGCCGATGTCGCCGCACCCTTTTCCGATCAGTCGCACATGATCAACGAAGTGAAGCACTATACCGGCCACACGCCCACCAGCCTGCGCGAGCGGATCGATCCGGTGCTGGCGGCGACGCTGGACAAGGAAACCTTCTACATGTTGCCCGAGGCAGTGCCGGAAACGCTTGACCCACACGACGATTGACCCCAGATGCCAATCGGAACGAGTTGGTCCGATTGATGATGCGCCTGTCCTCCCTTGCCGATTATGCGGTGGTGATGCTCACCGCCGCCGCACGCCATTGCGGCGGGGCGGGGCGGCTGAACGCAACGCTGCTCGCCGAGGAAACCGGGCTGCCGCTTCCGACGGTGCAGAAGCTGGTCAGCCGGCTGTCCGCAGCCGGGCTGGTGGAGAGCGCGCGCGGGACCGGCGGCGGATTCCGCCTCGCGCGACCGCCGGCGGCGATCACGCTGGCCGATATCGTCGAAGCGATCGACGGGCCGATCGCGATGACCGCCTGCGTCGATGAAAAGGGCCGCGACTGCGCGGTCGAAGAGAATTGCCGCGTGAAGCCGCACTGGAACCAAGTGAACGGCGCCGTGCGCGGCGCGTTGGCCAGTGTGACACTGGCGTCCCTGAACACAAATCCGGTGCGCGAAGCCGCTCCGATTGGAAGCTGAACCATGGCCACGAAAAACGCCGAGGCGCTTGCCGCCGCGAACAAGAAATATGAATGGGGCTTCGCGTCCGAGGTCGAGCAGGACTTTGCGCCCAAAGGGCTGACCGAGGACACGGTGCGCTTCATCTCCGCCAAGAAGGGCGAGCCCGAATGGATGCTCGACTGGCGGCTGAAGGCGTTTCGGATGTGGCAGGAGATGACGGCGCCCGACTGGGCCAAGCTGAACATCGCGCCGATCGACTATCAGGACGCCTATTATTACGCCGAGCCCAAGCAGAAGAAGACGATCGCCTCGCTCGACGAGCTCGATCCCGAGATCCGGCGGACCTATGAAAAGCTGGGCATCCCGATCGAGGAGCAGAAGGTGCTCGCGGGCGTCGAGGGCGCGCGCAAGGTGGCTGTCGATGCGGTGTTCGACAGCGTCTCGGTCGCGACGACCTTTCGCGAGGAGCTGAAGGCCGCCGGCGTGATCTTCCTCTCGATCAGCGAGGCGATCCGAGAGCATCCCGAGCTGGTCAAGAAGTGGCTCGGCAAGGTGGTGCCTCAGCGCGACAATTATTTCGCGACGCTCAACAGCGCGGTCTTTTCCGACGGCACCTTCGTCTATGTGCCCGAGGGCGTGCGCTGCCCGATGGAGCTGTCCACCTATTTCCGCATCAACGCCGAGAATACGGGTCAGTTCGAACGGACGCTGATCGTCGCCGACAAGGGCGCATACGTCAGCTACCTCGAAGGCTGTACCGCGCCGATGCGTGACGAGAACCAGCTGCACGCCGCGGTGGTCGAGCTCGTCGCGCTTGACGATGCGGAAATCAAGTACTCGACGGTGCAGAACTGGTATCCGGGCGACGAGAACGGCAAGGGCGGTATCTATAACTTCGTCACCAAGCGCGCGCTGTGCCAGGGGAAGAATTCCAAGGTCAGCTGGACCCAGGTCGAAACCGGCAGCGCGATCACCTGGAAATATCCCAGCTGTGTTCTGAACGGCGAGAACAGCGTCGGCGAATTCTATTCGGTCGCAGTGACCAACGGGCGGCAGCAGGCCGATACCGGCACCAAGATGATTCACAACGGCAAGAACAGCCGATCGACGATCATCTCGAAGGGGATCAGCGCGGGCCGCAGCGACAACACCTATCGCGGGCTGGTGCGCGTCGGGCCGAATGCGGAGAATGTCCGCAACTTCACGCAATGTGACAGCCTGCTGCTCGGCGAGCAGTGCGGCGCGCACACCGTGCCCTATATCGAAGTGAAGAACCCGTCCGCGCAGATCGAGCATGAGGCGACGACCAGCAAGATCAGCGACGATCAGCTCTTCTATGCGATGCAGCGCGGGCTCGACACCGAAAGCGCGGTGGCGCTGATCGTCAACGGCTTCGCCAAGGAAGTGCTGCAGCAGCTGCCGATGGAATTCGCTGTCGAGGCGCAGAAGCTGCTGGGCATCAGCCTCGAAGGTTCGGTGGGGTGATCTCGCCGCTGCTCCTCCTCGCCGCTGTCGCGATGCAGGACGTGCCTGCGCAGGACACCGTCTTCGAAGAGGAGGCGGAGGCGATTGTCGTGCAGGCGACGGTGGGGCGCGTGGCGCTCCTCTTCGATCGCGCTGCCGACGGCCGGCTGGAGAATTGCCGAGTCTTCGTCTCGAGCGGTGTCGACTCGCTCGATGCGGAAGCCTGTGCAACCGTGCCTGACTGTGCTGCGGACGTGGCCGAGGCCGGTGCGTGCATCGACGTTTCGCTGGTTACGCTGGCCCCGCGGCGCGCGGCTGCGGCGGAAGCCGCGCCCGCGATGGCGCTCACGCTGCCGAAGCTGGTTGAGCCCCGCACCGCCGCGGAGATGCCTGCGGTCGGCCCTGCCGTACGCGGCGCGGCGGAGGACGATCCGAACCGGCTTCCCGACCTGCCCCCGCCGCCGCGCGACATGACCAGCGCCCCGGCGATCACCTTCGGGCCCGGTCCCGACACGATGCCCTGATTGGAACAGAGACACGCATGTTGAAGATCGAAAACCTCCACGCCGAAATCGACGGCAAGGAAATCCTCAAGGGGCTCGACCTCGAAGTTCGCGCGGGCGAGATCCACGCGATCATGGGGCCGAACGGCGCGGGCAAGTCGACGCTGGGCTATGTGCTCGGCGGGCGCGACGCTTATGAAGTGACGGCCGGCTCGGTCACCTTCCTGGGCGAGGATCTGCTGGAGATGGAGCCGCACGAGCGCGCGGCGGCCGGGCTGTTCCTCGGCTTTCAGTATCCGGTCGAAATTCCGGGCATTTCGAACGTCCAGTTCCTGCGCGAGGCGTTGAACAGCCAGCGGCGCGCGCGCGGTGAGGCGCCGCTTTCCGGCGCGGAGTTCCTGAAGCTTGCCCGCGGCCAGGCCGATGCGCTGGGGATGGACCAGGAAATGCTCAAGCGCCCGGTGAACGTCGGCTTTTCGGGCGGCGAGAAGAAGCGCAACGAGATGGTGCAGATGGGCATCCTCGGCCCGAAGTTCGCGATCCTCGACGAGACGGATTCGGGCCTGGACATCGATGCGCTGAAGACCGTGGGCGACGGTATCAACCGCATCCTGCGTGCGCCGGATAAGGGCGTGCTGCTGATAACCCATTACCAGCGGCTGCTCGACTATGTCCGGCCGGACAAGGTGCATGTGCTCGCCGATGGGCGGATCGTGCGCTCGGGCGGGCCGGAACTGGCCGAGGCGCTGGAGCGCGAAGGCTATGCGGCGGTGGCGGCGTGAGCGCGACCGACACCTTGGAACGGGCGCCTGGCCCACCGGAGGATGTCCAGCGGCAGGAGGATCTGCGCTGGTTCGATACCGGCAGGCTGGCCCGTTACGAGACGGAAGCACCGAGCGGTGCGCTGCCCACCCTCGACGATTGGTGGATCGATCTGCCCGGCCCGCGGCTCGTGTTCGTCGATGGGGCCTTTCGCGCGGAGCTGAGCGCGCCGGGCGAGGTTCGCGTGACGAACGGCGGCACGGAGCTCTCCGGCAATCCGCTCGCCGATCGCGCGGTGCGCGAGGCCCGCGCGGGGTTCGCGATTGTGGTCGGCAAGCGCGGCGTGATCGGAACGGTGCAGATCGTCTACGTCTCGACGGGCGGCAGCGCGCACTATGCCAACAAGATCGTGCTCGAGGAGGATGCCCAGGCATCGATCGTCGAGACACACCTCGGCTCCGGCTGGGCGAATGTCGCCAACTGGTATGAGGCGAAGCGCGGGGCGCGGCTCATGCGCGCCGTGCGCGCGGTGAAGACCGGCGGCGCCTTCACCGATCATGCCGCGTCCTGCGTCCCCGAGGCGGCGAGTTTCATTTCGACGGCGCTGGTGCTCGGTTGCGACACTGCGCGGCTGGAAACCGGCAACATCGCCAGCATGCCCGGTGCCTATGTCGAAGTGGGCGGCGCGCTGCTGGCGCGCGGAGAGCAGATGCTCGGCACGTTCAATCTGGTCGATCATGCGGGCGAGGAAGGTACCAGCCGGCAGACCTGGCGCGCGGTGGCGAGCGAGCGGGCTACCGCAAGCATCGCGGCTCGGGTGGCGGTTCGCCGCGGCGCGCAAAAGACCGACGGCGAACAGTCGCTGCGGGGACTGCTGCTCGACCGCACGGCGACGATCAATCTGAAGCCCGAGCTGGAAATCTTCGCCGACGACGTGAAGTGCGCCCATGGCGCCACAGTGGGCGAGCTCGACCGGCGCGCGCTTTTCTATCTCCAGAGCCGCGGTCTGGCTGAAGGCGCCGCCAAGGCGCTGCTGACCCGCGCTTTCGTTGCCGATGCGCTCGACCGGATCGGCCAGGAACCGGTGCGCGAGGCGTTCGCGGCCGATGCGGAGAAGTGGCTGGGGGAGGCGCTGTGACACCTCTTTCCTGCCCCAATCCGCTGGTCTCGAGCAAAGTCGAGACACGATGCGCGTCACGTGCGGCACGTTCCGCGACCGCGCCCGGGGCGCGCGGAGAGGGTGCGACATGCAAGTGACGGCCGACATGCGCCCGCTCGACGTGCTCGCCGACTTTCCGGCCATCCCTTCGGGCTGGGCCTACCTCGATACCGCCGCGACGGCGCAGAAGCCGCGCCCGGTGATCGATGCGATCACGCGCGGCTATGGCGAGACCTATGCCACCGTCCATCGCGGCGTCTATCAGCGGTCCGCGGACATGACGCTCGCCTATGAGGCGGCGCGGGCGCGGGCGGCGAAATTCCTGGGGGCAGGTTCGGCCGACGAGATCGTATTCGTGCGCGGAGCGACCGAAGGCATCAATCTGGTGGCGCAGAGCTGGGCCGTGTCGCAGCTGCGCGCGGGCGACCGGATCCTGCTGAGCCAGCTCGAGCATCATTCGAATATCGTCCCGTGGCAGCTGGCGGCCGAGCGGATCGGTGCGCATATCGACGTGCTGCCGCTGACCGAAGACCAGCGGATCGATCTCGATGCGATGGCGGAGATGCTGACCTCGCGGCATCGGTTGGTCGCGCTGGCGCATGTCTCGAACGTCACCGGATCGGTGCTCGACGCGCGGCGCGCGGCGGAACTGGCGCATGGCGTGGGCGCGAAGCTGCTGCTGGACGGCTGCCAGGCGGTGCCGCGGATGCCGGTCGACGTCGGTGCGCTCGACTGCGACTTCTATGTCTTTTCCGGGCACAAGCTCTACGGTCCCACTGGTGTCGGCGTGCTGTGGGGCCGCGCCGAGCTGCTCGACGCGATGCCGCCGTGGCAGGGCGGCGGATCGATGATCGACAAGGTCTCGTTCGAGCGCACGACCTATGCCCCGCCGCCGGGTCGATTCGAAGCGGGAACGCCGCACATCGTCGGTGCGCTGGGGCTGCACGCGGCGATCGATTACGTCGAGGCGATCGGGCTCGACCGGATTGATGCGCATGAGGCGGCACTGGTCGCCGAAACGCGCGCACGACTGTCGGAGATCAACAGCGTGCGCCTGTTCGGGCCGGAGAATTCGGCGGGGATCGTCAGCTTCGGCGTCGAGGGGGTGCATCCGCACGACATCGCCACCATCTTGGACGAGAGCCGGGTGGCGATCCGCGCGGGGCATCACTGCGCGCAGCCGCTGATGGAGGCGCTGGGCGTCGAAGCGACGGCGCGCGCGAGCTTCGGAGTGTATAACTCGGCGGACGACGTCGCGGCGCTGGTGCAGGGCGTCGAGCGCGTCACGCGGATTTTCGGGTGAAGATGATGGACGAGGAAAGCAAGATCGTGGCCGAGGAAGTCGAGCGAGTCGATGCGCCGCCGCGCGCCCGGGTGGAGGACGCGCGCGATACCTATGAGCGCAAGCGCGATTATCTCACCGGCTTCCTTGCGCAGAAGCCCGAGCCTGCGAACAGCGGGGAGCCGGGTGGCGCGCTCTACGATGCGATCGTCGAGGCGCTGAAGGAAATCTACGATCCGGAAATCCCGGTGAACATCTATGACCTGGGGCTGATCTATGGCGTCGAGGTCACCAACGACGGTCATGCCGTGGTGACGATGACGCTGACGACTCCGCATTGCCCGGTCGCCGAATCGATGCCCGCCGAAGTCGAGCTGCGGGTCGGATCGGTGCCGGGTGTGGGTCATTCCGAAGTAAACCTCGTCTGGGATCCGCCGTGGGATCCGGGCAAAATGAGCGACGAAGCGAAGCTCGAGCTGGGAATGCTCTGACCCCAGACGAGCGCAACAGAACCGTTGGTGTCGAGCGAAAACGAGACACGCTGATGTGGCGCAACGCTTGTCGACTGCGCTCGAAGCGAACGGGAAAGGTAAGTGAGACATGGCAACCACCACCCGCGAACGCCCCGCCGTGCTGAACCTGACGCCCGCTGCCGAGGCGCGGATCGCCGCGCTGATGGCGCAGGCGCCGGAGGGGACGATCGGCGTCAAGCTCTCCACGCCCCGCCGCGGCTGTTCCGGCCTCGCCTATTCGGTGGATTATGTCGCCGAGGCGAATCCGATGGACGAACGGATCGACACACCGGGCGGCGCCTTCTTCGTCGATGGCGCTTCGGTGCTCTATCTGATCGGATCGACGATGGACTGGGTGGAAGACGATTTCACCGCGGGGTTCGTGTTCGAGAATCCCAATGCCAAGGGTGCCTGCGGCTGCGGCGAGAGCTTCACGGTTTAGCCGTAGCCCAGCGTTCGAGGCGGGCACGCATCCGGCGCACGTGGCTGCCCGGCCAATAGCTGCGGCCGCATGCGGGGCAGGTGCGAAAGGGGCCGGAAAGGCTGCGAGCCGAATCCGGAATATCCGGGAGCCTGTCCGGCTCGACCGTCCGCAGCGGTTGATTGTCGACCAGGCAGCGCGTGAATGGCGCTTCCAGCCAGTCGAGATCGGCCCCGCCGGCAAGCGCAGCCGCCTGTTCGTCGAGCGTATCGCCGGTGAGGAGAATCGCGCCCGCATTACGCTCGGCGAGCGCGCGAGCCCGCGTTACCAGCTTGCGGCGCTCTGACGCGGCGCGCGCCAGAACCGCCGGGTCCGGGGCGTCGGACTCCACCACTGCGGTGTCGTGCCCGGCAGCGCGCGTCCAACGGGCGAGACCGAGCAGCATGCGGTCACATAGCAGGCGCATCGACGCCGCTCAGGCGTAGAAAGCAAGCCGCGCGAGGATCGCAAGCACCGCCAGTCCGACCAGCCCGGTGATGAAGATCAATCGCCGTCGGCGCGTTCGCAGAATGACGTCGCCGCCGCGCGCGTCCTGCGCCGAGATGTGCCGCGGAGTGTCTTGATTCGGGTCCATGTCATTCCAAATGCGGGCATGCGGCGGATGGTTGCGACGCGGGGCGAACCTTTCGCGGTGCCGCACGTTTGCCCGAGCGTGCCTCCCCGTTTCTGCTTCGAAGGAATGCCATGCCTGCCGAACGGCGCGGCCTGACTCGATCGCTCGCCTACGGCTTCCGCCTCGCCGTAGGGACGGTGCGGCGGCTCGGGCGGTTGGCGGTATTCGGTTTCGAGATTCTCGTCCTGTCGCGGCTGTTCGAGCGGCGCGGAGCGTCCGCCGATGCGATGACGACCACTCTGCTCGCCGCCAAGGATATCGAGCGCCTGCCTCCGGAGTTGGAGGTGACGGATTCGCACGGGCGCTCGTTGGCGAGTTGGCGGCACGGCTTTGCCGGAGTGAACGCCTCGCTGTTCCTCAACCTCCAGACGCCGAACCGGCTGAGCGATCTGCGCCATGCGCATCCGGGCCCGCCGTTTCGCGGCGTCTATCTGTGGGATTCGGCCTTCATCGCACAGGTTTGGAAGGGCTGGGACCCGCAGGTCGCCTGGGAGGTGCTGGCGGCGGTGATCCGGCTGCGCGACGGCGACCGGCTGCAGCATTTCGCATCCGAATATACCCGGTCCAGATTCACGCAGCCGCCGCTGATCGCCTGGTCGCTGGTGCGACTGGCGCGCGAGGTGCCCGAGGCGCGCGCGCGCAGTTGGATCGCCGTCGCCTATCCGGCGCTTGCCGCATATAAGCGCTGGCTTGACGCGCATAGGCGGCTGCCGAACGGCCTCTATCACTGGGCACATCCCTATGAATCCGGCGTCGAGAACGCGCCGCGCTTCAGCACGACCGACGAGCGACGACTGGATGACATCCGCACCTGGGCGGCGCCCGACCTGTGCAGCTATATGGTGCTTCAGAGCGAGGCACTGGCCGAAATGGCCGCGATGCTCGGCAGGGATGCCGAAGCGGCTGCCCATGGGCACGAGGCGGATCGCATCCGGGCGCTGGTCAACGCCTATCTCTGGGATCCGGACGAAGGCCTGTATTTCGATCTCGACACGACGCGGGGCCGGCTGGTGCGCAGCCGCACCATCGCCTCGCTGCTGCCGCTGTGGGCGGGGATTCCCGACGCCGCACGGGCCGACCGGATGCACCGCCGGATCGTGGACCCGCAGGGATTCGGTACGCTGATCCCGCTGCCGTCTGTGGCGCTCGACGATCCGGATTTCGAGCGGGACATGTGGCGCGGCCCGGTGTGGCTCAACACGGCCTATGGAGTGGTGGAAGGGCTGCGCCGCGCGGGCTGGCACGAAACCGCGTCGGACATGGCGTTCCGCCTCGCCGACGGCGTCTATCGTACCTATCAGCATCACGGGCATTTCTACGAGTTCTACGATCCCACTGTGCATCGCATCGATGCACTGCATCGAAAGCGCGGCAATCGCTGGAAAAAGATCACGCTCGGATCCGGGCCGGTGGCCGACTTCGTCGGCTGGACCGGGCTGGTGAATATGCTGGTGGCCGAGCATCTGTTCGGCCTTCAGGGCCACCCCGGCGCGCGCGCGATCCGGCCGCGTTTTCCGCGACGTGCGGAAGGGATGCGCTTCACGCTTCTGCTGGCGGCGGAGGAAGGCGAAGTCGAATTGCGCGTCGGGCCGGAGGGCCGCACGCGCGGTGAATTGCGGATGGCATGGGGCACGCGGCCGTTCGAAGCGGCGTTCGGAGAACCGGTGTTGTTGGCACAAGCGGCGGAAGGCAGCGCATGAAATTCTGTGACGTGACGCTGGCGTATAACGAGCACAGCGGCGGAATCCGCACCTACATCGATCAGAAACGCCGCTTCCTCGCCGAATCGACGCAGCACACGCATCTGCTGATCGTCCCGGGTGCGGAAGACCGGGTGCGTGAGGATGCGCATGGCACGATCGTGGAGATCGACAGCCCGCGCTTTCCCGGCCAGCAGGATTATCGCTTCTTCATCAATCCGCGTTCGATCCGGAAGGCGCTGGATGCGCATGCGCCTGACATCGTCGAACTCGGCAGCTATTATATCTCGCCCTGGGCCGCCTTTTCCTATCGCAAGCACCGGCACCGCGCAGGCGAGCGCTGCCTGGTTGGCGGCTTCTTTCACACCGACGTCGCCGACGCCTATGTCGGCGCCCCGCTGCGCGCGCTGGCGCACGACTGGATCGACGAGATCAGCGACACGCTCGGGCATATGGTGGAGAAGCTGGCGGACACCGCCGAAAAGGGGGCGGAGCGCTACATGCGCAACGTCTTCGAGCATTGCGACCTGCGCTTCGCCTCGACGCCGGCGCAGGCGGAGCGCCTCCGCGACTATGGCGTGGAGGGCGTGCGCATCGTGCCGCTGGGAGTCGATCTCGAGCTGTTTCGGCCCGACAAGGCCGATCCGGCGGTGCGGGCACGCACCGGGGCGGGGCCTGCCACAATGGTGCTGGTCTATGCCGGACGGCTCGGCACCGAGAAGCAGGTGCCGAAGCTGATCGAAGCCTATGCTCAGTTGCCCGAGGGCTTCGATGCGCAGCTCTGGATGGTCGGCGAGGGGCCGCTGCACGACGAAATCGCGCAGCTGGCGGGAGCGCATCCGGGCGTCCACCTCCTGCCTTATGAAACCGATCGCGAGCGATTTGCGGCGCTGCTTGCCTCCGCCGACATCTATGTGACCGCCGGCCCGCACGAGACCTTCGGGCTCGCCGTGATCGAGGCGCAGGCCGCGGGCCTGCCGGTGGTCGGCGTGGCGGGCGGGGCGCTTCGCGAGCGGGTGCCCGAGGGGCTCGGCTATCTGGCGCCGGTGGGCGATGCGGCTGCGATGGCAGCGGGCATCGTGCGCGTAGCGGCCGAGCGGGAGCAGATCGCACAGCGCGCCCGTGCGCATGTCGAGCGGAACTTCGCCTGGACGCGGACCTTCACCGAACTGCTCGCCGACTATGAGGAAGCGGCGCGCTGATCCTTCGGGGCCGACCGGCTGATGCGGAGCAGCTGGTCGTGGAGATCGCCGAGCTGGCGTGTTGCCGCCTCCGTCACCGCCGCACCGGCTTCGCTGCGCTTTCGAGCGCCGTCGGCAGTGAAGAGATTGTCCGGCGCTTTCGCGTCATGCGCACTCGCTTGCGCGATCCGGCGTTGCTCGGCGGCAGTGAGCCGCAGGCCGAAATGCGGCGCGATGCGATCGAAGAAAGCGGCGGGGAGCGTGGCATAGTCGATGGCGATGCCACTCGTTGCCAGCCCTTCGACCGCCGCTGCGTGATAGTGGGCGAAGATCCGCGCGCAGAGGATCTCCGGTTGGGTGGTCCGCTCCGTGTCGGCGTCGTAGAGCCCGGGCGGCACCAGCGCCGGGACGGTCTGATAGCCGCGTTGCCGCATCTGCGACACGAGCACTTCAACCGGATCGCGAAAAAGGTAGATCCAGGGAACGTCGGGAAAGGCGTCGCGGAGCAGCGGCAAGGCGAGGATATGCCAGCTGTCGAGCTTCAGGAAGCAGCGGCTTTCCCCGCTGCGACTCCGCGCGAGCGCCGCCATCATCGCGCGCAGCAGTGCGATCCGGCGGGCACGCGGCAGCTCAGGGTGCCGGAGCGCATAGCGGATCGCGGAGTCGAGCGGCCCCGGCTCGGAGAGCGAAATCGCCGCGGGAAGCGCAGCCAGCATTTGCGCGACCAGAGTCGATCCGCAGCGCGACATGTGGAAGATCATGCCCTTCAGCGGCGCCGATGCGTCGAGCGGCGCCCGATCAATGAACGCGTCGAGGCGCGTGCCGTGCCTGAACAGGCGGTTGAACGGTCTGGCCGCGGCCCGAGCGACCGAGTCCTGATAGAAGCTCTCGGTGAGCGGCCTCGCGCCGAAGCGCGCCCAATCGATCCAGGCGCCCTGCGCGTCCTCGACGATCGCGGTCGGCAGCCATCCCTCGGGTGCCCATGCGTCGTCCGGGGCAACGGCATTCGCGCGCCGGCTGGCGCGTAGCGCCTCGTGGTCGAGCGGCAAACCGGCGGATCGGGCGAGATGTTGCGCGCGCGCTGCGAAGTCGTCGGGGTACGTCGCTTCGTCCAGAAAGGCCTGCGCCGCCGGATCGGCCATCACATGTGCGCGATACACTTCTCGATCGCTCTTCATGTTCCGCCTCTGTTGCTCAGGATCGCGGCCGGGCCGGTTTTGCATGTTGGAAGACCCTTGCTAGGCAAGGGCGGCGGGAGAACGACGGATGATCGCACAGGAAGCGCGCTACCCGGACAGGGTCCGGCTGCCGATGGCGTTCGATCCCGCACTGCTGGAAGCGGACCTGGAACGGCTGGAGGCGGCGGACTGGACGCCGCACTTCGTAACCCGCAACTATTCGGGCGATTGGAGCGCGATGCCCTTGCGCGCGCCGGCGGGTGCCGAGCATCCGATCCTGATGCTGAGCGCGCATCCGGGAGTAGCTGCGTTCGCGGACGCACCGGCGCTTCGGAGCGCCCCCTATCTGCGCGAGGTGATCGCTCGGCTGGAGTGCCCGCTGCAGACGGTGCGGCTGATGCGGCTGGGAGCCGGATCGTCGATCCTCGAGCACACGGATCCGGGATTGTGCGCCGAGGAAGGGACGGTTCGGCTCCACATCCCGATCCGCACCAATCCCCAAGTGCGCTTTTGCGTGAATCGCCGCCCGGTCGCGATGCGTCCGGGCGAGCTCTGGTACCTGCGCCTGTCGGATGTCCACAGCGTGGAGAATGGCGGGGCCACCGATCGCGTGCATCTGGTGATCGACGCCGCGATGAACCCGTGGCTCGCCGGCGAACTCGCGCGCGGGCAGGGTTGAGCGATCTGAGACCTTCACAGCAGCGGCAATCCTCGGCACTGTAGCGCTCGGGAGCCACAGGGGCGGCATTAGGGGGAATTCGCATGCGCTTGCTCGCACCGGAAGATTTCGAACCCTGGGTTGGCCGCAAGGTGCGAGTCAACACGCTGCCCAAGCCGGTCGAAGTGACGCTGGAGCGTATCGAGCGGCGGCCGCCGCTGCCCGAGGAACTCGACTTTCGCGAGCCCTTTTCGTTGTTCTTCGAATCCGAGTTCGACGTCTATCTGCTCGACACCGCCTATGAGTTCGATTGCGGCCGCGGCGGACCGTACAGCTTCGTGATCTCGCAGCTCGTACCATCGAAGACGCGCCGCTATTATCAGGCGGTGTTCGCCTGAGAGCGCACGGCCGCCCCGCTCAGAGCGGAGCGGCCGCCGAAGCCGCGAAAATCAGTTCCGCGAGGGGAAGATGCCCTCGACGCAGATGATCGCGTTGACCACCGTGTACGGCTGCATGTTGTTGATGGGGACATTGTTGCCGGCGATGCTGGTCGACCCATTGAGGCTGACTCCGCCGAGCGGGACCGTTGTGCCGGTGGCTCCGGCGGGGACGTAGATCACGACGCTGTCGCCGCTCGTGTTGTGGGGGGTGCCGAGATGCGCATTCGCTTCGGGTTCGCTGACCTCCTCAAGGGCAGACACTCCGGCCATCGCGTTCAGCGTCACGCCTCCGGGAGCGAGGGTGTGATTATGCGCCGGCATGTTCGGCAGGATGAGGGTCGTTGTCTCCGTGCCTGCCATCTGGCCCAGCGCGTAGTTGCTCGTTCCCGGACCCTGGCCCTGCCCAAGAAAGGCGCGTCCCCGCGCATCGGGCAGACCGAACGTCGTCTGGCCATTGCCGCCATAGGTGGTGCCGAGCAGGGAGAAGAGCGCCGTATGCTGTGCAATCGACATGATCTGCCCTTGGCAGAACATGAAAGAACGCGGTGCGAAATTCGCGCCGAAGAACAGAATTTGCGTGAGATAGAATTCCATCGAGCCTACTCCCTTTGCGTGTCACGTTCCGGCTTTCGTCTGAGCGTGTTCGCGGATGCCGAAAGGCTCCGCGACTTCGTAGCACTGTCTTACGGGAACTCCGCCCAGCCGCGACTGACGTTCGGGCGCGAAGGAGAGGCTAAAGACCGATTCGCGCCATAGCAATAGCAACTCGCGCTACAACAGCGGGCAAAATCCATCTGCTGCACAACTGTTGGCGCTGGAAAGCGTTGAGTCGAACTTGCCCAAAGCTAAAATATCAGTAAGTAAAGCGCTTAGAAGCACGTGCGGGGGTGTACTGTGATGCGGGTGGGGGCAAGCCTGGCGCAGGGCCTGTGGCGAGTCGCGGGGCGACTCGGGGACTGGGCGAAGGGCAAAACCGATTCGGCTGTCTCCGGATCGGATCTTTACGGCCGCGCTGTCCGGCGCGCGGTGGCGGCTGCGCCCCTCCTGTGCCTGGCGGCGATGCCGACGGTCGCGTCGGCGCAGAGTTCTGCCTGCAGCGCCATTCAGAGCGGCATTCTCGATTTCACCGCCACCGCTACCTATGGCGGTTCCACGACCTGGTCGGGCGGACGTTTTTCATTTGCAACGGGAACCGGAACGGCGATCCGGAACTCTGCGTGGAGCAACACGTCGCAGTTCAGCGACACCATCTATGCGCCCGACGCGACGGCTTCGTACAGCTTCGCGGCGGGCGAGACCGTGACGGTCACGTTCAACGTCACCAGCTATTCCTCAGCGAACAGCAACACGATCAACCTTCGCCTCGAGACAGGTAGCGGCAGCAGCTCCTTTGCTCCAGTCGTTCAGAATATCTCGGGTGACGGCACGTACACGCTCACCTACACCTTCGCGAGCGACACGGCGATGGTCGGCGTCACGACTCGCGAG
Organism: Sphingosinithalassobacter sp. CS137; assembly: GCF_014334115.1. Classification (NCBI taxonomy): domain Bacteria; kingdom Pseudomonadati; phylum Pseudomonadota; class Alphaproteobacteria; order Sphingomonadales; family Sphingomonadaceae; genus Sphingosinithalassobacter; species Sphingosinithalassobacter sp. CS137. Next base: position 2,700,198 of record NZ_CP060494.1, read on the forward strand.
ACGAACAACGGGCCGGCGGCGACGATCTTGGTCGATGCATCCTGCTCCGGCGGAGCGCCGACCGTCTCCTCCGTCTCACCGGATTCCGGTCCGGCCAGTGGGAACGCGCTGGTTACGGTGAACGGCTCGAATCTCACCGGCGCCACTTCCGTGACCTTCGGCGGCACACCGGGGACGGGCATTACCGTCGCCGGCGACGGCAATTCGCTCAGCGTGACCACCCCTGCGCATGCCGCGGGTGCAGTCGCGGTGGCGGTGACCACCCCGGGCGGAAGCGATTCGCTGGCGAACGGCTACACCTATCTCGCCGCGCCGACAGCGACCTCGATATCCCCGACGAGTGGCCCGGCCTCCGGCGGCACCATCGCTACGATCACCGGCACCGGGTTCGTCGCGGGCGCGACCAGCGTGACGATCGGGGGAACGACGCTTCCCGCCGGCAGCGTCACCGTCGCCGGTGCGACATCGCTGAGCTTTACGACTCCCGCTCAATCGGCCGGCAATGTGGCCGTCACCGTGACCACCGGCGGCGGCACCAGCGGCGCCGTGCCGGGCGGATTCACCTATATTCCGGCGCCGACCGTCACGGGTCTTAGCCCGGCCTTCGGTTCGACGGCGGGCGGGAACACGGTCACCATCACCGGCACCGATCTCAGCGGCGCAACCGGCGTGCAGTTCGGCGGAACCGCCGCGAGCGGCGTCACCGTTGTTTCCGCCACGCAGATCACGGCCACCGTGCCGGGACCGGCCAGCGCGGGCACGGTCAACGTCACGGTCACCACGCCGGGCGGGACCAGCGGCACCGGCGCGGCGTCGCAGTATGAATATCGCGCACCGCCTGCTGTCGCGGTGAGTTCGCCGGCCGATGGCGGCACTGCATCGAGCACCAGCCCGACCTATTCGGGGACGGTCGCCAGCGGATCGACCGTCGAAGTCCATGTCGATGGCGCCAGCATCGGTGCCGCCACGGTCGCCGGGTCGAGCTGGAGCCTGGCGCAGCCGACGCCGCTCGCGCCGGGTTCGCATACCGTCTACGCGGTGGCGACGCTCAACGGAGTGCCCAACACTTCGCCGACCAGCAGCTTCACGGTGAAGCAGGACCAGACGATCGCGTTCAATTCGGCCGCGCCGACGACTGCCCAGTACAACACCGGCAACTATACGGTCACTGCGACGGCGACGTCCGGCCTGCCGGTGACGCTGACGATCGATCCCGCCGCGACGAGCTATTGCTCGATCGCAGGCAATGTCGTCACCTACACCGGCGTCGGCACTTGCGTGATCAATGCCAATCAGTCTGGAGACGCCTCCTATTATGCCGCGCCACAGGCCCAGCAGAGCTTCGCGATCGCGCCGGCGTCTCAGACGATCACCTTCGGAGCGGCGCCAGCAAGTCCGACCGTAGGCGGCAGCTATGCGCCGAGCGCGACCGCCACTTCCGGCCTGCCGGTGACATTCTCGATCGACGCCGGCTCGACGAGTGGCGCCTGCTCGATCGCGGGAGCGACGGTGAGCTTCACCGGTGCGGGCACCTGCATCGTCAATGGCAATCAGTCGGGCAACACCAACTATGCGGCCGCGCCGCAGGCCCAGCAGTCGTTCACGATCGCCGCGACGGCTCCCGGCGCGCCGACGATCGGGACTGCGACGGCGGGCGACGGCCAGGCGACAGTGAGCTTCGCCGCCCCGGCCTCGAACGGCGGCGCGGCGATTACCGGCTACACCGTGACAGCCTCTCCGGGGGGCGCGACCGCCAGCGGCAGCGGTTCGCCGATCACCGTGACCGGGCTGACCAACGGCCAAGCCTATACCTTCACCGTCACCGCGACCAATGCGCAGGGCACCGGTCCGGCGTCGGCCGCGTCGAATGCAGTCACGCCGCAGCCTGCTCCGCCGATCGCCGGCGCCTACAGCACCACTGCGCCCTATAATCCGGGGTCGGCGGCCCCGCAGTCGTTCAGCCTGTCCGCGCAAGTGACCGGCGGCTCGCCGACCGGCTATGCGGTCGGCTCCGCGACAACGTCCGGCGGCGGCTCGGTGAGCATCGATAGCAGCGGTCAGGTGAGCTACACGCCGCCGGCCGGCTACCGCGGCAACGACAGCTTCACCTACACCGCCAGCAATGGCGGAGGCACCTCCGCCCCGGCAACGGTGACTGTCCTCGTCGGGGATCCGACGCTCACGATCGGGCTGGCCGGAAGCGGCACGGTGGACACGGCGCTCACCGGCGTGACGGTGACCGCCAGCGGCGGTACTGCGCCCTATAGCTGTGCGCTCGCGGGCGGTACGCTTCCCGGCCTGACACTGAATTCGAACTGCACCATCACTGGAACGCCGAGCACAGCCGGAAATCATGCATTCACCGTGACGGTGACCGACAGCAGCGCCGGCCCCGCAGGCGCGTTCAGCCAGCTCAGCAACACGCTGACTCTCAGCATCGCTGCCCGTGCGAGCTCGGTGAGCCTGACAAGTGCTCCGAACCCCTCGACCTTCGGCCAGACCGTCACCGCGACGGCCACTATCACGGGCACTTCGCCCAGCGGCAGCGTGACGTTCAGCATCGGCGGCTCGCCGATCGCGGGGTGCGCGAGCGTTGCAGTGGCAGGCGGCTCTGCAAGCTGCAGCTACACACCGGCAACGGCCGGAACCTTCGCAGTCGATGCCGCCTATTCGGGAGACGCGAACAACGCGCCGAGCAGCGGTTCCGCGAATCAGTCGGTCACTCAGGCAAGCCAGACGGTCTCGTTCACGTCGACGCCGCCCGCGCCGGCCGTCTTCGGCGGCACCTATACGCCGAGCGCGACTGCCACGTCAGGTCTGGCGGTGAGCTTTGCCATCGATGCCACGTCCGGCGCAGTTTGCACGATCGCGGGAGGCACGGTGAGCTTCACCGGCGCCGGCACGTGCACGATCAACGCCAATCAGCCTGGCAACGTGAATTACAGCGCCGCGCCGCAGGCACAGCAGACCGTCACCGTGACTCAGGCGAACCAGACGATCGGCTTCACCTCGACGCCTCCTTCGCCCGCGAGCTTCGGCGGGACCTATACGCCAACTGCGACGGCGACTTCGGGCCTGGCGGTGAGCTTCACCATCGATCCCGCCGCCGGCGCGGTCTGCGCCATCGCAGGCGGTACGGTGAGCTTCACTGGCGTCGGCACGTGCACCATCAACGCCAATCAGGCGGGGAACGCGAATTTCAGCGCCGCGCCGCAAGTGCAGCAGACCATCACGGTAGCTCAGGCGAGCCAGACGATCGGCTTCACTTCGACGCCTCCGTCTCCGGCGAACTTCGGCGGCACCTATACGCCGGCCGCGACGGCCACCTCAGGACTCGCAGTGACCTTCACGATCGATCCGGCCGCGAGCGGCGTATGTTCGATCGCGGGCGGCACTGTGACCTTCACGGGCGCAGGCACTTGCACGATCAACGCCAATCAGGCGGGTAATGCGAACTATGGCGCTGCGCCGCAGGCCCAGCAGAGCTTCGCCGTCGGCCAAACGAGCCAGACCATCGCCTTCACTTCGACGCCTCCTTCGCCGGCGGCATTCGGCGGCACCTACACGCCGAGCGCGACGGCGACCTCGGGCCTCGCAGTGACCTTCACGATCGATCCTGCCACGGGCGGCGTGTGCACGATCGCCGGCGGCACTGTGACCTTCACCGGCGCAGGCGCCTGCACGATCAACGCGAACCAGGCGGGCAACGCGAATTACAGTGCCGCGCCGCAGGTACAGCAGACCGTCACGGTGGCCCAGGCCAGCCAGACGATCAGCTTCACCTCGACACCTCCGTCGCCTGCGCTCTTCGGCGGCACCTATGCACCGAGCGCGACGGCCACTTCGGGCCTGGCGGTGAGCTTCACGATCGATCCGGCCGCGAGCGGCGTGTGCACCATTGCCGGTGGAACGGTGAGTTTCACGGGCGCGGGCACTTGCACGATCAACGCCAACCAGCCTGGCAATGCGAATTATGGCGCGGCGCCGCAGGCACAGCAGAGCTTTGCGGTAGGCGAGGCGAGCCAGACCATCGCCTTCACCTCGGCGCCTCCGTCGGCGGCGGTATTCGGCGGAACCTATGCGCCGACCGCGACCGCGACCTCCGGGCTTGCCGTGACTTTCACGATCGACCCGGCCGCGAGCGGCGTATGCTCGATCGCAGGCGGGACGGTGAGCTTCACCGGAACCGGCACGTGCACGGTCAACGCGGATCAGGCCGGCAACTCGAACTATACCGCGGCGCCGCGGGTCCAGCAGAGCTTCGCGGTCGGGCAAGCAAGTCAGGCCGTCAGCTTCACATCGACGCCCCCTTCCTCTGCCACGCCGGGCAGCACCTATGTGCCCGCCGCAACTGCGACTTCGGGGCTGGCCGTGGTCTTCACGATCGATCCCGCTTCGAGCGCGGTCTGCACCATCTCCGGCGGGACGGTGCGCTTCACAGATGCCGGCACCTGCACGGTGAATGCCGATCAGCCCGGCAACGCCAACTATGGCGCCGCACCGCGGGTGCAGCAGGCCATCACCGTCGGCTATCCGGCGCCCGTAGTCGCGGGGGCGAGCGCGACGGTGCCCTACAACAGCTCGGGTACGGCGATCGACCTGTCGGCTTCGATCAGCGGCGTCCACAGCAGCATCGCAGTGGCGAGCGCGCCTGCGCACGGGACGGCGAGCGTGTCGGGCAATGTCGTCACCTATACGCCCACCGCGGGCTATTATGGGGCCGACAGCTTCACCTATACCGCGAGCGGCCCGGGCGGCACCTCGGCTCCGGCGACGGTGAGCGTCACCGTGGCGACGCCGGCTGCACCGAGCGTCGTCGATGCGAGCGCCAACGTGCCCTACAACAGCACGGGTACGGCGATCGACCTGTCGGCTTCGATCAGCGGCGTCCACAGCAGCATCGCGGTGGCGAGCGCGCCTGCGCACGGGACGGCGAGCGTGTCGGGCAATGTCGTCACCTATACGCCCACCGCGGGCTATTATGGGGCCGACAGCTTCACCTATACCGCGAGCGGCCCGGGCGGCACTTCGACTCCCGCGACGGTGACGCTGACCGTTGCCGTGCCTGCGCCGCCAACCGTCGCGGATCGCAGCGACGTGGCAGTCGAATACAATAGCGCGGGTACCGCGATCGACCTCGCGGGTTCGATTTCGGGTGTCTACACCAGCGTCGCCATTGCATCCGCGCCGGCGCACGGAACGGCGACGATCACGGGTACTGTGGTCACCTATGTGCCCACGGCGGGTCACTGGGGTGCGGACAGCTTCGCCTATACCGCCAGCGGCCCCGGCGGGACCTCGACAGCGGCTACGGTCGGACTGACGGTGGCAGCGCCGCCCCCGCCGGTGGCACAGCCGGGCAGCGAGACAGTGACTGGCAACACGCCGGTCGATCCGAACGGCAGTGTCCAGATCGATCTGTCCGCGCTCGTATCGGGCCAATATGACACGATCCGCATCGATACGCCGCCCGCGCACGGCACGGTGACGTTGCAGAGCACCGGCGCCGGTAGTGCCGGCTCGGGAACCCGGGCGCTTGCCGTCGCGACAGTGATCGCAACCTACACGCCGGCGGTCGGCTATGTGGGAACCGACAGCTTCACCTTCGTGGCGGTCGGGCCAGGCGGGACTTCCTCCCCGGCTGCCGTGACGGTCGAGGTCGTCGGTGCAGCGCCGGTGGCGAGCCCCCACAGCGCAGCGACCGGCGATGGCCAGACGGTATCGGTGGACCTCACCGCGGGCGCCGCAAACGGGCCGTTCACTGCGGCGAACATTGTGGCCGTCACCCCGGCAGCGGCGGCGACCGCTACGATCGTGACGACCGGATCCGGCTCGACCCAAGGCTATCGCCTCGACGTCACCGCCGCCAATCGCTTCGGCGGCACGATCAGCGTGCAGTATACGCTGAGCAACGCCTATGGGACTTCGGCTCCCGCAACGGTGACGGTGACGGTGAGTGCGCGGCCCGATCCGACCACCGATCCGAACGTCCGCGGAATCAGCGACGCGCAGGCGGAGGCGACTCGGCGTTTCGCCCGCAGCCAGGTCTCGAATTTCATGCGGCGCACCGAGCAGCTGCACAACGGCGGCGGCTCGGGCGGCTCAGCAATGGGCGTGACGCTCAATTCCCGCGATGGAGGGGCTTTCCCCCAGGCGATGCCCGGCACCGACGATTCCGCGCTCGCGATCACACAGCGAATGCGGATGAGCGAGGAGGATCCGGCGATCGGCGCCTATCTGAACAGTCCCGCCGGCCGCTACGATCGAGGCGGAATGCTCAACCGACCGGACAGTCTTCTGGGCACATCCTCGGTGGGTGTCGCTCCGGCGGAATCGAACGGCCAAGCGGGCGAGGAGCCTGGCTATGGCGCCGATGCCGGCCCCGGCGACGGGCGGCGCCAGCCGGGTTCGGTCGCGGTGTGGAGCGGCGGAGCCATCGATATCGGAACGCAGGATGCGACGCGCGACCGCTCGAAGATCACGGCGACCACGACGGGATTGAGCGGCGGCGCCGATATCATGCTGGCCGAGGGAGCGGTGCTCGGCATCGGCGGCGGCTATGGCAATGACGTCAGCTGGATCGGCGGATCGGCGGCGCGCGTCCGCAGCCAGAGCAGCCTGTTCGCGGCCTATGCCAGCCTGACGCCGTTCGAGGGCGCATTCGTGGACGGCATGGCCGGCGTGGGCGATCTCAGCTTCTCGACCCGGCGGACGGTCGAGGAGACGCGCGGCGTGGCGCTTGGCAGCCGCGACGGTGCGTTCACGGTGGCGGCGCTCGCACTGGGAATCGACCGCGGGGGCGGTTCGATCCGCTGGTCGATCTATGGCCGGGGCGAGATCATGAACGCGGATCTGGACGCCTATGTTGAATCGGGCGCGGGCCGGTACGACCTCCGCTTCGACGCGCGGAGCCTCGACTCGCTGACGGGCACGCTCGGCGCGCGGATCGAGGCCGAACAGCGCTTTGGAGACTTGTCCGTCCAGCCGCGGCTGCGGTTCGAATGGAGCCACGAGTTCCAGGATGCGGACCCGCAATGGCTCGACTATGCCGATATCCCCGGAGCGGCATTCTACAGCCTGGCGACGCGCAACTGGACCCGCGACCAATATCAGCTGACCGTCGGCAGCAGGTTCCTTCTCCTTTCCGGCTGGGGCCTCGACTTCGAAACGGGCGCCCGGTTCGGCAGCGGGATGACGGCAGGCACCTTGCGAATGCTGCTTTCGAAGCGGTTCTGACGCAAGACCGGGCGGGCGATCGGCGACCTTCGGGCTCGTCGGCCGGACGATGATCAGACAGGTTCCGATCCCGCGAGGGGCTTCACCAGAAGTTGGAGCGGTCCACCCGGTATAGGTCCAGAAGCCGCTCCGGCCCGCCTTGTCAGGGCCGCACGCGTCGATCCACCGAAGCGCGAGTTCCCGGCCTTCGCGCCGCGTGGACGCGGTTAGAGGAGCCCGGAATTGGCTCGTTCCGAAGTGGTCGTGCTTTGTTGTGGAGGGGGATGGTGCGCCACAAAGTCTTCAGCGAACCCGTCTCGCTTTCTCGCTTTCTCGCTTTCTCGCTCTCCAGCTCCTTCAGTCGCCGGACCTCGGAGACCTCCAGCCCCCATAGTTCGGTTTCCGGTTGAAGATGTCAGCGTCCGTAGCGTTCTGGTGCGGAGACTCGTGCGCTATAGCGATCGGCCGATCACTTCTTTCATGATCTCGTTCGTACCGCCGTAGATGCGGCTGACGCGGGCATCGCGCCAGAAGCGGGCGATCGGGTATTCGTTCATATAGCCGGCCCCGCCATGGAGTTGCAGCGCGGCGTCGCACACCTCGCCCTGCAATTCGGTGTGCCACAGCTTTGCCGCCGATGCCTCGGCGGTCGTCAGCTTGCCCTCGACATGGCGTTTCAACGCCCAGTCGATATGCGCCCAGCCGACCTGAAGCTTGGTCGCGAGATCGGCGAGGACGAATCGCGTATTCTGGAAGTCGAACACGGTTTTCCCGAACGCCTTGCGCTCCTTCACATAGGCGAGGCCTTCGTCGAACGCGCGCTGGGCAGCCGCCTGTGCGCCGATCGCGATCGACAGGCGCTCCTGGGGAAGCTGGCTCATCAGATAGACGAAGCCCTTGCCTTCGTCGCCCAGGCAGTTGGTGATCGGAACGCGCACGTCGTTGAAGAACAGTTCCGATGTGTCGCCCGAATGCTGGCCGATCTTATCAAGGTTGCGCCCACGCGCGAAGCCCTCGCGCGTCGCTTCCACCAGGATCAGTGAGATCCCCTTGGCGCCCAGTTCGGGATCGGTCTTCGCGACGACGATGACGAGGTCGGCATTCTGGCCGTTGGTAATGTAGGTCTTCGACCCATTGATCACGTAATGGTTACCGTCCGTACGCGCGGTGGTCTTTACGCCCTGGAGGTCGGAGCCGGTGCCCGGCTCGGTCATGGCGATGGCAGTGATCGCCTCGCCGGAGATCATCTTGGGCAGCCACTCGCGCTTTTGCTCTTCCGAGCCGTAGTGAAGGACGTAGTCGGCGACGATATCGGACTGAAGTGTGATGCCGACTGCGGAGCCCGTATAGGCCAGCTCCTCGCCGATGACGGCATTGTAGCCGAAGTCGAGGCCTAGCCCGCCATATTCCTCCGGAAGGGTGGGACAGAGCAGGCCGGTCTCGCCGGCAGCGCGCCAGAATTCGCGATCGACGATCCCGGCCTCTTCCCAGCGTTCGAGATTGGGAATCAGCTTCGCCTCGAAGAACTTGCGCACCTGTTCGCGGAACAGCTCGTGATTCTCGTCGTACCCGGTGCGATCGGCGGTGTTCAGCATGTCTCTCTCCTCTCCGGTCGGTCAGCCGGCGTTGCGGACTTGGTGCAGCGGCTGGCCCTTCTCGGCAAGCTCGACAAGCAGTGGGGCCGGTGTCCGGCCGGTCTCCCGAAGACCAGCGATGACTCGGTCGAGACCGACAGTATCCGCCCAGAACAGCGGACCGCCCGTGTAGACCGGCCAGCCATAGCCATAGACGAGCGCGATATCGACGTCGGATGCGCGGATCGGGATGCCTTCGCCGAGCAGCTTCGCGCCCTCGTTCACAACCGGGAACAGCAGTCGCTCGACAATCTCCTGCGCCGCGAATCTGCGGGGTGCCGAACCGGATTTCGCCTGGAAATCCCGGATCACCTTTTCGGCGACCTCCGAAGGAGTCGCGCGGCGCTGCTCGTCATAATCGTAGAAGCCGCCCTGCTTCTTCTGCCCCCAGCGGTCCATCTCGCAGAGCACTTCGACGACCGTCGATCCGCTGCTGGTCGCCGCGTCCCAACCGATGACGTCGAGGCCGACAAGGTCAAGCATCGCGAAAGGCCCCATCGCAAAGCCATAGTCGACGATCGCGGCATCGACATCCCAGGGCATCGGTCCTTCGAGCAGCAGCGCCTCGGCCGCGGCCATGCGCGGGGCCATCATGCGATTGGCGATGAAGCCGTCGCAGACGCGACTCAGCACCGCAACCTTGCCGATGCGGCGGCCGATTCCCATCGCGGTGGCCACGACCTCGGGCGCTGTCAGCTTGCCCCGCACGACCTCGAGCAGTTTCATCACGTTCGCGGGCGAGAAGAAGTGCATGCCGACGACATGGTCGGGACGCTTCGTAGACGCCGCGATCGCATCGACGTCGAGGAAGCTCGTATTGGTCGCCAAGACGGCATCCGGCTTGGCGATCCCGTCGAGCTTGCCGAAAATCTCCTGCTTCAGCTCGAGCTTTTCGAACACGGCCTCGATGATCAGATCGGCGTCGCCCAGATCCTCCATCGCCAGGGTCGGCGTCAGCAGCGCCATGCAGCGTTCCAGCTGCTCCGGCTTCATCCGCCCCTTGTCGACGGTGACCTGGTAGTTGCGCCGGATTGTCGCGACACCGAGATCGAGCGCATCCTGCCTCGCCTCGACCAGCGTCACCGGCATGCCGGCATTGAGGAAATTCATGGCGATGCCACCGCCCATCGTTCCGGCGCCGATCACGCCGACGGTGCGGACGTCGATCTGCTGGGTATTCCTGGGGATATCCGGCACCTTCGCCGCTTCGCGCTCGGCGAAGAAGAGGTAGCGTTGCGCCGCTGCTTCCCGGCTGGAGAACAGTTCGGCGAACAGCGCCGCCTCGCGCTTCATGCCTTCGTCGAACGGCAGCGTGACCGCCGCCTCGATCGTCCGGATGATGTTTTCGGGCGCCTTGAGGCCGCGAAAGGCGCGCGCGTGCTTCTGCCTGAATGCGGCGAAGAGCTCGGGCCCCGATTCCAGCTCCAGCCCCTCCGTCCGGTCGCGTACCCGGATGAGCGGGCGATTTTCGTCGGCCGCAGCGCGCGCAAACGCCACTGCCTGTTCGACCAGCGCACCCTCTGCGACGATCTCGTCGACCAGCCCGGTTGCATGGGCCTTCGATGCGGAGACGGGGCGACCGAGCGCGATCATCTCGAGCGTGGTCGCCGCGCCGGTGATCCGGGGCAGCCGCTGCGTACCGCCGGCGCCGGGCAGGAGGCCAAGCGCGACTTCGGGCAGGCCCAGCTTCGCGGACGGCACGGCGACCCGGAAATGACAGACTAGTGCTACCTCCAGCCCGCCACCCAGCGCGGTTCCATGGAGCGCGGCGACGGTGGGTTTCGGGGACGACTCGATCAGGGCCTGGACCTGGTGAAGGTTGGGGCCGCGCGGAGAGGGATCGTCGAACTCGCGAATGTCGGCGCCGGCGATGAACGTGCGCCCCGCGCAGGCTAGGACGATGGCACGCACCTGGGGATCGGCGAGCGCCGATTCAAAGCCGAGCTGAAGTCCTTCGCGGACATCGGCAGACAGCGCATTCACGGGCGGTGAATCGAGCGTCAGGACCGCGACGCCGTCGTCGATCTCCAGTCTTGCCACCGGATTGAGTTCCATCCCTGTCTCTCCGTCCATCTTTGCGCTAGGGCGCTATCGGACTAACTACTCAATTAATCAAGGAGGTGGTGGTGGAGAGATTGGAAGGCCGCGTGGCACTGGTGACCGGAGCATCCTCCGGCTTGGGCGCGCGTTTTGCGCGGATATTGGCCGGACAGGGTGCACGGGTGGTGCTGGCTGCGCGACGTACGGCAATGCTCGACCAGATCTGCTCGGAAATCCGGTCGGATGGCGGCACGGCAGTCGCGGTGGCGATGGACGTGACCGACGAAGCCTCCGTCCAGGCGGCTTATGGGGCGGCGGAGACGGAATTCGGTGCAGTGGATACGGTGATCGCCAATGCCGGGATGAACCTTGAAGGTCCGGCGCTGAACGTGCCCGTCGATGCGCTCGACCAGGTGATGGCCGTCAACGTGCGCGGCGCATTTCTGACCGCACGGGAAGGTGCGCGCCGGATGATCGTCGCCGGAGGCTCGAATGGCCGAATCGTGCTGATCTCGTCGATCACGGCGCAGTCAGTTTCTCCCGGTCTCGCGCTGTACAGCGCGTCCAAGGCGGCGGTGCTGCAACTCGGGCGCGTGCTGGCGCGTGACTGGGCAAACAAGGGGGTCAACCTGAACATCCTCTGCCCCGGTTACATCCGCACCGAGCTCAACTCCGACTGGTTCGATACCGAAGGGGGGAAGCGGCAGATCGCCAAATGGCCCCGCCGGCGCCTGATGGGCAATGATGCGCTCGATTCGATCCTGGTCTACCTCGCCTCGGATGCCAGCAGGTACAGCACGGGCGGGGTCTTCACGATCGACGACGGACAGACACTCTAGACTTAACTGTGCAAATAACTAATAGCATCCACCGTGAGCCGTGCCGGGAGAGGATGATGCTGAGAACCCGCTTTACCGAGGCATTCGGGATCGACCATCCCATCGTCCAGGGCGGAATGATGTGGGTGGGCACGGCTGAACTGGTTGCGGCCGTTGCCAATTCGGGCGCGCTGGGTTTCCTCACTGCGCTGACCCAGCCGACGCCCGAGGCACTGGCGAAGGAGATCGTCCGGACGCGCGACAGCACCGACCGGCCGTTCGGCGTCAACCTGACGATCCTGCCGTCGATCAGCCCGCCCCCTTATGCCGAATATCGTGCGGCGATCATCGAAAGCGGGATCGGGATCGTCGAGACGGCAGGATACAAGCCGCAGGAGCATGTCGATCATTTCAAGGCGCACGGCGTGAAGGTGATCCACAAATGCACTGCCGTTCGTCATGCGCTGTCGGCGGAGCGGATGGGAGTCGATGCGGTCTCGATCGACGGGTTCGAATGTGCGGGCCATCCGGGGGAGGACGACATCCCGGGCCTGATCCTCATCCCCGCGGCGGCGGACAGGGTGTCGGTCCCGATGCTCGCCTCGGGCGGGTTCGGCGACGGGCGCGGACTGGCCGCGGCGCTCGCGCTCGGTGCGGACGGGATCAATATGGGCACCCGTTTCTGCGCGACGAAGGAGGCGCCGATTCACGAGAATTTCAAGGCAGCGATGGTTGCGAACGACGAACGGGCAACGGCGCTGATCTTCCGCAGCTTTCGCAACACCGCGCGGGTGGCGCGCAACGCGATCGCCGAATCGGTGTTGGCGGCGGAAGCGGAAGGCAAGCCGTTCGAGGAGATCGCGCACCTGGTGAAGGGCGCGCGCGGCAAGCAGGGGCTGGATAGCGGCGACCTCGATCACGGCATCTGGACCGCCGGGCAAGTGCAGGGCCTGATTCACGATGTTCCGAGCGTGCGCGACCTGGTCGACCGGATCGTTGCCGACGCCGAGGCGATCATAGCTCGGCGGCTCCGCGCCATGGTGGCGGACGAAGCCGTGGCGGCACTCTGACATGCACCTGAATTGGAGCCCCGAGGAACTGGCGTTTCGCGACGAAGTCCGCGCCTTCATCGCTGACGAACTGACGCCGGAACTGGCGCAGGCCGGGCGCATGGCGACCAGCGTCTATCCTGACCACAAAGCGAGCATGGAATGGCAGCGCCGCCTCCACGCGCGCGGGTGGGCAGCGCCGCACTGGGCCCCAGAACATGGCGGGCAGGACTGGAGCGTTGCGCAGCATTACCTGTTCGATCGCGAGATGATAGAGGCGGGAGCCCCGTCGTTGTCGCCGATGGGCATCCACATGGTGGCGCACGTCATTATGCGGTTCGGCACCCCCGAACAGCAGGCATTCTTCCTGCCCCGCATCCTCACCGGCGAAGTGTTCTTCTGCCAAGGCTATTCGGAACCGGGTGCGGGGTCGGATCTCGCCTCGCTCCAAATGGCTGCGGTCGCGGACGGCGATGATTTCGTGCTGAACGGATCGAAAATCTGGACGACTCACGCGGCCGAGGCGAACTGGATGTTCGCGCTGGTCCGCACGTCGAAGCTCGATCGCCCCCAGCAGGGGATCACGTTCCTCCTCATCGAAATGGACGATCCGGGGATCGAAGTGCGTCCTCTGCTCATGACGTCGGGCGAGGAAGTGCAGGCGCAGGTGTTCTTCACCAATGTCCACGTGCCGCAATCCAACGTGCTCGGCGCGGTGGACCAGGGCTGGGGCGTCGCCAAATACCTGCTGGAATTCGAACGTGGCGGAAGTGCCTATGCGCCTGCGCTTCACGCGCGTGCGGACCGGATCGCCACCGAGGCCGCAGAAATGCACACGGGCGAAGGCGGGACTCTGATCGACAATCCGGCATTCGCGCACAAGCTCGCGGCAGCGCGCGCGCGCGTAGATACGCTCGAAATCCTCGAAATGCGGCTGCTCTCCCAGGCGTCCCGGGGCGGCAGTGTCGGTGCCCTGTCGTCGATGATGAAAGTGCTCGGCACCGAACTGGCCCAGCATCTGAGCGAGCTTGCGCTGGAGGCGGCCGGTCCGGCGGGAAGCGTCTATCAGCCGCATGCTGCGATGCCGGGTGGACCGACGCCGTACTTCACTCCACCGAAGGACGGCCATGTCGTCGGGGCGGCATGGCAGGCGCTGGCGCCGCTGCGCTATCTCAACGAGCGGGCGGGATCGATCTACGCCGGATCGAACGAAATCCAGCGCAACATTCTCGCCAAGATGGTGCTCGGCCTCTGACCTTCTCGTTCAGGCGGCTTTCGGGCGGCCGAGCGACGAGTAGCGGGCGAGGTGATGATCGACGGTGCCGAACTGCTGTTCGATTACAGTCGCGCGCTTGAAATAATGGCCGACGGCCAGCTCCTCGGTCATCCCCATCGCCCCGTGAAGCTGGACCGCATTCTGCCCCACGAAACGGAGCGATTCGCCGAGTGTCGCCTTCGCGGCGGAAACGGCGCGGGCGCGCTCCGCATCGGGTGCGCTCAGGTTCAGCGTAGCGAGAAAGCTTGCCGAGACTGCCTGCTCCAGCGCCATGTACATGTCGACCATGCGGTGTTGCAGCGCCTGGAAACTCGCCAGCGGCTGGCCGAATTGGCGCCGCTGCCGGGTATAGTCGACCGTGTCCGCCATCATCCGGCGCATCACGCCGACGCCCTCGGCGCACACGCCGGCGGTCCCCGCATCGATCGCGCGTTCGATATGCGGCAGCGCGTCGCCTTCGCCGGTCAGCAACGCATCGCCAGGCAGGCACAGGTCGGTGAGGACAAGGTCGGCGGCGGGGCGTTCGTCGATCAGGCGATAGTCATGGCGGGTGATGCCATCGGCCCCAGCGTCGGCAAGGAACAGGGCAATGCCCTCGCGATCCCCCGCCGACCCGCCGGTGCGGGCCGAAATCAGCAGCTGATCGGCATCGGGCGCGCCGACGACGACGCTCTTGGTGCCGTTCAACAGCCAGCCATCGCCATCCGCCGCCGCCGTCGTATCGACATGGGCCAGCGTATAGCGGCTCCGCGGCTCGCCATGGGCAAGCGCGACCTGAGCCGAACCGGCGGCGATCCGCGCGAGCAGTGCGTCCGCCGTCTCGCCGCCGACACCGGAGAGCAGGCCACCCGATATCACCACCGTTTCCAAATAGGGCGCAAAGACCAGCGCTTCGCCGAGCGCTTCCATCACGACCATCGCTTCCACCGGGCCGCCGCCCATGCCGCCCACCCGTTCGGGCAGCGGTGCGGCGAGGATGCCGAGCGTTTCGGCGAAGTCGCGCCACAGCGCCGCATCGGCACCACCCGCGCGAAGCCGCTTGCCGCGCGTTTCGAAACTATAGCTGTCGCGCAGGTACCGCTCCAGCATCTCCTTCAGGATCGCTTGTTCGTCGCTCAGCCCGAAATCCACGCTCCGGCGCCCCTTCCTGTTGCATCGGCCATGATGCGCGTTATGCGTTCAATTAACTAACTAAGCAAGAAGAGGATGGCATGACCGCCCTTGGTGCCACCGCCGAAGCGCTGCGCCATGAAGTGCGCAACTTCCTCGCCCATGAGTTTCCGCAGGACGTGCTGGCGAAAGCGCGCGCCGGTACGGTGCCGGACCGGGACGACCACATCCGAATGCAGCGGGCGCTCCATGCGCGCGGCTGGCTGGCGCCCGCCTGGCCCGCGGAACATGGCGGCCCAGGCTGGACTCCTGCCGAACGCTATGTGTTCGAACAGGAGATGGAGCGGGCGGGGGCGCCGCCGATCATCCCGATGGGGATCATCTATGTCGGCCCGGTGATCTACACCTTCGGGACGCCGGACCAGCAGCGCCGCTGGCTGCCCGATATCCTCGAGAGCCGATCGATCTGGGCACAGGGCTATTCGGAGCCTGAGGCAGGTTCGGATCTCGCCTCGCTCTCGATGCGCGCGGAGCGGGCGGGCGACCGGTATCGCGTGACCGGCACCAAGATATGGACGACACAGGCGCATTGGGCGGACTGGATCTTCTGCCTCGTCCGCACCTCGCGCGAGGCGCGGCGCCAAGGCGGGATCAGCTTCCTGTGCATCGAAATGGACAGCCCTGGCGTCACCGTCCACCCGATCGTGACGCTCGACGGCGTGCACCACCTCAACCGGGTCGAGTTTCGCGATGTGGAAGTGCCGCTCGACCAGCGGATCGGCGAGGAGGGCGCGGGATGGCGTTATGCCAATGCGCTGCTGCGCAACGAGCGGATTTCCTACGCGCACGTCGCCCGCAAGCGTGCCGACCTCGATCTTCTGGAGGGCTGGGCGCAGCGTATGGCGCTGGGCGGCGAGGCTTCGGCGATCGCGCGGGAGGCGGCGGCGTGCCGGGTGGCGGTGGACATGCTCGAAATGCGGGTCCTCCGGCTGCTGGGGTTGGGTGACAACGCCGCGCTGGCCGATGCCGCGTCGCTCAAGATAGAAGCGACCGAGCTTGCCCAGCGGATCGCCACGCTCGGCCTGCGGCTCGCCGGCCCCGCCGCGGGCGCGTTCGTGCCGCGCCTCGACGGGAGATGGGGGGAACGGCTTGCCACCCTACCACCCGAGGCCGTGCTGTGGACCGCCAACTATCTCTTCGAGCGCGCGGGCGGCATCTACGGGGGAACGACCGAGATACAGAAGAACATTCTGTGGCGGATGATCGAAGGTAGTCGATAGCCCGGACTTGCGGGCGCGGTCACTTACCCCCGGCCTGACGCCAGCCGATCTCCGCCAATTCCGGAAGCGTCGCGACCATCCGTTCGGCGTCCGCCGACGCCGCCGTGCCGCGGATCATCCGTCCCTTGATCCCATGCAGGATCGCGGCGAAGCGGAACATGTTGAACGCCGCGTAGAAGTCGAGCGCCGGAATGCTCTCGCGCCCCGTGCGGCGGCAGTAGGCGGCGACATAGTCGGCCTCGGACGTTACGCCCAGCGCGTCGAGGTCGGCGCCGACAAGACCGGCGAGCATGTGGCTGGGCAGCCGGTACATCAGCAGGTGATAGGTGAAGTCGGCCAGAGGGTCGCCGAGCGTCGACAATTCCCAGTCGAGCACCGCCAGCACGCGCGGCTCGCTGGGGTGAAAGATCATGTTGTCGGCGCGGAAATCGCCGTGAATGACGCGGGTTTCCTGTTCGGGCGGGAGGTTTTCCGGTAGCCACTCGGCAAGCCGGTCCATTGCGTCGATCCGGCCCGCGGCCTCGTCTTCGCGATACTGGCGGGTCCAGCGTGCGATCTGTCGCTCGATATACCTGCCTTTGCGCCCATAATCGCCCAGACCCGCATCGTCGGGATCGATCGAATGAAGCTGCGCCAGCGTAACGTTCATCGCGTTGAAGTACGCGGCCCGCTCCTCGCGCGGCACGTCCGGGAAGGTCGAGTCCCAGAAGATTCGCCCGTCGACCAGCTCCATCACGAAGAACCAGGTGCCGATGACATCTTCATCGGTGCACAGGCCGAAAATGCGCGGCACCGGAAAACCCTTACCGCCCAGCGCCGCCATCACCCGCGCCTCGCGCTCGACGGCATGTGCACCCTTTAGCAACTGCCCCGGCGGCTTGCGGCGCAGCACATAGGCGCGGGCGGGCGTATCGAGCCGGTACGTCGGGTTGGACTGCCCGCCCCTGAACTGCGTGACGGTCAGCGGTCCCGCATAGCCTTCCACATTCGCCGCCATCCACCCGGCCAGTCGCGCCTCGTCGAAGCGATGCGCTTCGCGGACTTCGCGCGTTCCGGTGAAGCTGTCGGCAGCGCTGCTCACGCCTGTTCCTGCGCCGCGAGGGTCTCGCGCTTGATCTTCTTGGCGAGACTCCATTTGTGCACCTCGGTCGGGCCGTCATAAATGCGGAAGGCGCGGATTTCGCGGAACACCTGCTCGACGATGGTGTCGCCCGAGACGCCGGTGCCGCCCATCACCTGAACACAGCGATCGGCGACGGCGAACAGCAGGTCGGCGACCGCCACCTTGGTCATCGAGCTTTCGGTGGTGCCGGGCGCGCCCGAATCTAGCACATTGGCGCACCAGTCTATCATCAGCTCGGCCTGTTTCAGCGCGATCCGGTTTTCGGCGAGCATGAAGCCGACGCCTTCATGGTCGATCAGCATCCTGCCGAATGCGTGGCGCTTCACCGCATAGGCGCAGGCGATTTCGTGCGCACGGGACGCCGCGCCGTGCCAGCGCATGCAGTGCGTAAGGCGGGCGGGGGCGAGCCGTACCTGCGCATAGCGAAATCCTTCGCCGACTTCGCCGAGTATCTGATCGGCCGGCACGCGCAATTTGTCGATAGTGACGATGCTGTGCCCGCCGGGCATCGAACTGTCGATCGTGTCGAGCACGCGTTCGATTCGGATCGCGGGGTCGGGCAGGTCGACAAGGAACAGAGTCGCGCCTTCCTCGGTCTTCGCCATCACGATGCCCACCGTCGCGCCGTCGGCGCCGGTGATGAACGCCTTGCGCCCTTCGATCACCCAATGATTGCCGTCGCGCCGCGCGGTCGTTTGCAGCATCGAGGGGTCGGAGCCAGCCCCGCCATCCTCTGCCGGTTCGGTCATGAAGAAGGCCGAACGCGCCTTGCCGGTCAGCATGGGGGCGAGGAAACGCGCTTTCTGCTCCTCGCTCGCGACCTTGCCGAGCAGGAACATATTGCCCTCGTCAGGCGCAGCGCCGTTCACTGCCACCGGGCCGAGCGGCGACAGCCCCGCCGCGCGGAACACCATGGCAGTCTCGCCATGTGTCAGGTGGGTGCCATCGTCCAGGATGTGCGGCGTCATCAGACCCGCCTGCCTCGCCAGATCGCGCAGTTCCGCGACCAGATCCTCGCTCGGTCCGTGCGGCCCGCACCGCGGATCGCGTTCATAGGGAGCCACCGTTTCGCGGACGAAGACGGCGACACGCTCCGCGATAGCCGGGGCGCGGCTGCTGTTGCCGGTCGGTTCGGTCATTCCGGGGCGCTCCGGTTGGTATGGGCGGCGAGCCGGTTGGCACCGCCGAGCTCGACTGCACGCGCATGGGCTGGGCGTGCCTCGATCCGCTCCAGCCAATGCGCGATGGCCGGATAGTCGCCGCTCAGCGGCATCGCGCGTACCATTTCGCCGATGAAGCTCATCTGGATGTCGGCTGCGGTGAAGTCGCTGCCGACAAGATAGTCGGTCGTTGCCAGCTGTGTCTCGATATACCCCAGGTGCCGGGCAAGCTCGCTGTCGATCCGCCAGCGCAGAATGTCGGTCTCCCCGCCGAGCGCCGTGACATAGAGGTTGAGCATCAGCGGCAGCATCGCCGACCCTTCGGCATAGTGAAGCCACATCTCATAGGCGTCATACTCCGCGCTGCCGACGGGCGGCGTCAGCCGGCCCCCGCCATATCGGCGCAGGACGAAGGCGATGATTGCGCCGGACTCGAATACCGTTTGCCCGTCCGCGACCAGCACCGGCGACTTGCCGAGCGGATGCACCGCCTCGAGCGACGGCGGGGCGAGGCGGGTGGCGGGATCGCGAGCATGCTCGACCAGTTCGTAGGCCAGGCCCAGCTCTTCGAGCAGCCACAGGATACGCAGCGACCGGGAATGGTTCAGGTGGTGGACGGTGATCATGTCGGCCGGATCCTCAGCGATATTCGGGTTCGTCCCACCAGGGGAAGAAATCGGGCATGTCGGCCGAAACGCGGTTCGGGAAATTCGCCTCGCGCTTCTGAAGGAACGCCGTCACGCCCTCGATCGCATCGGCGCTGCGACCGCGGGCGAGCACGCCGCGGCTGTCGATCCGGTGCCCCTCCATCGGATGCGCCATGCCCAGGCCCCGCCACAGCATCTGCCGAGTGAGGGCGACCGAGACCGGCGCGGCGTTCGCGGCGATCTCGGTCGCGATCGCCTGCGCGGTATCGAGCAGCGCGTCGGCTGGGACGACGTCGCGGACCAGCCCGCCGCCCAGCGCCTCGTCCGCCGGAAAGATGCGCCCGCTGAGTGTCCAGTCGAGCGCCTGCGCGATTCCGACGATCCGTGGCAGGAACCACATCGAGGCGCCTTCGGGCACAATCCCTCGCCGGGCGAAGACGAAGCCGAATTTCGCGCGGTCGCTGGCAATGCGAATGTCCATCGGCAGCAGCATCGTCGCGCCGATGCCGACGGCGGCGCCGTTGATCGCGCCGATAACGGGCTTCAGACATTCGAAGATGCGCAGTGTCAGCCGCCCGCCATAGTCACGCGCGCTTTCGCCGGCATAGTCGATCGTCCCGTCTGCGCGGATCGGGGAGCCCGGTTGGCCCGCCGCATCGAACACCTTTGCCCCCATTTCCAGGTCCGCCCCGGCGCAGAATGCGCGCCCCGATCCGGTGACGATGATCGCGCGAACATCGTCGTCGGCATCGGCGCGATCGAATGCGTCGATCATCTCCTCCATCATCCGGACGGAGTAGACGTTCATCTTGTCCGGGCGATCAAGCGTCAGCGTGGCGACATGATCCGCGACTTCGTAGCGGATTTGCTCGTAGGTCATGGCCGCGGTCCGGTCGGTGGTTTCCGCAGTCATTCCGCCGTCTCCGCGGCCGGTGCGGCCTCGGCGTTTTCGGCGATGATCGGCTTGCGGGCGGTGATGGTCTGCGGGGCGGTGAATTCGAGCAGGCCGTCAATGCCATGCTCCACGCCGATGCCCGACTGCTTGTGCCCGGCAAAGGGCGTCCAGGGCATCACGTAGAGCGTCTCGTTGATCCAGACGGTTCCGGTTTCGAGCCGCTCGGCGACCGCGACCGCCGCCTCCATGTCGTTCGACCAGACCGATCCGGCCAGCCCATAGTCCGAAGCGTTGGCCCGCGCGATCGCCTCGTCCAGATCAGCGTATTTGAGCAGCGGGACGAACGGACCGAACGCCTCCTCCTGCACCGTGCGGCTGTCCTCCGGCGGATTGTCGACAATGGTGACCGGAATGAAATAGCCGTCGCCCTCCGCCGGCTCGCCGCCGGTCAGGAAGCGTTCGCCGTTCGCCCGGGCATCGGCGATCAGCGTCTTCACCCGGTCGAATTGCTGCCGGTTTTGAATGGGGCCAAGCATGTTGCCCTCTGCCATGCCGTCGCCCATCGGCACGCGCTGCGCCACGGCGACGAGCGCGCGGGCAAGCTCGTCATAGATGTCGGCATGGACATAGATGCGCTTGGCGGCGGTGCAGACCTGGCCCGAATTGGCAAAGGCTGCCCAGAAGAGCGGCTCGGCCACTGTCTCGACATCGACATCGGGCAGGACGATCGCCGCATCGTTGCCGCCCAGTTCGAGCGTCACGCGCTTCAGCGTCGAGGCGGCGCTTTCCATCACTCGCTTGCCGGTCGCGGTCGACCCGGTGAAGCTGATCTTGTCGATATCGGGATGCGCGGTCATCCACGGACCCAGATCGTCGCCACCGCTCACCACGTTGAACACGCCGGGCGGAAGATGTTCTCGCATCGCTTCTCCCAGCTTCAGCATCGTGAGAGGCGTGAAGGGCGACGGCTTGATCACCAGCGTGTTGCCGGTGAGCAGTGCGCCGCAGATTTTCCAGATGCCGATCATCAGCGGGAAATTCCACGGCACGATCGCGCCGACCACGCCCAGCGGCACGTGCCGGGTTTCGGACCGGCGTTCGGGCGTTTCTTCGTTCACCGTCACCGGCAGTTCCTGCTGCGCCACCGTCTGCGCCCAGAATGCCGCACCGCCGACTTCCGGGCCGGTCATGGCGAGCGGGCGTCCCTGTTCGAGTGTGAAGAGTCGCGACATCGCGCCCATATTTGCGCCGATCACTTCGCCGATCTTCGCGACTGCCGCGCGGCGTTCGGCTAGCGGCGTCGCACGCCATTTAGGGAAGGCGGCGCGTGCGGCGGCAACGGCATCGTCAAGCTGCGTGCGGGTGCAGTCGGGCGCCTTGGCCACCAGTCCCTCGGTCGCCGGGTTGAGAACGTCGATCGTTGCATCGCCCGGCACGCCTGCGCCGTCGATCGTCATCGTGAAATCGCGCGTGAAATCCACCATCGCTGCCTCTTCGCGAAGTTTTTCTCGGACGACGTCTAACGCGTTCGGCGAGTCTCGAAAAGGTTAGTTATGCGAGTGATTAAAATTTCGGTGGCCGATTGAAACCCAGGTGATCCGCTGGTATCGCCGTCCAAACTCGAGAATCGGAGCAGTCTCATGGCACATCCCACAGCCTATATCGTCGATGCGGTGCGCACTGCGGGTGGCAAGCGCGGCGGCCGACTGGCCGGCTGGCATCCCACCGATCTGGGCGGGGCGGTACTCGACGCGCTGGTCGATCGTACCGGGATCGACCCTAAGGCGATCGATGATGTGATCATGGGTTGCGTCGGGCAGGCGGGCGAACAGGCGCTGCACGTGGGGCGCAATGCCGTCCTGTCCTCCAAGCTGCCCGAAAGCGTGCCGGCGGTGACGATCGACCGACAGTGCGGTTCGTCGCAGCAGGCCATGCAGTTCGCGGCGCAGGCAGTTATGTCGGGCACGCAGGACGTCGTGATCGCCGCTGGCGTGGAATCGATGACGCGCGTCCCGATGGGATCGACGGTGATGTTCCATGCCGAGAAGGGCATGGGCACTCCCAAGTCGCCGCGGCAGGAAGAGCGCTACCCCGGCATTCAGTTCAGCCAGTTCCTGGGCGCCGAGATGATCGCGAAGAAGCACGGCTTTTCGAAGGACGAGCTCGACGCCTTTGCGCTCGAAAGCCACCGTCGCGGCGCGGCCGCGACCGAACGAGGGGACTTCGAAAGCGAAATCCTGGCGCTGGAAATCGAGACTCCGCACGGTACCGAACTTCACCGGATCGATGAAGGCATTCGCTTCGACGCGACGATGGAAGGCATTCAGTCGGTCAAGCTGCTCGCGCCTGACGGTGTGATTACTGCCGCCAATGCAAGTCAGATCTGCGACGGGTCGTCCGGCGTGCTGATCGTGTCCGAAGCTGCGCTGAAAGAGCATGGCTTGACCCCGATCGGGCGCCTCCACAACCTCACCGTCACGGCGGGCGATCCGGTCATCATGCTCGAGGAGCCACTGTTCGCGACCGACCGGGCGCTGAAGCGCGCCGGAATGAAGATCGAGGATATCGACCTCTACGAAGTCAACGAGGCGTTCGCGCCGGTGCCGCTCGCATGGCTGAAGCATACGGGGGCCGATCCGGAGAAGCTGAACGTGAACGGCGGTGCGATCGCGCTGGGCCATCCGCTTGGCGCGAGCGGCACGAAGCTGATGGCGACACTGCTCAATGCTCTCGGCAAGCGAGGCAAGAAATACGGATTGCAGACGATGTGCGAAGGCGGCGGCGTCGCCAACGTGACCATCGTCGAGCGGCTGTAAAGCGATAGCGACCGGAGCGGGGGCCGGTGTGCCCGCATCGCAGCGTTTCAGGACAGGAACAGGTTTATGAAACTCGACTCATCGATTGCCGCCGTCGTCACCGGAGGATCTTCGGGGCTGGGCGCGGCGACTGCCCGCGCGCTTGCCGCCAAGGGCGTGAAGGTCGCGATTTTCGATCTGCAGAAGGAAAAGGGCGAAGCGGTCGCCGCGGAAATCGGCGGCGTCTTCTGCGAGGTGAACGTCACCAGCGACGAAAGCGTCGACACCGGGTTCTCGGTCGCGCGCAAGGCCCATGGGCAGGAGCGTATTCTGGTCAACTGTGCAGGCACCGGCAATGCCGTGAAGACCGCCAGCCGGTCGAAGGAAGACGGCAGCATCAAGCATTTCCCGCTCGATGCGTTCAACTGGGTCATCCAGATCAACCTGGTCGGCACCTTCCGCTGCATCGCCAAATCTGCGGCCGGCATGCTGACGCTCGATCCGATGGAGGATGGCGAGCGCGGTGCGATCGTCAATACCGCCAGCGTCGCCGCCGAAGACGGACAGATCGGGCAGGCCGCCTATTCGGCGTCGAAGGGCGGCGTTGTCGGCATGACATTGCCGATCGCGCGCGACCTGATGAGCGAAGGCGTGCGGGTGAACACCATCCTGCCGGGCATTTTCGACACGCCGCTGCTCGCCATGGCGCCGCAGAATGTCAAGGATGCGCTGGCCGCGTCGGTGCCGTTCCCGAAGCGGTTGGGCCAGCCCGACGAATATGCCGCGCTCGCGCTCTGCATGATCGAAACGGGCTATTTCAACGGCGAGGACGTGCGCCTGGACGGCGGCATCCGCATGGCGCCGCGCTGAGCCGGTGATGCACCCGCTGAACGGCGTCCGCATCGTGGAGATGGCGGGGATCGGCCCTGGCCCGTTTTGCGGGATGATGCTCGCGGATCACGGGGCGGAGGTGATGTACTGCCACCGCCCCGGCGCCGCGCCCGATCCGCGCGATCCGCTGCTGCGCGGGCGAAGGCCGGTCGAGATCGATCTGAAATCGCCGGAAGGCGTCGCCAGGATCCGCGAACTGACGGCGCAGGCGGATGGCCTGTTCGAAGGCTTTCGCCCCGGCGTGATGGAACGGCTTGGCCTTGGCCCGGACGTGCTGTGCGCGGACAATCCGCGCCTCGTTTTCGGGCGGATGACCGGCTGGGGCCAGACGGGGCCGCTCGCCAATGCTGCGGGGCACGACATCAACTATATCGCTCTTTCCGGCGCACTGCACGCCTTTGGTCGGGCAGGCGGCAAGCCCACGCCGCCGGTGAATGCGGTTGGCGATTTCGGCGGTGGCGGCATGATGATGGCCTTTGCCATGGTGTCCGGCATCCTAGGCGCGCGGGCGAGCGGTCTCGGCACCGTGATCGATTGCGCGATGACCGAAGGGTCGGCGCTGCTGATGAACATGGTCTGGGGCTTTCGCGAAACGCTGGGCTGGGTGGACGATCGCGGGGTCAACCTGCTCGATACCGGAGCCCACTTCTACGATACGTTCGAGACGGCGGACGGCAAGCACATCGCGCTTGGTGCGATCGAGCCGCAATTTTATGCGCTCTTCCGGGAGGTTGTGGGGATTGCCGACGACCCCGCATTCGACGCGCAAATGGATCGCACCGCCTGGCCGGACCTGAAGCAGCGGCTCGATACCTTGTTTCTGACCAGGACGCGCGACGAATGGTGTTCGCTGCTCGAGGGCACCGATGCCTGTTTCGCGCCAGTCCTGTCGATGAGCGAAGCGCCCGATCATCCGCACAATGCGGCGCGAGGCTCCTTCATCGAGCGCGCGGGCGTGGTGCAGCCCGGCCCGGCGCCGCGCTTCGATCCGCCGCCCGCCACGGAGTAACACTGGCGTCGCGCGATCGCCTTGCTGGCGCGGGGCGATGGCACTGCTCGTCTGCAGACTGGGATCGGGTGAGGGGGAGGGGCGCCGCTGAACGGCGCCCCCGCCACCGCCTCAATTCACGCCGCGGTCGCGCCCTTCCCAATAGGGATCGCGCAGTGCCCGGCGCATCACTTTGCCCGATGCCGTGCGGGGAAGGGCATCGACGAAATCGACGGTCTTCGGCACCTTGAACCCGGCAATCCTGCCCTTGGCATAAGCGATGATATCGTCGGCATTCGCATCGCTGCCCGATTTGGGCACGACGACGGCCTTCACCGCTTCGCCCCATTTCGCATCGGGTACGCCGAATACTGCGACTTCCTGCACCGCCGGGTGGCCGTAGATCGCGCTTTCCACTTCCGCCGGATAGACGTTTTCCGCGCCGGTGCAGATCATGTCTTTGAACCGGTCGTGAATGTAGAGATAGCCGTCTTCGTCGAGATAGCCGGCGTCGCCGGTCCGCAGCCACCCGTCATTGTCGACCGTTTCGGAGGTCGCGTCGTCTCGGTTCCAGTAACCGACCATGTTCGCGACCGAGCGGGTTTCGACCTCGCCGACTTCGCGCGGCGGCAGTACACTGCGCTCCTGCGGATGGACGATGCGGATTTCGACCCCCGGCATCGGAAGCCCGGCCGAGCGCATCCGCTCGTTGCCCGCCGCGTCGTGGTCCTCGGGCGGCAGGTAGACGATCGTGCCGCAGGTTTCGGTCATGCCATATTGCTGGGCGAAGCCGCATTTGAACACCTCGGTCGCCTCGCGCAGCAGGTCGAGCGCGATCGGCGAGGCGCCGTAGAGAATATGCCGCAGCTTCGGAAATTCGAGCTCGCGAACGTTCGGCATCATCAGCAGCATCTGGATCGCCGTGGGGACGAGGAACATCTTGGAGATGCCGTCCTTCGCCATCGCTTCCAGAACCTGGGCGGGCAGGAAATCGCGGTGCACGATCGTCGTCGCGCCGTTGAAATAGCCGACGATAGCCCAGCCGACCCCGCCGATATGGCCCAGCGGCAGCGCGACCAGATTGACGTCGTCCTCCAGCCACTCGTTCCACGGCATCGGCACGCCCATCGCATCGCGCCGGCCGCTCAGGATGTTGCGATGGCTGAGCATCACGCCCTTGGGTTTGCCGGTGGTCCCGGATGTGTAGAGCTGAAGTGCGACGTCGCCCGGATCGACCTCGATATCGGGCGCCGAGCTGTCCGCCGCATCGCGCCACTCGGCAAAGCCTGGCAGATCGCTTCCCGGCTCCATCGCGATGCACTTGTCGACACCGGGCAGCGCGCAATATTCGGACGCGCGCTCGAACTGGTCGGCCGCGAGGAACAGCAGGCGTGTGTCGGAATCGTCGAACACCTGGATGATTTCCCGTGCGGCGAGGCGCCACTGTGCCGGAACCATCACCATTCCCGCCTTCGCGACTCCGAACATCAGTTCGAAGAAGCTGTCGAGCGCCTTGCCGACGAAACCGACGCGAGCGCCCGGCTTCAGCCCCTCGGCCAGCAGCGCATTGGCGACTCGATTCGCCCGGGCATCGAGCGTCGCCCAACTGGTTTCCGTCCCTTCGAAACAGGTAGCGGTTTTCAGCGGTCGTCGTGAGGCATGGTAGGCGGGGATGTCCCCCAGCCGAGGCATCGCATCGAAATCGATCGCCTGATCCACCCGCGTCCTCTGCGTCGCTTCGCCCATTCAGCCTCTCCAGATTGCCCGGGATTGGATCCCGTCGCTACGCATTAATTACTTAAATAACGCAGAGAGGGCAAGCCAGCGGTCAGCGGTGCAGGAGGATACTTTCCATCAGCAGTTCGGTGATGTGATCGGCATATCCGCGCCGCATCTCGTCGGTTATCTCGTCGATCCCGAAGGCGTATTTTAGCGAGTGGCGGGCGTGGAACAGATGGTCGCACGCGCCGATCAGCGAAAAGTAGAAGAGCATGGGATCGACGTCGCGGAATGCGCCTTCGCGCACACCCTGTTCGAGAATTGCCTTTTGCGCCGCCGCGAGAGGCTTGGTGAACCGCTCGGCGATGAAGCGGGCGGTTTCCGAATCGGTATCGATCGACAGCGCGCCGACCAGGCGGTTCATGTAGGGATAGCGGTAATAAGTTTTGATCACGCCGGAAATGTGGTGCCGCATCTTCTGCGGGGCCGGCATGTCTGCCTCGACCAGCGCGTCCAGGTTGCCGAACGTACCGCCGGCATCGCGCTCGAGCAGGGCCATGAACAGGCCGGCCTTGTTGCCGAAATGATAGCGGATCAGCGCGGAGTTGAGACCGGAGCGCTGTGCGATGTCGACGAAAGTGACGTCCACCGAATTGCGTTCGGTCATCAACGCACTGGTGGCGTTGAGCAATGCGTCGGCCGACGCGATCCCACTATCCTTGCGCTGCGCTGTACTCGCCATTCCCGTACCCCTGAAATCCTTCCTTTTGCGATCTTTCAACGTCGTGTCGCGACGAATCCGAGTTCCGCCGCACGCTGCACCGTTCTCAATCGTCCCATTTCGCCGAGCTTGGCGCTGGCCTTGCGGAGGTGGAACCGCACTGTCGGTATCGCCACCTCCAGGATGGTGCCGATTTCCCCATCGGTTTTTCCTGCCGCGGCGAGTTTCAGGCACTGGATCTCGCGGCGCGTGAGCGGGTGGACGAGAATCGGCGACGGTCCGTGATTCACGACCTCGCATGCCGCGACGAACCGCAACGCTAGGCCATGCAGTGCGACGGCGTGTTCGCGGTACAGGACAACCAGGTCCGGCCGTCCGGTGTCGCTTGCCCACAGTACCGCACCGATTGTCGTCCCCGGCAGATGAACCGGCGCGACGATCGCCGCACGGACGGCGTAATCCTTCTCCCGCGCCTGCTCGATCAACTCGTCGCTCAGGGCCATCGTCTGCCATCCGCCGATTTCGCCGCGATCGTAATAAAAGGGCTCTGCCGTGTGCCGTACCACCGCGATGATGGCGTTGCGCAGCGCAAGGTCGCTCCAGTTCCAATAGTCGCGTGCGTCCGCCGTGAAGTCGAACAGGGCGCCGATCGGTTGCCCGCGCTCGTCAAGCGCGGCGCGGGCGCTGCTGATGTCGGCACAGGCGGCAACCAGCGGCAGGCCCAGCCGGTGCCCGGCCTCCTGAATTTCCGCCGCCAGCAATCCGATCGTTTGCGTGTCCTGCGCCACTCCGGGGCACCCCTATCAGAACCGATAGCTGTCCAGCCTGCTCTTACAATGTAATTGTTCACTTAAACAACACCCAAATTGCGGCGTTCGACCGCGGGGGACAGTGGGAGGAAGTGGTATGCGCAAGGCAGGTTTTCTCATCGCCGCGGCACCGGCTGCATTGTTCGCCTCCATGCCTGCCTCGGCGCAGGACGCCGCGGCGCAGTCCGGTCAGGACGAAACGCCCGTCGCGCGCACGCAGTCGGTGGGCGATGAAATCGTGGTGACCGCGCAGCGACGCAGCGAATCGATCAACGACGTCCCAATGGCGGTGCAGGCGCTTTCCGGCGATTCGTTGCGCGACCTGCGCATCGACAATGTGCAGTCGCTCGCCACCAACGTGCCCGGTCTTGCGGTGGCGCCCGCCTATTCCGGTGTGCCGATCTTCACGCTGCGCGGCATCGGCTTCAACAGCGTCAACATCACCGCGACCTCGACGGTCGGCATCTACCAGGATGAACTGGCCTATCCCTATCCCTCAATGGCGAGCGGTCCGCTCTTCGATCTGGAGCGTGTCGAGGTGCTGAAGGGTCCGCAGGGCACGCTATATGGCCGTAACACCACCGCCGGCCTTGTCGACTTCATCACCAACAAGCCGCAGCTGGGGGCCGTCACCGGCTCCGGTACGGTCGAGGTCGGCAACTACCAGACCTATAACTTCGAGGGCGCGCTCAACCTTCCGCTCGGCGATACCGCGGCGATCCGCTTCGCCTTCCGTTCCGAGAACAGCGACGAGGGTTGGCAGATCGACCAGAGCCGCGGCGAGAGGCTGGGCGAAAAGGATCGCCTTGCGGGTCGCGTCTCGCTACTGTTCCAGCCGTCCGACACGTTCGAGGCGTTCGCATCCGTATCGGGCTGGCGCGATCGGTCCGAAACCCAGGCGGGGCAGGCGATCAGCCTCAACCTCACCAATCGCCTCACGCAGGCCTCTCCAGCGGTCGGCCCAGGCGATTTCAACATTCCCGGCCTGCTGACCTATCTCGCGAACAATCAGCCAGACGAGGCCAGCGACGCGGGCTTCGCCCCGTCCTCTCAGCTCGGCGCGACTGTCGGCCTGGCGCCGGGCATCGGAGCCCCGCGTGCCGACAGCGACTTCTTTTCGGCTCAGCTCCGTCTGACGGTTCGGCCGAATTCCGAACTCTCGATCATCTCGATGACCGGCTACAGCGATTTCTCGCGCCAGGACGTCGTCGATTTCAGCGGCGTCCCCTATGAAATCGTCGCTACCGAATATGATGCGAGCATCGAGACCTTCTCGCAGGAGCTGCGGTTCGAGGGCGACCATCCGGGCTTCCGCTGGTCGCTGGGCGGATATTATGCCCACGACGAGCTGAAGGAAGGCAGCGTCTTCCTGATCGGCGACAACTCGTCGGTCCGCTATCTTCGCGCATCGACGCTGGGCATCCTTGCCAACCCGGTGCTGAACGCGATTTTCAACACCGCTGGGTACACCCCGGCGGATGTAGCGGTCGCCTTCCGTGCAGGCGGTGGCAGCGCGACCGGCTATTCCGAAACCTATAGCGGCTTTGCAAATGCCGAATTCGATGTCAGCGACAACTTCACCATTTCGGGCGGCGTGCGGATCGGAATGGATTATACCGAGCTGGACGGCTGTTCGATCGACGTGAACGGCAACTACCAGGCGATCGTCAATACCGCCGGACGGGCGATCATCTTCCAGACCTATGGCGTGATCGCACCGCTGGTCGTGCCCGGCGGCTGCACCACCTACGATCCCACGACCAATCAGGACGTGCTCGTCCACGAAGAGCTGAACGAGAGCAACGTCTCCGGCCGGCTCGCATTCCAGTACACGCCCAGTGATGCGACGCTGATCTATGCCTCTGCGGCGCGCGGTGTGAAGTCGGGCAATATCCCGATCGTGCCCGCCAACCGCGCGGTGCAGTTCACTCCGGCCACGCAGGAATTGCTCACTGCCTATGAAGTCGGGATCAAGCAGGAACTCGGCGATCGCTTCGCCCAGGTGAACGTGTCCGCCTTCTTTTATGATTATCAGGACAAGCAGTTCAGCTCTTACGTTCCGGACCCGACCTTCGGTGCGCTCCAGCGGCTGGTCAACATTCCGGAATCGCACGCCTGGGGTATCGATGCGGAAGTGACGCTGCGTCCGACGCCGGCGTTCGTGCTGACCTGGAACGGCACGTATCTGAACACTGAAATCGAAAATTATGTCGGTGCCAACGCCGCCGGCATTCCGACCGACTTCTCGGGTGCGGAATTTTCGTTCGCGCCTGAATTCTCGACCAGTGCGACCGCGACGCTGACGCTGCCGCTGTCGTCCAGCCTCAATTTCCAGGCGACGCTCAATGGTAGCTACCGCACGGAGACCCATTCGGACTTCGGCGAGGATCCGCTGTTCCGCATCCCGGACTATGCGCTGGTGAACGGCAGCTTCGGCATTGCCAGCGCCAATGGCGGCTGGGCCCTGACCGTCTGGGGCCGGAATATCACCGACACCTATTACTGGACGTCGGTCGTCGACAACCAGAACCTCAACGTCCGTTATGCCGGGATGCCGCGCACCTACGGTGCTTCCTTCACCTTCAACTTCTGAACGGGCGGGAGTTGGGGTCAGCGAGTTCGAATTGGGAGTAACGCCATGAATGACGCCGCACTTTCCATGCCAGCAGCCGGCCATGTCGGCCCGGCTGCGGACGCCCCGGCGCCGACGCGGAAGAAGAAGCCGGTGATTCCGCGCGTGGATTTCCTCAATCCGCCCGGCGCGCCTGCCTATTACGAGCCGGACTCGATCGCATGGGACGTGTTCAAGAACCCGGTGTCGTTGTTCGTCGGCGGAATAACGGCGGTGCTGCTCGAACTCGGTGAGCCGCGCGTGCGCGCGGGAGTGTGGGGACACTCGATCTTTCCTACCGATCCCGTCACTCGAATGCGGCGTACGGGGATGGTCACGCATGTGAGCGTCTATGCCCCCCGCGCCGTCGCCGACAAGGTGATCGGTGGTGTCGTACGGATGCACGAAAAGGTGCGCGGTACGACTTCCGAGGGTGAGGCCTACCATGCAAACGACCCGGAGTTGCTTGATTGGGTGCAGGCCACCGTGGGCTATGGTTTTATGGAGGCCTATGCTGCGTTCTGCCGTCCGCTGAGCAATGCCGACCGCGACCGGTCTTATCGGGAATCGAAGCCGATCGCCGACCTTTTCCTCGCACGCGGCGCGCCGACCAGCCTGGCGGAGCAGCAGCAGCAGTTCGAGGCGATGCGCCCACGAATCCAGTCGCACCCCATCGTCTTCGAGTTTCTCGACATCGTCAGGAGGACGCCGGCCGTTCCCGGGCCGTTGCGCCCGTTCCAGTGGATGATGGTACGCGGCGGCATCTCTCTGTTGCCGCTCTGGGCGATCGAACGGCTGGAGCTCGACGGGGAGGAATATCACCTCGCTTGGTGGGAGCGGCGTATCCTGAAGGCGATGGGCGCAGCGTTCGAACGCATCCACATCAAGAATGCGCCTCCGGCGCAGGCGTCGCGCAGGCTGGGCCTGCCGTCGAACTACCTTTACCGCGGATAGGCAGGTCGATCTCCGCTGCGAGCGGATCTCCGAAGTCGAGCATCGCGAGAAACCATTAGGACCGCCTGCTGGCCACGAGACTATTCGACTACGCCGATCACGCACGTAAGGCGGCACATGAAACGGCGGCCGAGTAGTTCCTGCTCGAGCCAGCGCACTGACTAGGCTTTGCATGGGCGGAGCCGCAATCCCGCTGCTCGCGACGGCGCCGATCATACCGGGTCTTCGCTATCAATCAGATCGGCATGGCGCGCGAGATCTATGGAATTGCCGTTTCCACCGTGACTTAGCGGAACCAGTCGGCCCCAGGCCCGCTTACACTTTATACGTCCAGAGAAGGGAACTTGCCGATGGAGCAACTCGTCCGACCGACAGGGATCGAGTGCGAGATCGCACGCCCGACGTCCCTCACCATCAATGGGGAAACCGGTGAATACGGCATCCCTGCCTGGACTTCGCTGCTCGACTTCCTGCGCGAGCGGCTCGGGCTGACCGGCACCAAGAAGGGCTGCGACCACGGCCAATGCGGCGCCTGCACCGTCCTGATCGACGGGCGGCGGATCAACTCCTGCCTGAAGCTTGCCGTCACGCTCGACGGTGCGGAGATCACCACGATCGAGGGGTTGGCAGGAAAGGATGGGACGCTGCATCCGCTGCAGGAAGCCTTTGTGCGGCATGACGGCTTTCAGTGCGGCTATTGCACGCCGGGACAGATCTGCTCGGCGCAGGGCCTGCTCAACGAGGGCAAGGCCGACAGCCGCGACAGCATCCGCGAGTATATGAGCGGCAACATCTGCCGCTGCGGCGCCTATCCCAACATCGTCGATGCCGTCGAGGACGTGCTGCGTGGCCGGACGAGCGAGCCGAGGATGCCGGAATGAATCGCTTCTCCTATGCCCGCCCCACCACGGTGGCCGAGGCGCTTTCCGAGGTTCGCGGCGAGGCAGTGCGTTTCCTGGCCGGCGGCACCAATCTCGTCGATCTGATGCGCGAGGAGGTCGAACGGCCTGTGAAGCTGGTCGACATCAATCGCCTGCCGCTCAGAGACATCGAGGAGACCGAGGGCGGGGGGCTGAAGATCGGCGCGCTGGTGCCCAATTCGGACCTCGCCTGGGATGCGCGGATCGAGAGCCGCTATCCGCTGCTCTCCGCTGCGCTGCTCGCGGGCGCCAGCCCGCAGCTGCGCAACGCGGCGACCACCGGCGGCAACCTGCTTCAGCGCACGCGCTGCTATTATTTCTACGACGTTGCCACCGCCTGCAACAAACGCGATCCCGGTAGCGGTTGTCAGGCGATCGGCGGGCTCACGCGGCTGCACGCCATCCTTGGTGCCAGCGAGCACTGCATCGCCACCCATCCCTCCGATATGTGCGTCGCGCTGCAGGCGCTCGACGCCCGGGTTCACGTCGAAGGGCCCGAGGGCGCGCGCGCGATTGCGTTCCAGGATTTTCACCGCCTCCCCGGTGATCGGCCGCAGGACGATACGACTCTCAGGCCCGGTGAACTGGTCACCGCGATCGAACTGCCCGCCGAACGCTTCGACATGCATTACACCTATCTGAAACTGCGCGACCGCCAGTCCTATGCCTTCGCGCTGGTGTCCGTCGCGGCGGCGCTGAGGATGGAGGACGACGTCATCGGCGAGGTCCGGCTGGCGCTGGGCGGCGTGGCGCACAAGCCCTGGCGCAACCGCGAGGCCGAAGCGCTGCTGGTCGGCAAGGCGCCATCGGCAGACGCCTATGCCGAAGTGGCCGACGCCATTCTCGCGGAGGCGCGCGGGCAGGGCACGAACGACTTCAAGATCCCGCTCGCGCGTCGCGCCATCCTGCGCGCGCTCGACCAGGCGGCCAACGCCAATCCGCAGAGCCAGATCGAGAAGCGGATCGCATGAGGGAACCCAGCACCATGACGATGCAGCCGACCATGACGAAAGCCCGCTTCGGCACGCCGCTCAGCCGCGTCGATGGCCCGGCGAAGGTCACCGGGCAGGCGAAATATGCGGCGGAGTTCGCGCGTGCCGACCTCCTGCACGGCCACGTCCATACTGCCCGGATCGCCAAGGGAAAGATCAAGCGCATCGACATGGCGCGGGCGCTGGACGTCGCCGGCGTCGTCGATGTCATTACGCACGAGAACCGGCCCCACGTGACGTGGTTGCCGATCAAGATGAAGGATATGGTTGCGCCGCCGGTCGGCAGTCCGTTCCGGGCGCTGTACGGGCCCGACATCATCTATTCGGGTCAGCCGATCGCGCTGGTGGTGGCCGAGAGCGAGGAGATCGCCCGCTACGCCTCCAGCCTGTTGGAAGTCGAATATGAGTGGGCTGAATTCCGGACCGATCTGAACGAAGCGCGCGAGGACGGCTTCAGCCCGCTCATCCCGCGGGTGGGGTATCACAAGCCGAAGTCGCGCGGCGACGGAGAGGGGGCGTTCGCCGCCTCTCCCGTGCAGGTCGCGGGCGAATACCATCTGATGCCCGAGCACCACAATCCGATGGAGATGTTTGCCTCCACTGTCTTCTGGGAGAATGACGGCACGATCACCATCTACGACAAGACGCAAGGGGTGAAGAACAGCCACTGGTACGTCTGCAGCGCGCTGGGATTCGATCGCGACAAGGTGCGCGTGCTTTCCCCCTTCGTGGGCGGTGCCTTCGGATCGGGCCTGCGGCCGCAATACCAGCTCTATCTCGCGGGTCTCGCCGCCAAGAAGCTGGAGCGATCGGTTCGCGTGGTCATGACGCGGCAGGAGATGTTCGGCCACGGCTATCAGCCCGAATGCTACCAGACGGTCAAGCTGGGCGCCGAGGAGGACGGGCGGCTCAACGCGATCGTCAACTCGGCGGTGACGGCGACCTCCAGCTTCGAGCATTACATGGAGACGATCGTCAATTGGGGCGCGCTCACCTATCGCTGCGAGAACGCCAAGCTCGACTACGAGATCGCGGCGATCGACACCTTTACGCCATGTGACATGCGCGCGCCGGGCGGGGCGACGGGCATGAACCTGTTCGAGATCGCGATGGACGAGCTGGCCTATGCCTGCGGCATCGACCCGCTCGAGCTGCGCCTGCGCAACTATGCCGAGCGCGAGCAGATCAAGGACAAGCCCTGGACTTCCAGGGCGCTGCGCGAATGCTACGAACAGGGCGCGCGCAGGTTCGGATGGGAGAAGCGCAGCCACGAGCCGCGCTCGATGCGCGATGGGCGCGAGCTGATCGGCTGGGGCATGGCGACCGGCGTCTGGGAGGCGATGATGGGTCCGACCAGCGTGCGGGCGGTGCTGTCGGCCGACGGCTCGCTGAAGGTCGGCACCGCGACCGCCGACATGGGGCCGGGCACCTACACGATGATGACCCAGATCGCCGCCGCCACGACCGGGCTGCCGGTCGAGAAGATCACCGCCGAGCTCGGCGATACCGAACTGCCGTTCTCGCCGGTGGAGGGTGGCTCGTGGACCGCGGCCTCGACCGGCTCGGCGGTGCAGAAGGCGTGCGAATCGCTGCTCGAGGAGCTGTTCGACAAGGCCCGCCACCTGGACGGCTGCCCGTTGTCCGGCGCGCACCACGACGACATCGACTTCGCCGATGGCCATATCGTCCTCAAGGACAATCCTGCGATTGGGATGCGCTTCGACGAAATCCTCGCCGCGGCCGGGATGGACGAGCTGGAAGTCAAGGAAATGGCCCGGCCCGGCGTGTTCAACATGATGAAGAAGGCGCGCAATACGCATTCGGCCGTCTTCGTCGAGGTGCGCGTCGACGAAGAGGTCGGGATGGCGCGCGTTACCCGCATCGTCGACGCGGTCGCCGCCGGAAGGATCATCAATCCCAAGACCGCACGCAGCCAGATCCTGGGCGGCTGCGTCTTCGCCATCGGCATGGCGCTGACGGAGGAGACGCTCGCCGATCACCGGATCGGCCGCTTCATGAACCACAATCTCGCCGAATATCACGTGCCGGTGAATGCCGACGTGCCCGACATCGACGTGATCTTCGTCGAGGAACACGACACCGAGGTCAGCCCGATCGGCGTCAAGGGGGTGGGCGAGATCGGCATCGTCGGCACCGCAGCAGCTATCGCCAACGCCCTGTTCCATGCGACCGGTAAGCGCATCCGCGATTTGCCGATCACCATCGACAAGCTGATGACGTAACCTCCGGAGTGGATAGAGCCGCGCCAGCTGCAACGTAGAGCTGCCCGCGCATCTGTGACCTCAGCTAGCTACTGCGTTCGCGATTGCCGCGGCAGGCGAACGGGGGCGAATAAGCGTCTCTACCGCGCTGGGTCGCGGTCGCAGCGCGTTTAAGTCCCGGAACTATCGGGATGAAACTGCGACTCTGTGCAGAGGAAGCCGTTTTACAACAACGACTTAAATGTGGTGCCCAGGGACGGAATCGAACCGCCGACACTGCGATTTTCAGTCGCATGCTCTACCAACTGAGCTACCTGGGCACGCCAGCGGAAACGCCGGAAGGGCCGCCTGTTAGTCCCGATTCTCGGGTGT
The DNA here is from genome assembly GCF_014334115.1 of Sphingosinithalassobacter sp. CS137. Classification (NCBI taxonomy): domain Bacteria; kingdom Pseudomonadati; phylum Pseudomonadota; class Alphaproteobacteria; order Sphingomonadales; family Sphingomonadaceae; genus Sphingosinithalassobacter; species Sphingosinithalassobacter sp. CS137. Next base: position 2,736,439 of record NZ_CP060494.1, read on the forward strand.
GTCCAGCCCGCTGTGCGGATCGGGTGCGGCGGCTTCGCCGGGCAGGCGATAGCCTTCGCCCAGCCATTTGAGCAGATCACGGTCGCGGCAGCCACGGCTGCAGAAGGGGGCGTGCTCCTGCACTGGGGGATTGCTGCACAGGGGGCAGGTTTCGCGTCGCGCCATCATCGCTCCTCGGCGGTTTCGAAGTGCGCCGCGCCGCCGGTCCTGCGCCCAAGCTCGGCCGTCCAGCCAGGTTCCTGTGCCAGGCGCCGCGCGACGCGCCGGCCCACCATATGGGTAGCGGGCGGGGGTGGGGGAAGCCGTTCGATCCGGCGCAGCTCCGCCCGCGCCTCGGCACCGGTCGGATCCGCGCGGACAAGCTCCGGCAAGGACGGGCGCATTCGCCGCCGAACGATCTGGAGAAAGCCGAAGCCGTTCATGCTGGTGCGCTCGAACGGCTGGGGGAGCGAGGCGTCGATGGCTTCTGCGACTGCCTGACGCGCTGCCTTGCCCGAAAGCGTGGGAAAGTCGATGCCGACCGAACCGGCGATGCCGTGGCGCTCCATCGCGCGCGCAACGGCATGGGCGGCGTTGACCGCAAGCGGCTCGAGCGGGGCGGGGCCGTCGACATCGAACAATGTCATTGCCGGCGTGAGCGAAAGCCGCAGCGCGCCGCCCGCGAAGGCGATCTCGCCGGTGCGGGCTTCCTCGAGCACTTCGGACCAGCCGGCCTGCTCGAGCAGGTCGGGCTCGTGCGGATGGAGGCGGCGGACCGGATGCCCGCTTGCAGTGATGCGCGCGAGAAGGTCGGGTCCGGTCAATGGAGCCGCGCTCTCGGCGGCGGGAACGGCTTTGGGCAGCTTTGCGCGGCCCGGCTCGGGGATCGCCTCGCGGACGATCCGCACCATCAGGCGCGCGCCCTGCGTAATCCCCTTGGGGAGCGGATCGCATAGCGCGTCGCCGCCGGATTCGAGAGTCACTCGCCCCGTCACTCGATCGGCGAGACGGGCGAGCGCAACGGTGCCGGTGCGCGGCCCCGCGTCCGGAAGCTCGATCCTCGCCTTCCAGATCGTGCCGCGCGCGACCAGCGCGGCGCGCGTCTCACCGATGCCGGCTTCGTAGAGCCACTCAGCCAAATCGATAGCCGACTGCGGCGAGCAGGGCGCGCGTTTCGTAGAGGGGCAATCCAATCACGCCCGAGTGGCTGCCGGAAAGCCAGCGCACGAAGCCCTCGGCATGGCCCTGGATGGCATAGCCGCCCGCCTTGCCCATTCCCTCGCCGGTGGAGACATATTCGTCGATTTCGGCGCGGGTGAGCCGCTTGAAAGCGACCTGCGTGTCGGCGAGGCGGGTGCGCGCGCGACCGTCGAGGCCGATCAGCGTGACCGCCGAAAGGCAATGGTGGCGCCTTCCCGAGAGCAGTTCGAGCATGCGGCGCAGATCGGCTTCGTCGGCGGGCTTGCCGAGGATGCGGCGGCCGACCGCGATCGTGGTGTCACCGGCCAGCAGCACTTCGTCGGGAGCGCGGGGCACCGCCGCCGCCTTCGCTTCGGCGATGCGCAGCACATAGCGGCGCGGCAGTTCGCCGGGCAGCGGGTCCTCGTCAACTTCGGGAGCGGCGATGCGATCGGGCACGACGCCGATCCGGGCGAGCAAGTCGCGACGGCGCGGCGAGGTGGAGGCGAGAACGAGTTTCATGCCGCTGTCCCTGGAGCCTTTTCGCCTGCGGCGCCATGCCCCGGCGGCCGGTTCAGCCGCACGACGCCCAGGCCGAGGGCGATACGACCGCGCCGGGCGGCACTCCGGTCACTTGAAGCGATAGGTGATCCGGCCCTTGGTCAGATCATAGGGCGTGAGCTCGACGAGTACTTCGTCGCCCACCAGCACGCGGATACGGTTCTTGCGCATCTTGCCGGCGGTATGGCCCAGAATCTCGTGGTCGTTCTCGAGCCGCACGCGAAACATGGCGTTGGGCAGCAGCTCCACCACCTGTCCGCGCATCTCGAGCAGTTCTTCCTTTGCCAAAGAAACCTCGTTGATGCCGATTCGAGCGCCGGAGCCTTTACTCTCGCGCGCTCGAAAAAGGAAGCCGGGCGCGACGCCGCCGCGCCCGGCGATCCCAGGGGCGATCAGGCGGGGTTGTGTTCGGCGAGGAACGCCTCGAGCGCCTCGAGGAATTCGACGCGATCTTCCTCGCGGCTGAGACCGTGATCGCCCTCTTCCTGTTCGATATAGGTGACGTCCTTTCCGGCCGCCCGCATCCGCTCGTACATCTCGCGCGACTGGCTTTCGGGAAGGCGCAGGTCCTCCTTGCCGTGAACCAGCAGCAGCGGGATGCGGATGTCGTTCACGAAATTGATCGGCGAGATGTCGCTCAGATCGGGTGCCTGCTCGGAGAGCCAGTCGGTGAAGTTGTTGCCGAGGAAGCGCTTGTCGTGCGCCAGCATGCGGTTCATGTCGGACACGCCGGCGAACGAGACGGCGCAGCGGTAGAGATCCGAATCGCGCTGGGCCGCCCGCATCGCGGCATAGCCGCCATAAGAGCCGCCGACGATGCAGACGCGTCCCGCATCGGCGATTCCCTCTCCGGCAAGATGCGTGATCGCGTCGTTCAGGTCATCCTGCATCTTGCGGCCCCACTCGCCGTCGCCCGCAAGCGCGAAGGCCCGCCCATAGCCGCTCGACCCGCGATAATTGGGCTGCACGACCGCATAGCCGCGGCTGGCGAGAAACTGCGCCCACCAGTCATAGGTCTCATAGTCGCGTACGAACGGGCCGCCATGGGGCATGACGATCAGCGGCAGGTTTTCGGAGCGGCCGCGCGGGAGCGTGAGCACCGCCTCGATCGGAAGACCGTCGCGCGCCGCGTAGCGGATCGTCGAGACCGGGTTGAGCTTGGCGAGGCGGATCGTGCGATTGTCGAACGCGATCGGCGGCATCTCTCCGGAGGCTCGATCGTAGAGGAAATAGGCGCCGGGCGAATCGGCCGCCCCGACATGGACAAGAACGCGGCCATAGTCGTTGCTGTAGCTGACGATCGTGGCAGCCCCGCCGGTCACCTTGCCGTCGACTTCCGCCTGGATCGCCGCCAGATCCTCGTCGAGCCAGCGGATTTCGGGACCTTCGTTGAGATAGCGGACGCCCAGCAGCTTGGTCTGGTCCGCATTCGTTCTGTAACCGAGGATGTCGTGCGCTTCGTCTCCATAGAGCGGCTCGCCAAGCGCCATCGTGGCCAGATCATAGCGATAGATGCGGCGGATCCCGTCTTCTCCCTCGGCAAGCGAGAGGACCGTGCCGTCCGCCAGGAACAGATCGGGCTTGGTCACTTGCTCACGATAGGCGACCTGGCGGTCGATGATGTCGCGGAATCCGTCGCGATCGCTGTCCCGGTAAATCGCGCGGTACTTGCCGTCGATGTTGCCGATCCCGACGCGGACGTCGCCGTCCCCGTCGGTGATCCAGCTGAAGATGCCTTCGCGCCCGTCCGTGATCAGCTTGCTGCGCCCCGTCGAAACGTCGAACTCGAGCACTTCGGGCCAGAAACCGGGCTCGCGCAGATATTCCGCGCGCTGCATCGACATGCGGACGCGCGGCGTGCCGTCGTTCGCCACCCAGATCACATCGTCGGCGTAGCGGCCGACCTGACGCGATCGGGTGAGCAGCGGCACGGTCTCGCTGCCGTCGGCTTTGATGCCGACCGCGCGGGTGATATAGGAAATTCCCGAGCGGCCGAACGGCGCATCGCCTCCGACGCCGGCGACGAGCCAATCCTCGTTGACCCATCGGATCCACAGCAGATCGTTCTCGCCGAGCGGGATCAGCGAGGGCGATCCTTCGCCGATCGGAACGATGCCGAGGAACTGCTCGCCTCGCACGGCGATCCGGCCGACGATCTTGTTGCCGCTGGGGGAGAGTTGCGGCGCCTCGAGCGCCGGCAGCGCCGCGAAGTCGGCCGCGCTGAACTGGCTGCCGGCCTGTGCCACCGCAGGCGACGCGGCGAGCGTCATCGGCAGCGCAGCGGCAAGCGCCGCCGCAACAAAACAGTGGATTTTCATAATGTACCCCCAAGATGATGTGGGCAGGCTATGGCCGCCTGTCAGCATCCACAAGCCAAAAAAAGAACCCGCCCGGCGTCGCCGGACGGGTTTATCACGCCTGTGATATTGCGGGCCTTCAGCCCCCGGCGGCCGCCAGTGCCGCGAGGAGCAGCAGCGCGACGATGTTGGTGATCTTGATCATCGGGTTCACTGCGGGACCGGCGGTGTCCTTGTAGGGATCGCCGACGGTGTCGCCGGTCACCGCGGCCTTGTGCGCCTCGGAGCCCTTGCCGCCGTGATTGCCGTCCTCGATGTACTTCTTGGCATTGTCCCAGGCGCCGCCGCCCGAGGTCATCGAGATCGCGACGAACAGCCCCGAGACGATCACGCCCAGCAGCAGCGCGCCGACCGCGGCGAAGCCCTGGCTGCGGCCGTATTCGGCGGCGCTTCCATAGGCGACCGGCAGCGGATCGGGCGCTCCGGCAGCCGCGACCGCCATCACCGCGAAATAGACGACGATCGGCGCCAGCACCGGCAGCAGCGAAGGAAGGATCATCTCCTTGATCGCCGCCCGGGTGACGATGTCGACCGTGCGACCGTAATTGGGACGGCTGGTGCCTTCCATGATGCCGGGATTGTCGCGGAACTGCGTGCGGACGTCTTCGACCACATGCCCCGCCGCGCGGCCCACCGCGGTCATGCCGAACGCGCCGAACAGATAAGGGAGCAGTGCACCGAGCAACAGCCCGACGATGACATAGGGGTTGGAGAGCGAGAAATCGACGGCGCTGGTCAGCCCCAGCTCGACCGAGAAATGGTCGAGATCAGTGGTATAGGCGCCGAACAGGACGAGCGCGGCGAGGCCCGCGGAGCCGATCGCATAGCCCTTGGTCACTGCCTTGGTGGTGTTCCCCACCGCGTCGAGCGCGTCGGTGCGGTGGCGCACGTCGTCGGGAAGCCCCGCCATCTCGGCGATGCCGCCGGCATTGTCGGTCACCGGGCCATAGGCATCGAGCGCGACGACCATTCCGGTGAGCGCCAGCAGCGAGGTGGCGGCGAAGGCGATGCCGATGATGCCCGCGATCTGATAGGCGGCGATCACCGCGACGACGATCACCAGCGTGGGCAGCGCGGTCGCCTCGAGGCTGATCGCGAGACCCTGGATCACGTTGGTGCCGTGGCCGGTCTCGGACGCCTTGGCGATCGACTTGACCGGACGATAGGCGGTGCCGGTGTAATATTCGGTGATCCACACCAACAGGCCGGTGACGAGCAGGCCGATCATCATGCAGGCGAACAGCCCCCAGCCGGTGAAGCTCGGGCCGATCGCGAGCCCCGCGTCGATGCCCTCGACCAGCGCGAGGTCGACGGGGACTTCGTCCATGCCGATCCCGCCGCCGATCACGGCGGAAAGATCGCCGAGCGTCGCCTGGGTGACCGCCCAGATCGCCGGGACCGAGAGGATCGCGGTGGTGAGAAAGCCCTTGTAGAGCGCGCCCATGATCGACTCCTTGCGGCCAAGCCGGACCGCATAGGTGCCGATGATCGAGGTCAGAATGCAGACACCGCCCACGATCAGCGGCAGGCTCATCAGCGCCAGCAGCCGATCCGGCGCAAGGCCCTGCACCAGCAGCGCGATCGACACCATGGTGATGCCGAGCGTGACGACATAGGTTTCGAACAGATCGGCGGCCATGCCCGCGCAATCGCCGACATTGTCGCCGACATTGTCGGCAATAACGGCGGGGTTGCGGGGGTCATCCTCGGGAATGCCGGCCTCCACCTTGCCGACCAGATCGGCGCCTACGTCGGCTGCCTTGGTGAAGATGCCGCCGCCCAGCCGCGCGAAGATCGAGATCAGCGATGCGCCGAAGGCAAGCGCGGTGAGCCCCTCGACCACCGGCCGCCCATTGGGCGCATGGCCGGCGACGCCGACGAGATACCAGAAGAGCAGCGCGATCGAGAGCAGGCCGAGCCCTGCGACGAGCATCCCGGTGACTGCGCCCGAGCGAAAGGCAAGCGTGAGCCCGCCCTGCAGCGAGCCCCGCGCCGCCTCGGCAGTACGCACGTTCGCGCGCACCGAGATGTTCATGCCGACGAAGCCGGCAACGCCCGACAGGATCGCGCCGAGAAGGAAGCCGACCGTGGAAAGCAGGCCGAGCGTGAAGAAGAGGATGATGGCGACGATCACGCCGACGACCGCGATCGTGCGGTATTGCCGGCCGAGATAGGCCTTGGCGCCTTCCTGAATTGCCGCGGCGATGTCCTGCATCTTCGCGTCGCCCGCGGGCGCTTTCAGGACCTGTCGGCTGGTAACGAATCCATAGACGACGGCGATCACGCCGCAGACGATGGCGAGATAGACGATCTCCATATCGCGTGCATCCTTCCCCTGTGTGGCACGGGTCCGGTCTGCGCCGGCTCCTGCGCGTTTGTTGAAGCTAACAGGGTGCGGCGCGAGCGCAAGCGGTGGTGAAAGCGGGGTCGGCGGAGAGCGGGACGGACGATGCTGCCTTCTCGCACCGCTCGTCCCGAGCAAAGTCGAGGGACGTGCGGCATGCGGTGCCTGCGGTGTCTCGACTTCGCTCGACACGAACGGCGGGCGGGATACGCGACGAAGCGACATTCACGCGCGTCACCCGAGCCTCACGCCGGCACCCGCGATGCGGCAGGTCAGCCGTGCTCGAAGCCCAGCCGGTCCGGAAGCAGGACGGCCGCGCCGGCGTCGGTTGCGTGCAGACCCGATCCAGTTGCGAAGCTGCCGATGCATGTCGCAGGCAGCGGCGGCTCGGCGCCGGCCGGAAGCGCGAAGAGCAGCTCGTAATCGTCGCCCGCGGTCGCGGCGGCGAGGCGGGATTCGCGCGTGTCGCCGCGATGGGCGACGTAGCCTGCCGAGAGCGGAATGGTCGCCAGATCGACCGTCACGGCAAGGCCACTCGCTTCCGCCATGCGCCGCGCGTCGATCAGGAGCCCGTCGGAAACGTCCATCATCGCGTGCACGTGCGGCGCAAGCGCGGCGCCTTCCGCCAGGCGCGGCTCGGGACGGCGATAGCGTGCGAGCAGCGTCGCCGGCCCCGCCTCGCCGCGCGCGATCGCCAGACCCGCGCCGGCGTCTCCGATCGTGCCGGTTACCCATAGCGCATCGCCGGGTCGGGCACCCGAACGCGCAGGGGCGCGGGCGCTACGGCCCAGTGCGGTGAGCGCAAAGGTGCGCGGCGCGCCGGACGGCACCGACACCGTGTCGCCGCCCAGCAGCGGACAGGCGAAGTGGCGCAGCGCCGCATCGAGCCCGGCGAGAAACGCGCGGTCCCAATCGGCATCGGGCGCAAGCGGATGACCGAGGAGCACGCCTTCGGGCGCCGCGCCCTTGGCCGCGAGATCGGAGAGATTCACGGCGAGCAGCTTCCAGGCCACGTCCTCTGGGGGATCGTCCGCGAGGAAATGGACTCCTTCGACAATCAGATCGGTAGTGAGCACCAGGTCGCCCAGCACCGCCGTGTCGTCGACCAGACCGCGCGCCGCCGGGTGCAGCGGGAGGCTGCGGAGCGCGGCGATCAGCTCGGCTTCGCTTAGGCCTCGCCGCCGCGGCGGCGGCGGCGCGGCGAGCAGCCAGCTGCGGATCGCGCTCGCCAGGTTGGGCGGATCGTCGGCGACGATGCGCAGCTGGTCGATCGCGGCGACGAGTGCGCTCAGCGGCAGCGCACGCACGGCAGCCGCCGCTTCGAGCGCGGACCAGAAGACGGGTTCGAGGCTGATCGACGTCGGGTGGCCGGCGATGGTGATCGAGCGCTTGACCGGGCCAGCGAAGCCGCCGGGAAGCACGGGGAGGGAAGCGCTCATGATCCTCCTCCGCGCGGAGGAGGGGCTGCGTCATTCCTCATCGAAAAGGCTGGCGAGCTGCTCGATCATCGTGCCGGCGAGCTGCTCGGCATCCATGATCGTCACCGCCTTCTGGTAATAGCGGGTGACGTCATGCCCGATGCCGATCGCGACCAGCTCGACCGGCGATCGGCCCTCGATCCAGCCGATCACCTGGCGCAGGTGGCGTTCGAGATAGCTGCCCGAATTGACCGACAGCGTCGAATCGTCGACCGGCGCGCCATCGGAGATCACCATCAGCACCTTGCGCTCTTCGGGTCGGCCGATCAGCCGGTTGTGCGCCCAGAGCAGCGCCTCGCCGTCGATATTCTCCTTGAGCAGCCCTTCGCGCATCATGAGGCCGAGCGATTTCTTGGCGCGGCGCCACGGTTCGTCGGCCTGTTTGTAGACGATGTGGCGCAGATCATTGAGGCGGCCGGGCTGCGGCGGGCGACCTTCGGCGAGCCACTTCTCGCGGCTCTGGCCGCCCTTCCAGGCGCGGGTGGTGAAGCCCAGTATCTCGGTCTTCACGCCGACGCGCTCCAGCGTGCGGGCGAGGATGTCGGCGCTGATCGCCGCGATCGAGATCGGACGGCCGCGCATCGATCCCGAGTTGTCGATCAGGATGGTGACGACCGTGTCGCGGAAATCGGTGTCGCGCTCGACCTTGTAGGAAAGCGACTGCATCGGATTGACGACGACGCGCGCCAGACGCGCGGCATCGAGCAGCCCTTCCTCCTGATCGAAGTCCCAGCTCCGGCTCTGTTGCGCCATCAGCCGGCGCTGGAGCCGATTGGCGAGCTTGGTCACTACCCCCTGGAGATGAACGAGCTGCTGATCGAGATAGGAGCGCAGCCGCTCCAGCTCTTCGTCATCGCACAATTCGGTCGCCGCGATCACTTCGTCGAACTGGCTGGTGAACGCCCGATATTCGAACTGGGGGGGGAGATCGGACCAGGGGCGATTGGGGCGGACAGGCATCATGCCTTCCTCGCCGTCATCGCCCGGATCGCCCTCGGCGTCGTCCATGGACTCGTCCTGGCGCTGCTCGCCTTCGGCGTCCTCGTTCTCGCCCTCGCTCTGCTCGCCGCGCGCCTCGACTTCGCCTTCGCCGCTTTGGGACTGTTCCTCGCCTTGCTCTTCGTTCTGGTCCTCGCCGTCCTCGGTGCCTTCGTCGTCGCTGCCGCCCTCGTCCTGGTCGTCGGGCAGCATGTCGCCTTCGGTCAGCTCGAGGTCGGCGAGCAGCTTCGACACGAACTGCGCGAAATTGGCCTGATCGTCGATCGCCAGCGGCAGCGCGTCGAGATCGCTGCCCGCCTTTTCCTCGATCCAGTCGCGGACCAGCGCGAGCCCCGGCGCGGCGCTTGCGGGCGCGGCCCGGCCGGTGAGCCGCTCGCGCACCATCAGGCCGATGGCGGTGGACAGCGGCACTTCGTCGCGGCTGCGGGCGCGGGCGATGGGATCGGACCGCAGCCGTAGCGCGAGCGAATGCTCCAGATTGTCGGCGATGCCGGCGTAGCCGCGCGAGCCCAGCGCCTCGACGCGCGCGGTCTCCACCGCGTCGAACACGGCGCGGGCGATGGCTTCCTTGGGTGCACCGCGCTGATGCAGCGTGCTGTCATGATGGCGGCGGCGCAGCGCAAAACCGTCGGCGAAGCCGCGCGCTTCGGCGATCTGCTCGCGCGGCAGCGTTCGGCTGGGCAGCGGCACCTTCATGCTCTTGCCCGATTGCGACGGCGCATCCGCCGTGAAGCTCAGTTCGACCTCGGCGTCCTGCGCAAGCGCGCGCGCCGCGCCGCCGAGCACGCCGCGCAGCCGATCGATGGGAGAGTCGGTGGCCATGGGATCGTGTTTGCGGGGAGCGGGGGCAAGGATGCAAGGGCGGATTCGCCGCAGCGTCGCCGGAAAGGTTGGGATCGTCGGCGGTCAGCGCCTCAGCCGGCGGCGCAGCGCAGCGTGGATGACATCCATCAGGCTGGGTCGCCGAACCGCCGGCAGCGGCGCGGCTGCGGCGGCAGAAGCATCCTCGAGCCGCTCGGCGACGATCTGCTTAAGATAGGCGAACTCGTCGCCATAGATCGGTCCGCCCTCGCCGCCGCGTGCGGTCCAGCGCTTCGGGTCGAGCGAGTCGCCGCTCATGCCGCGCCGACGACGCTTTCCGGCAGATCCTTGCCGAAGACGCGCTGATAATATTCGGCGACCAGCGCGCGCTCTGCCTCGTCGCACTTGTTGAGAAACGAGAGGCGGAAGGCAAAGCCGACGTCGCCGAAGATCAGCGCGTTCTGTGCCCAGGTGATGACCGTGCGGGGCGACATGACGGTCGAGATGTCGCCGTTGACGAAGCCCTTCCGCGTGAGGTCCGCCACGCGGACCATATTCTCCACCGTCTCCTTGCCGCCCGGCTTGTCATATTCGCCCGACTTGGCGAGCACGATCTGGGCCTCGGTGGCGGCGGGCAGATAGTTGAGCGTTACGACGATGTTCCAGCGGTCCATCTGGCCCTGGTTGATCTGCTGCGTGCCGTGATAGAGTCCGCTGGTGTCGCCCAGGCCCACCGTGTTGGCGGTGGCGAACAGGCGGAAATACGGGTTCGGGCGGATCACGCGATTCTGGTCGAGCAGCGTCAGCTTGCCCTCGGTTTCCAGCACGCGCTGGATCACGAACATCACGTCCGGGCGGCCCGCGTCATATTCGTCGAAGACCAGCGCGGTCGGCGTCTGAAGCGCCCAGGGGAGGAGCCCCTCCCGGAATTCGGTGACCTGCACGCCGTCCTTCAGCACGATCGCGTCGCGGCCGATCAGGTCTATGCGGCTGATGTGCGCGTCGAGATTGATGCGGATGCACGGCCAGTTGAGCCGGGCCGCCACCTGCTCGATGTGAGTCGACTTGCCGGTGCCGTGATAGCCCTGGATCATCACGCGGCGGTTGTGCGCGAAGCCCGCCAGGATCGCGAGGGTGGTGTCGGGATCGAAGACATAGGCCGGGTCGAGGTCGGGGACGCGCTCGTCCGCCTCGCTGAAGGCGGGGCATTCCATGTCGCTGTCGATCCCGAACAGATCGCGCACCTTCACCATCTTGTCGGGAGCGTCGAGGATCGTGGTCTCCCGGCTGTCGGGCTGGGTGTTGGGGATATCGGTCATGCGGATGGGCTCGATCTGAAGATGTCGCCACTCACCTAGGCGCTGGCGCAGCGCACCGCAACGCACTGCGCTCAATCGGTGACGAAGTGCGGCAGCGCGAAGCAATCGACGAAGCGCTGCGCCAGCGCGCGGTCGCCGGTGACCTTGACCAGGCCGGCGGCCTCGGTCGCCGCCAGCGGCGCCGACCCGTAGAACACCGGCCGCAGCCCTGAGGTGTCGCCTTCGAAAACGAGGGTTGCACCATCGGGCGTCGCGCGCCGCGCGTCGAGCCGGCCATTCGCGATCGCCGCGCGAAACGGCTCGCCGCCGATCAGGAAGCCGATTTCGCCATCCAACTGCTCGCCGAGCGCGGCGCCGCGCACCGGATCCATCATCGTGCGCAGCGAAAGCATCATCGCTGTGTTGCTGAGCGGCAGCGTCACGTCGTGCGCGGGAGACCCCGCCGCCCAGCGGCTCAGCGCGAAGATCGGCTCCTCCAGCGCATAGCCCCAGCGCGTCAGCTCATAGACCTGCGCGTTCGCTGGCGAGGGCAGCATGCGACGGCGCAGAATGCCGGCGCGCCCCAGCCCCTCCAGCCGCTGGGTGAGGACGTTCGCACTCAGCCCCGGCAGCGCGCCGCGTATCTCGCCAAACCGCCGCGGCCCGAGCAGCAGCTCGCGCACGATCAGCATCGCCCAGCGCTCGCCGACCAGGTCCATCGCGAGCGCGGTGCCGCATGCGTCTTGGTACCAGCGACGCATCTTGTTCAAATCGTTGGAAGTTATTTTTTGTGACTCCACGGTTGTTTTTTGTAACTAGCGCGCGCAGAAAGTGCAAGGCACGCGATTCGCGGCGCAGGAGAGCGATATGTCCTTCCAGGCCTATCTGACCAACATCGAGGCCAAGACCGGCAAGAGCCCCGCGGACTTTCGCGCCTATGCCGAGGAGAAGGACTGGCTCGCCGACGGCGCGCTCCGCCGCGACCTGAAGGCGGGAACGGTCGTCGCCGACCTGAAGGAGCAGTTCGGGCTGGGGCACGGTCACGCCATGGCGATCGTCGCGCTGCTGAAGGGCGCGAAGCGGGAAGGCGAGGCCTGAACATCGAGCCGTGGGAGCAAGGCGGTGGACACGCTCACGACCTGCATCTGGTACGACGGCGCGGCCGAGGAAGCCGCCCGCTTCTATACCGCGCTGCTTCCCGACAGTCGGGTCATTCGCGTGCTGCGTACTCCCGCGCAAACGCCCTCGGCCCAGCCGGGCGACGTGCTCGTCGTCGAATGGGAAATGGCGGGGCAGCGGTTCATCGGCCTCAACGGCGGCGCTTCCTATCCGCAGACTCAGGCGGTGAGCTTCGTGATTCACACCGACGCGCAGGAGGAAACCGACCGGCTGTGGGCGGCAATCACCGGCGACGGCGGCGAGGAAGGCATGTGCGGTTGGTGCAAGGATCGTTGGGGCGTGAGCTGGCAGGTGACGCCCCGGCGGCTGATGGAGCTCGTCTTCGACAATGAGGATCCCGAGAGCGCCCGCCGCGCGATGGAGGCGATGATGCCGATGCGCAAGATCGACATCGGCGTGATCGAGGCCGCCGCGACGGCCGAGCAAGGAGCGCAGCGATGAGCGTGGAGATCACCGGCTTCAACTGGGTGCCCGACTTCGCAAGAGGCTATGTCCGCGACTTGCGGCCGCGCTGGGCATGCGAGGAGATCGGGCTGCCCTATGCGATGCGGCTGATGCATCCGATGGAGCGGCCCGCCGAGTATCGCGAGGAGCAGCCGTGGCTGCAGGTGCCGGCGCTGCGCGACGGCGATGTCCGGCTGTTCGAAAGCGGCGCGATCCTGCTGCATCTGGGCGAAAAGGACGAACGGCTGCTGCCGCGCGATCCCGTGGCGCGGGCGCGGGCGATCGCCTGGCTGTTCGCCGCCTTCAGCAGCGTCGAGCCCTGGATGATGCAGATCGGCGAGGTCGAGCTGTTCTCGAATGGCGCGCAATGGGCCGAGCTGCGCCGCGCCAGCCTGATCGAGAGTTGCGGCGAGCGCCTTGATCGCTTGGCCGAGGCGCTGGGGAATCGCGATTGGCTCGCCGACACCTTCAGCATCGCCGACATCGCGATGGTCACGGTGCTGCGCGACGATTGCGGCACTGGCGTGGTCACCGACCGCCCGGTGCTGGCCGCCTATGTCGAGCGCGGCACCGCCCGCGCCGCATTCCGCCGCGCGCTCGACGCGCAGCTTGCCGATTTCACGGCGCACGCGCCGAAAGCCGCCTGAACGAGGAGAGAGAAGATGCCCTATGTCGATGGCTATGTGCTGCCGGTGAAGCACGCAAAGAAGGACGCCTATGTCGCGGTGGCGAAGAAGGCCGCGCCGATCTTCCATGAATATGGCGCGCTGCACGTGATGGAAGCCTGGGGCAGCGACATCCCCAAGGGCGAGACGACCGATTTCTTCATGGCGGTGAAGGCGCAGGAGGACGAGAATGTCGTCTTTTCCTGGATCATCTGGCCCGACAAGGCGACTCGCGACGCCGGGTGGGAAAAGATGATGAAGGACGAGCGGATGCAGCCCGACGGCGAAATGCCGTTCGACGGCAAGCGCATGTTCTGGGGCGGATTCGAGCCGGTGGTCGACACGCGCGCCTGACCCCGCCCGGAAGGAGAACGACATGTCCGAGCATCACGGCAGCTTCATCTGGTACGAACTGATGACCGCCGATCCGGCGCGCGCCGCAGCCTTCTACCAGGCGGTTCATGGCTGGGAAACCAAGTCCAGCGGCGTGGGGGCGGTGGAGTATCACGAGATCACCGCCGCCGAGGGGGCGTCCGTGGCCGGCATGCTGGCGCTGACCGACGAGATGATCGCCGGCGGGGCCGCACCGGGCTGGTTCGGCTATGTGTGCGTCGACGATGTCGATGTCGAGCTTGCGGCGCTGAAAGCTGCCGGTGGTGCCGAGCTGATGGACCAGACGGTGCCGGGCGTCGGACGGATGGCACTGGTCGCCGATCCGCAGGGCATTCCGATCTATCTGATGGCGCCGCAGCCGCCGGAGGGCGGGGCGGACGCGGTATCGACCGCCTTCTCGGCCGATCCCGGCGCGGTCGGGCATGTCGCCTGGAACGAACTCACCACGCCCGACCCGGCGGGCGCCAAGGCCTGGTATCTCGAACGCTTCGGCTGGCGCCACGGCGGGGCGATGCCGATGCCGGGGCTGGGCGAATATGAGTTCTTCCAGCGCAGCGACGTGCCGCTCGGCGCGATCATGCCCCGGCCGGAGGGCCAGCGCGCGGGCTGGACCTTCTATTGGCGCACCGGCGATATCGACGCAGCGAAAGCGCGGGTCGAGGCGGCGGGCGGGACGCCGCTGCACGACATCCAGCAGGTGCCGGGCGGCGACTATGTGCTGACCTGCACCGATCTCGAGGGCGCGGTGTTCGGGCTGGTCGGCTCGCGCGGCTGAGGCGGCCCCCGCGCTCTTCTACGCCGACTGGGCGAATCCGATCCCGGCGGAGCTGGCCACGCTGCGCGGCTATCGCGGCCGATTGCTCTCGCGCGCCAGCATCGCGCGCGCCGTGGACGAAGGGCGCCGCTATCGCCACTATTTCCCGCTCGATATGCCCGAGCCCGCCGACCCATTGGAGTGTGCCGAATGAATGACGCGAACGAACTCAGCATCACTCGGCTGATCGACGCGCCGCCCGAAACTGTGTGGCGTGTCTGGACCGAGCGCACCGAGGAATGGTTCTGCCCCAGGCCGTGGCGAGTCGATATCCTGGAGCAGGATCTGCGCCCCGGCGGGCGATCGGCGATGATCATGCGCGGGCCGAACGGCGAGGAGAATGCGCTGGAGGGGGTGTTCCTAGAGGTCGTCCCGAACCGGCGGATCGTCTCGACCGACGCTTTCGCGGCGGGCTGGAAGCCGCAGGGCCCGTTCATGGTGGCGGTCACCACCTTCGAGGAGGAGGGCGGAAAGACGCGTTACACCGCCCGCAGCCGTCATTGGACCGAGGACGCGCGCCGACAGCACGAGGCGATGGGCTTCGCCGAAGGCTGGGGCACGGTGGCCGAACAGCTTGCGGAGCTTGCAGAAGCCGAGGCGCGGTCCGCTGCCTGACGCGATCAGGCGAAGGCGGGCGAGCCCTTGAGCTGCTGATACGCCTCGATCACGGCGCGCAGCCGCGCCTCATGCGTGCGATCGCCCCCGTTCCGATCAGGATGATACTTGCGGACGAGATCGCTGTAGCGCCGCCGCAGCGCCGTGCGGTCGGCATCCGCTTCAAGCCCCAGCACGTCGAGCGCGTGACGATCGCGGCCCGACAGCGGCTTGCCGTCCTTGCGCCCGGCCTGCGCGCGCATCCGCTCGCCGAAGCGCGCGCCGATCGCGTCGAGCGGGTCGGCGAAGTCGGCCCAGCGCGGCGGGCGGTCGGCCCCGCCGGTCGACGCGAAGGCGCGTGTCTCGCGCTCCCATCCGGCAAGCGGGCGCTGCGCGTCGTGAATCTCGTCCGGGCTCATCCCGGCGAAGTAATTATATCCCGAATTGAATTCGCGAACATGATCGAGGCACAGCCAGCGGTAGCGGCCGGGACCTTCGCCACCGCCGCGCGGCGGCGCGACGGGTGCGCGGAATTCCCCGGCTTCCTCGCAGCCGGGCTTCGCGCACATGCGGCCCGCCGCTTCCACACGACCGTGAAAGCGGGCATTCGGACGATCTTTTCTCGGCTGGTTCCGCGCCACTCTACTCCCTCGCGCAAACGCCCTATATAGGCGCGATGCCGAACGGGAAAACCGAGCCGCTCGCCGAAACGATCGCCGCCCGCCTCACCGCCGCGCTCGATCCGGCGCACCTGCATGTCTCCAACGACAGCGCGAAGCATCGCGGCCATGCCGGCGACGACGGCAGCGGCGAAAGCCATTTCAGCGTCGCAGTGACGAGCGCCGCCTTCGAAGGCAAATCGCGCGTCGAACGGCAGCGGCTGGTGAACCGCGCGCTCGCCGACCTGCTCGAGACGCGAATCCACGCGCTCGCCATCCGCGCCAGGACGCCGGGCGAGGCCGATGGCATATAATCTCTGGTACTGGCCGAAGATTCAGGGGCGCGGCGAATTCGTGCGGCTCGCGCTGGAAGCGGCAGGGGTGCCCTATCGCGACTGCGCGCGCGAACTGGGCGCCGAGGCGCTGATCGCCGACATGAAGCGCTATGACCGCGCGCCCTTCGCGCCGCCCTATCTGGAGATCGAAGGCCTTGCGATCGCGCAGGTCGCCGCGATCCTGCTGTGGCTCGGCGAGCGGCACGAGCTTGCGCCGTCCAACATGGCCGACCGCATGTGGCTGCATCAGCTCCAGCTCACCATCGCCGACTTTGTCGCCGAGACGCACCAGGTGCATCATCCCGTCGGCGTCGGTCTCTATTATGAGGATCAGAAGGCCGAGGCCGCGCGCTTCGCTCGCGAATTCCGCGACGAGCGGATGCCGAAGTTCCTCGGCTATCTCGAGGAAGCGGCGGCCTGCAATCCGGGCGACTGGCTGATCGACCATCGCTTCACCTACGTCGATTCCTCGCTGTTCCAGCTGATCGAGGGGCTGCGCTACATGTTCCCCAGGCGCATGGCCGCGCTGGAGCCCGAGCTGCCGCGCCTGATGGCGATCCACGGGCTCGTCCGCGACGTACCGGGTATCCGAGCCTATCTGGCCAGCGATCGCCGCCTGCCGTTCAACGAGGACGGCATCTTCCGCCACTATCCGGAGCTCGATGCAGCATGAGCGACACGCCCGACGACCTGGTGATCCAGACGATCACGCCGACGACGCACGATCTGGGCGGCTTCAAGGTACACCGGACGCTGCCGTCGCGGCCGCGAACGATGGTGGGGCCGTTCGTGTTCTTCGACCAGATGGGCCCCGCCGATCTGGCGCCGGGCAACGGGATCGACGTGCGCCCGCATCCGCACATCAATCTGGCGACCGTCACCTATCTGTACGACGGCGCGCTCGATCATCGCGATTCGCTGGGCACCTGCGCGCGCATCCGGCCCGGCGCGGTGAATCTGATGACCGCCGGACGCGGCATCGTCCATTCCGAGCGGTCGCCGGGCGATCAGCGGAGCGGCGCGCCTTTCTCCGGCATTCAGACCTGGCTGGCACTGCCCGAGGCGCAGGAAGAGATCGACCCGGCCTTCGAGCATGTCGAAGCCGACGCCTTGCCGGTGATCCGCGGAGAGGACGCCAAGGCGCGGGTGATCATGGGATCGCTCTGGGGCGTCACCGCGCCGACGACGACCTATGCCGGCACCATCTATGCCGACATCGTGCTCGAGCCGGGCGGCAGCGTTCCGATCGATCCGGCGGCCGAGGAGCGGGCGCTCTATTGCGGGTTGGGCGATGCGACGCTCGACGACGTGCCGCTTTCCCCCATGAAGCTTTATGTCATCCGTCCGGGCGTCGCGGCGACGCTGCGTTCAAGCGCCGGCGGGCGCGTGATGCTGTGCGGCGGCGACGCATTCGCCACGCCGCGCCACGTCTGGTGGAACTTCGTCTCGTCGAGCCGCGACCGGATCGAGACGGCCAAGGAAGACTGGAGGGCGGGGCGCTTCCCGAAGGTGCCCGACGACGCCGAGGAGTGGATCCCCATTCCCGAAGTGCCGAAAACCGTGAGCTATCCGTAAGGTCCATCAATGGAGGGGAACATGGCCGATTTCGAGATGCAGCGCGTCGCCTTGCCGACCGGGGTCGAGCTCGACGTGGCGGTGGCGGGAAAGCGGGACGCCGAGCCGATCATTCTGCTCCACGGCTTTCCCGAATCGCACCGGACGTGGCGCCACCAGATCCCCGCGCTCGCAACCGATCATTTCGTGCTCGCGCCCGACCAGCGCGGCTTCGCGCGCTCGTCCAAGCCCGAAGGCGTCGAGAATTACAGCCCCGACAAGCCGGTCGCCGACCTGCTGGCGCTGGCAGATCACTTCGGCATCGGGCGCTTCACGCTGGTGGGGCACGACTGGGGCGGTGCGATCGCCTGGATGGCGGCGCTGCAGCATCCCGATCGGATAGGGCGCCTCATCATCGTGAACGCGCCGCATCCGGCGATCTTCCAGAAGACGGTGATCGAAGATCCCGGCCAGCGTGCGGCGAGCCAGTATATCCGCACTTTCCGCGATCCCAATCTCGAAACGATGCTCGAAGCGATGGGGCTGGAGAAATTCTTCGACACCACCTTCGCGCGCCACATCAGCTCGGAGATCGCGCCCGAAGAGCGTGCCGCCTATCTCGACGAATGGCGCCAGCCAGGCGCGATGACCGCGATGCTCAACTGGTATCGCGCGAGCCTGATCGAAGTGCCGCCGGTCGATGCCAAGCTCGACAAGCCGACGTTTACGATGCCGCCGCTGCCGAAGGTTCCGATGCCGACGCTGGTGATCTGGGGAATGAAGGACAGCGCGCTGCTGCCCTGCCAGCTCGACGGGCTGGACGGACAGGTGAAGGACCTCACGATCGCGCGGATCGAAGATGCTGGCCATTTCGTCCCTTGGGAAAAACCGGATTCCGTAACGACGGCAATGCGGGCATGGTTAGCTAGTCATTGAAGGCGGCCGTGTTGTGCGGGCGTGTTCTTGCGGTGATGGCGGGTGAGAAGGGGCGGCAGTGATCCGAAGCGTACCGAGCCTGACCGTGCGTGAGGAGCCGACCCGGCGGGTGGCGCTCGCCACCGGTGTCGAACTGAACGTCGCGTGCCTGGGCAATCCCAGCGCGCCGCCGCTGATCCTCCTTCACGGCTTTCCCGAATCGCATCGCACCTGGCGCCACCAGATGCTGGCGCTCGCCATCAACCATTATGTGATCGCGCCGGACCAGCGCGGATTCGGCGAATCGTCGCGGCCCGAAGGCGTCTCCAACTATGCGCCGCAACTGCTGATGGCGGACGTCGTGGCGCTGGCGGATGCGCTCGGCGTCGAGACGTTCACGCTGATCGGGCACGATTGGGGCGGTGCCCTCGCCTGGGGGGCGGCGCTGCGCTATCCGCGGCGCGTGCGGCGGCTGGCGCTGCTCAACGCGCCGCATCCGCAGATCCTGCAACGCACCCTGATCGAAGACATGGGGCAGCGCAGGGCGAGCCAGTTCATCCGCACCTTCCGCGGGTTCGCGGTCGATCGCGATCCGAATGCGGATGAACTGGAGCAGTTCTTCTGGAGCCTGTTCGTCGAGCATCTGGAGGCGCGGGTGCCCGCCCACGAGCGCGAGCTCTATATCCGGCAGTGGAGCCAGCC
The DNA here is from genome assembly GCF_014334115.1 of Sphingosinithalassobacter sp. CS137. Lineage (NCBI taxonomy): Bacteria > Pseudomonadati > Pseudomonadota > Alphaproteobacteria > Sphingomonadales > Sphingomonadaceae > Sphingosinithalassobacter > Sphingosinithalassobacter sp. CS137. The sequence goes on from NZ_CP060494.1 coordinate 2,755,689, forward strand.
CGGCGCGATGACCGCGATGACCAACTGGTATCGCGCCGCCGATCTCTTCGTTCCGACGATGGAGGAGACGCCCGAGCGGCCCGAGTGGATCGATGCGCCTTTCCCGATGGTCTCACAGCCCACGCTCCTGCTTTGGGGGATGCGTAACGCCGGGCTGCTGCCGGTGCTGCTCGAGGGACTTGAGACGCTGGTGGCCGATCTGCAGATCGTGCGGATGGATGCCGGCCATTTCCTTCCCTGGGAAGCGCCGCAGGCAGTGAGCCGGACGCTCGCGGCGTGGCTGGCGCGAACGCCCGTGAAGCCGCCGCTGGTCTAGCGCCGCGCCCGCCGGGTCCGTTCAGAGCGTTTCCACCCACAGCCCATGGGCGTGGGCGATGGCGCGCATGCGATCCTCGCCGCCACCGGGCCAGTGGCGCAGCCAGAGCTCCTGCCGTGCGAGGCCGCGATCGGGCTCCATGCGGACCCATGCAAGCGGACGCTCGGCGGTCGCGCACGCCCCCGCGGCCTCCATTGCGGCGCGGATCCGGCGCTGCCCCTCGACCGGAAGATATTGCCAGACGACCGAATGCACCAGCACGCGAGTGACGCCCGGCGCCTGCGGCTCGTCGAGGCGCGCCTCGACCCAATCGGCGGCGTCGGCCGCGACGAGATCGACGGGTCGCGAGCGGAGCATTGCGAATGCCGCTTCCAAGCGTGCGTGACGCTCGGGATTGTCGGCCCAGATATACGCCATCAGGCGGCGGCGCGTCTCGGCGTCACTCGTGTCGAGCGGGCGAATGTCGCAGCCGCGTACCGAGAGAATGTCGATCGGCACTTGCGGTGGCGGCGCCCCGCGCCATTCGGGCCGGATCAGCACCGGCGCGTCGGCCGGCCCCGCGTTCGTGCCGCCAAGATCGAAGCGATAGCGCTCGATCAGCAGGTTAAGACCGGCACTCGAGCCGATCTCGAGCAGTTCGAGCTTCGGCCCGAAGCGCCGTGCGAGTTCGAGCAGCCCCGTCATCAGCACGGCGGATCGGCCCGGCTCGTTGGTCTGCGGCGGACCATCGAGCCATGGCAGCAGCGCGGCGTCGTGCACGATCAGCGCGTCGGCGAGAATCAGCGCCACGGCGTCCATTCGCGTCACTTCGCCGGCGAACACCCGCGACAGATCCGGAGCCGCGCCCGCCTGATCGAGCGCATGAAGGCCGCCGATCAGGCGCAGCGGGAGCGCGTCCGCGGTCGGGTCGCCGGGCCAGTCGAGCACCCGTGCGCCGGTGCGGCTCTCGCGCGTCAGGCTGTCGGCGAGCGCGCCTGCGATGCGCCCGGTGATCGGCGCCGAATGCGCATCGCAATAGGCGCGCTGGATCAGAAAGGCTTCGCGGACGGCGGCGGGATCGGCCATGATGCTCCTCTGGCGGCGTGCCGGATGCCCGACCCGTACCGAGGCCTTGTTGCGCCGCCGTCGCCCCCCAAGTAAAGCCCCGCAGCCCATGACCGATCCGATCATCCTTGCCGTACCCAAAGGCCGCATCCTCGAGGAAGCGCTGCCGCTGCTCGCGCAGGTCGGAATCGTGCCCGAGCCGGCGTTCGGCGATTCGGCCAGCCGCGCGCTGCGGTTTCGCACCAACACGCCCGACATCGATCTCATCCGCGTGCGCGCGTTCGACGTCGCGACCTTCGTGGCGCACGGCGCCGCGCAACTGGGAATCGTCGGATCGGACGTGCTGGCCGAATTCGACTATTCCGAATTGTACGCGCCGGTCGATCTCGGCATCGGCCATTGCCGGCTGTCGGTCGCCGAGCCCGCCGATCAGGCGGAGGGTGACGATCCGCGCGGCTGGAGCCATGTGCGCATCGCCACCAAATATCCGCATGTCACGCGTCGCCACTTCGCCGCGCGCGGGGTGCAGGCCGAGTGCGTGAAGCTGAACGGCGCGATGGAGCTGGCGCCCAAGCTGGGGCTTGCGCCGCGCATCGTCGATCTCGTCTCGTCGGGGCGCACGCTGCGCGAGAACGGCCTCGTCGAAGTCGAGACGATCGCCGACGTCACGAGCCGGCTGATCGTCAATCGCGCGGCGTTCAAGACGCGCGCGGCCGATGTGGTGCCGCTGGTCGATGCCTTCCGCAAGGCAGTGGAGCGGGCGGCGGCATGATCCTGCTCGACGCGACCGCACCGGACTTCGAAACGGCCTTCACCGCGCTGGTGAACGCCCGCCGCGAGGCGGACGAGGATGTCGCGCGCGACGTGGCCGCGATCCTGCGGCGCGTGCGCGACGAAGGCGATGCCGCGCTCGCCGATCTCACACGCCGATTCGACCGCCATGATCTCGACGCGAGCGGCTGGCGCATCGATGCCGACGCCTGCGATGCGGCGCTCGCGGGGCTCACTCCGGAGCTGCGCGCGGCGCTCGAACTCGCCGCGGAGCGGATCGCCGCCTATCACGCCGAGCAGCGACCGGCGGATCGCGACACGACCGATGCCGCCGGCGTCCGGCTCGGTGCGCGCTGGACCGCGGTGGACGCCGCCGGCGTCTATGTGCCGGGCGGTCGGGCAGCCTACCCCTCGTCGGTGCTGATGAACGTGATCCCCGCCAAGGTGGCGGGCGTGGGGCGAGTGGTGATGGTGACGCCGACGCCCGACGGCGTGGTCAATCCGCTGGTGCTCGCAGCGGCGAAGATCGCCGGCGTGGACGAGATCTGGCGCGTCGGCGGCGCTCAGGCGGTGGCGGCACTGGCCTATGGCACCAGCCGGATCGCGCCGGTCGACGTGGTGACCGGCCCCGGCAACGCGTGGGTCGCCGAGGCCAAGCGCCAGCTCTATGGCGTGGTCGGCATCGACATGGTGGCCGGGCCTTCGGAGATCGTCGTAGTCGCCGACGCCGCGAACGACCCCGAGTGGATCGCCGCCGACCTGTTGAGCCAGGCCGAGCATGATCCCACGAGCCAGTCGATCCTGTTCACCGACGATGCTAGTTTCGCGCAGTCCGTCGCCGATGCCGTCGCGCGGCAGCTGGCCGAACTGGCGACCGGAGCGACGGCGCGGGCGAGCTGGGACGCGAACGGGGCGATCATCCTGGTGCCGAAGCTGGGCGACGCGATGCCGCTCGTCGATCGGCTGGCGCCCGAGCATCTCGAGCTCGCCTGCGACGGCGCAGCAACGTTGTTCGATGCGGTGCGCCACGCCGGATCGGTCTTCCTCGGGCGGCACACGCCCGAAGCGGTGGGAGACTATGTCGCCGGACCGAACCATGTGCTGCCGACCGGGCGGCGGGCGCGATTCGCTTCCGGCCTGTCGGTGCTCGACTATATGAAGCGGACGAGCTTCCTGTCGCTGGACGCGGCGGGGCTCGCGGCGATCGGCCCGGCGGCGGTGGCGCTCGCGCAGGCCGAGGGATTGCCGGCGCACGCCAAGTCGGTGGCGATCCGATTGAACCGACCAAACCCATAGAGAGTCCGTTCGCGCGAAGGCGGACGGAATGAGGAATCAGACGCAATGCCAAGCCATACCGCCCGCAGCCGCTCGCGTGCTCGCGCCGCCGCGCGCCTTGCCGCCGTCCAGGCGCTGTACCAGCAGGAGATGGAGGGAACCGCCGTCACGGCGCTGCTGCACGAATTCCACCAGCATCGGTTGGGCGCCGTGATCGAGGACGTCGAATATGCCGAGGCGGACATCGCCTTCTTCGACGATCTGGTGAAGGGCATCGACGCCCGCCGCGACGAGATCGACCGGCTGGTGGCGAGCAAACTGGCCGAGGGATGGAGCCTCGACCGGCTCGACAAGCCGATGCGCCAGATTCTGCGCGCCGGCACCTATGAGCTGCTGGCGCGGCCCGACGTTCCGATCGGCGCGGTGATCAGCGAATATCTCGACGTGACCGACGCCTTCTACGACCGCCGCGAAAAGGGATTCGTCAACGGGCTGCTCGACGGCATCGCGAAAGACGTGCGCGGTTGAGCCGCTAGCCGAGCATCGCCGCGAGCGCGGGTGACAGAAGCTCGCGCGCGGCCTGTGCCTCACGCACCGTCATCTGCACCGCCAGCCCCTCACGCTCCGCGAGCGCCATTCCGGGCGGGCCGAGTACGGTGAGCGCCGTCGCCCAGGCGTCGGCGAGCATGCAGCAGTGGTGCAGCACGCTGACCGAAGCAACTCCGTTGTCGACGGGGCGGCCGGTGCGCGGGTCGAGCGTATGGGCATAGCGACGGCCGGCATGTTCGAACCATCGCTGCGAATCGGCCGAGGTGGCGATCGCGAGGCCGTGGAGTGCTACTCGGATCGGCGCGGCGCCTTCCGCAGGCTCGATCTCGACCCACCAGGGTTGGCCGTTGGGCTTGACGCCCGCGCCGAGCAATTCGCCGCCGATTTCGACCAGGAAATCGGCGATGCCGAGCGCGCGCAGCCGCTGCGCGACCCGATCGACCGCGTAGCCCTTGGCGATTCCGGAGAAATCCAGCGCGGCCGAGGCGGCTCGGCGGGCGCGGAGCAACGGCGGATCATGTTCGATCCGGCGATCGGCGAGCGCGGCGATTTCCACATCGGCAGGCGGCGCGTCGCGGCGGCCGGAGGGGCCGAAGCCCCAGAGATCGGCGAGCCGGCCCGCGCCCGGGTCGAAGGCGCCCTCGCTCAGCTTCCCGACCTTCTCGGCAGTCGCAAGTACATGCGAGAGTGCAGGGGGAATGGAGTGCCACTGGCCCGCAGGCGCTCGGTTGAACCTGCCGAGGCTCGACTCCGGCTCCCAATGGCTCATCTCCCCAACGATATCGGCCAATGTGACCGCGATTTCGTCGGGGACGGCCCTCGGCAGGCCGGACGCTGGCGGCACCAGCCGGACCGACCAGCCGGTGCCCATCGTCTCGCCGCCAAAGTCAACGATCCGCGCGTCCGGGCGCCGGCGATCGAACGCCGCAGGCGACAGGGCGAGCGGAATCGCGATCCGCGGCGGCGCGCCGGTCAGGGTGCGAGCACCTCGAGCGTGGCGGCATAGGAAGCACGGCGTGCGGGCGCCGTGCCCTCATCCTCGTCGTCGCCGCCCGAAGTCAGGTTCATCCAATACATCCCCGGCTGCGGCCAGGCGATCGTGACTTCGCCCTGCGCGTCGGTGGTGAGATGCATCTCGCCTACCTCGTCCCGATAGCGGCTGCCGCCGGGAACGATCGTGACGTCGAGATTGGCCGCCGGCTGTCCATCGAGCAGGAAGCGGAACACGCCCGGTTCATCGGCATAGAGATCGTTGGGGTGGGTGACGGGCACCAGTTCGATGCCCTTGCCGGTCGGCTGGAACAGCGTCGCGGTGGGCGCGCCGAGCGTCAGATAGGCTTCGGTGCGAGTATGGTTCTCGACCACCTGAACATCGGTCGCGCCCGCGGGCAGGCTCGCCATCTGGCTCATCTGAAAACCGCGCGGCAGGCGCTGGCGCTCGCCGTTCAGCATATAGCTGCCGATCGCGCCTTCCCGGACCAGCCCGACCCGATGCGTGCCCTGCTGGGTCAGATGGACGTCGAAGGTGCTGCGGAAGCGACCGGTGTTGAGATTGTGGATCTCCATTGCCGTTCCGTCGGGCGCCGTGGCGGTGAAGTCGCCGCGCAGCGGCTGATGATTGAAGTAGAACAGCTCGTTCGAAACGGCGGCATCGATCGTCACCCAGGCCTCGTCGCCCGACAGAACGGTGGAGGAGGGCAGCATCCAGATGCGATGCGCTTCGACGGCAGCGGGCACGGCGAATGCCGCGACGGCGGCGATGGCGACGACGGGGGCACGGAACAGCTTCATGATTTTCCTCCCTGGGACGATCAGCGGACGGTGAGACGGACGGCGCCGAGCTCGCTCGACCCCTGTTCGGTGACGGTAGTGGCGCCGCTGGCCGGCCAGCGGAACGGCAGGCGCACCAGTTCGCGGCCGCCGACTTCGCGCGCCGCTTCGACATGGAGCACGTAATTGCCCGGCGTGAGGCGCGGCATCGGTGCGGTGCCGGCGGTGAAGCGCATGCGGTGCGTGCCCGGCGCCTTGGTCGCGCTGCTCACCCCGTCGGCCGGGAACGACATCGACCGGCCCGAGGCGCGCCACCACTGGCGCATGTCGCGCAGCCATTTGGTGCCTTCGTTGCCGCGCATGTCGAGATCGTACCAGACGGCCAGCGTGCGCGGAGTCGCGCCTTCCTTCTCCAGCCACACCGCGACATAGGGCTTGTGATATTCGGCGACGCTCAGCCGCGGCACTTCGACCGAAAGGTCGAGCGTCTGTGCCGCCGCCGGGCCGGCGAACAAGGAGCCGGCGCCGATCGCGGCGGCGGTGAGGCCGGTGAAGCGAAGCTGAAGCATCGGTACGAACCCTTTAGTGGATGAAGAAGATTGCGATTGCCGCCGGGATGGCGAGCCCCGCCGCGACCAGCGGCCAGGTGCTGCGCCGGTTCTTGGCATGGAGCTGGAGCAGGACGAGGCCGGTCAGCGAGAAGATGACGCAGGCGAATACGAAGACGTCGATGAACCAGCGCCAAACGGTGCCCGCGTTCCGGCCCTTGTGCAGATCGTTGAGGTAGGCGATCCAGCCGCGGCTCGTGCGCTCGGCAGTGATCTCGCCCGTCGTGCGGTCGATCGCCACCCAGCCGTCGCCGCCGGGACGCGGCAGCGCCAGATACGCTTCATCGGCCGACCATTCGGCATTGCCGTGGATCGACAGCGGAAGCTCGGTCTCCAGCCACGTCGCGACATCGGCCGGCAGCGGTTGGCGGGCGCCATCGGGAACCCGCGCCGGAGCGAGTTGCGGCAGCAGCTCCGCAGGCAGTCGTGCGCTGTGCTCGACGATCTCCGGAGACGCTTCGATCTCAGCCGCGTGATTGAGCGTGAAGCCGGTAATGGCGAACAGCAGCAGGCCGATCAGGCTGATCGCCGAGCTCATCCAGTGCCAGGTGTGGAGCTGTTTCAGCCAGAAGGTACGCCGGCCGCGCTTCTTGCGAGTGGCCGGTGTGGCGGTGCCGTGCATGGGAGTGCGAAATTCCTGCTGTTCGGCGGCCGCAATAACGCGAACGACTCGCAATTGCAATTCATCCGTAAGCGCGGTCCGCCACCGCCGAGCGGGGCCCGGCGGTGGCGCGATTCACGTCGCCGCGGCGGCTCAGCGGCCCAGCAAGACCCGCGCCTGGCTGGCGATCTGCGCGAGCATCGCCGCGTTCGGAGCCGGCGCGTGGCGTGCGCGGCGCACCAGCGCGACGAACTGATCGACTCGGGCGGCGTTCGCTTCGAGCCATTCCTCGACCGCCGCCTCCGGGTTCTTGCTGTCGAGCCGGGCGAGGAACTCCAGCCGGAGCTGCTGGAAGTCGCGCGCGAGCCCGGCGATCAGCAGGCGCTCCCACGGATCGCCGGTCGAGATGCGTGCCGCGTTCGCCTGTGCCCAGTCGAGGCCGAGCGCCTGGCCGAGTCGCGTGAACGCGCGCGTGAGCACCGTCTCGTCGATGCCGCGCCGCTCGCCAAGATCGGCGAGCCCGACGGCGCCGTCGAGCTCGAACAGCCGCACCACCTTGGCCACCAGCTCCGGCGGCGCGCCGGCCGCCTCCAGCTTTTCGGAGATACGACCGCTTTGCGTGCGCACCTCCTCGAGCAGCAGCTCCTTCGCCTTCTTGTCGAGGCTGGCGATGCCCGGTTCGAGCCGCTCGATCACGTCGCGCGGGCCGGTGCCGGGGCGGCAGATCCGGAGAAGATCGGCGACCTGACTGCGCACACCGACGGCGACTTCGTCGAGCAGCGCGATCCGCGCCGTCTCGCTCATCGGCGTGTCCTCGATCCGCTGCCAGATCTGCGGCAGACAGAACAGCCGCTCGGCGACGACGAACATCGCCGCGATGTCGCCCATCGCGCAGCCCTCTTCCTCGGCGATCTCGAAGGGGTGCAGCACGCCCAGGCGATTGACGATCCGATTGGCCAGCTTCGTCGCGACGATCTCGCCGCGCAGCCGGTGCTCTTCGATGGCGGCTGCAAAACGCTCGCGCATCGCCGGCGGGAATGCCGCGTAGAGATCGGCCTCGAGCATCGCATCCTGGCCCAGACCGCTCGCCTCGACCGCGTCCTGCAGCGCGAGCTTGGCGGTCGCCAGCAGGACGGCGAGTTCGGGGCGGGTGAGGCCGCGCCCCTCCTGCGCGCGCCGCAGCAGATCCTCGTTGGTGTCGAGCCCCTCGACTTCGCGATCGAGCCGGCCCGAGGCCTCGAGGATCTCGATCACCCGGACATAGCTGGGCAGCGCCACCGCACCGTCGTTTTCAAGGAAGGAGAGGGCGAGCGTCTGAAGGCGGTTGTCCTCCAGCACGAGCGCCGCCACATCGTCGGTCATTGCGGCGAGCAGCGCGTTGCGATCCTCGAACCCCAGCTCGCCCTCGTTCATCTCGCGATTGAGCGCGATCTTGATGTTGACCTCGTTGTCCGAACAGTCGACGCCCGCCGAATTGTCGATGAAGTCGGTGTTGATGCGGCCGCCGCGCATCGCGAATTCGATTCGCGCGGGCTGGGTGATCGCCAGGTTCGCGCCTTCGCCGATCGCTTTCGCACGCAGCTGATCGGCATCGACCCGCAGCCGGTCGTTTGCCGGATCGCCGACCTCGACATGGTTTTCGTCGGAGGACTTCACATAGGTGCCGATGCCGCCGAACCACAAAAGGTCGACCGGCGCGCACAGGATCGCGGAAATCAGCGCCGCCGGCTCGATCCGATCGACCTGGAGGCCGAGCATCGCCTGCACTTCGGGGCTGAGCGGAATCGACTTTTCGGCGCGCGAGAAGACGCCGCCGCCCTTCGAGATCAGTGCCTTGTCATAGTCTTCCCAGCTCGACCGGGGCAGCTGGAACATCCGGTTCCGCTCTTCCCAACTCGTCGCCGGATCGGGATCGGGATCGAAGAAGATGTGGCGATGATCGAACGCGGCGACCAGCTTGATCGCCTTCGACAGCAGCATGCCGTTGCCGAACACGTCGCCCGACATGTCGCCGCAGCCGGCCACGCGGATCGTCTCGGTTTGAACATCGACGCCCATTTCGAGGAAGTGGCGCTGCACCGAGATCCAGGCGCCGCGGGCAGTGATGCCCATCGCCTTGTGGTCATAGCCGTAGGAACCGCCCGAGGCGAAGGCATCGCCCAGCCAGAAGTTGCGCTCCAGCGCGATCGCATTGGCGACGTCGGAGAAGGTGGCGGTGCCCTTGTCGGCCGCCACGACGAAATAGGGATCCTCGCCGTCGTGGATCACGACGCGATCGGGATGCACCACCGCGCCGCCGACGATATTGTCGGTGATCGACAGCAGCGCACGAATGAAGATCCGATAGCTTTCCTTGCCCTCTTCGAACCACGCATCGCGATCGACCGCGGGCGAGGGGAGCTGCTTGGGATAGAAGCCGCCCTTCGCGCCGGTGGGAACGATCACCGCGTTCTTCACGCGCTGCGCCTTCATCAGGCCGAGGATCTCGGTGCGGAAGTCGTCGCGCCGGTCGGACCAGCGCAGCCCGCCCCGCGCGACCGGGCCCGCGCGCAGATGGATACCCTCCACGCGGGGGCTGTACACGAAGATCTCGCGCCACGGCAGCGGCTGCGGAAGGCCCGGAACGCGTGCGCTGTCGAGCTTGAACGCCAGTGCCTCCCGACAGGCGGGGGCGAAGGCGTTGGTGCGCAACGTGGCCAGCACCACGCCGCGGATCGTGCGCAGGATGCGATCGTCGTCGATCGCCGAGACCGCATCGAGGTGCGCGTCGATCGCCGCGGTCGCTTCGTCGAGCGCGTCCTGGGACGCGGCCGGCCGGCCCGGATCATGCGCGAGTTCGAACCGCTCGATCAGCGCGGCGGCGACCTTGGGCGCGCGGCGCAGCGCATCGACGACGGTGGTGAGGCCGTAGCTCATCCCGGTCTGGCGCAGATAGCGGAACCAGGCGCGCAGCAGCACGACCGAACCGGGCTTCATTTCCGCCTCGACGATCAGCCGGTTGAAGCTGTCGTTCTCGGCCTTGTTCTCCAGCACCGCGGCGATCGCGTTCTCCACGACCGAAGGTGCCCGCAGCAGCGCCTCGGGCGCTGCGCCCGTCAACGCGACTTCGAAGTCATGAACATAGGCGTTGGTGCCGTCGGTGAGCCGGGTCGGAACCTCCTCGATCACCGTGAAGCCGAAATTCTCGAAGACCGGAACCGCGTCGGAGAGCGGGAGTGCGCCGCCGAGACGATAGAGTTTGATCCGCAACACGCCGTCGCGCTCCGGGTCCGCGCAGATGCGCACCGAGCGATCGTCGGGGCCGTTGAGGCTGCAGATGCGCAGGATGTCGCGGGCGGCTTCCTCGGCGCCGTTGACCGCGCGATAGGCGGCCGGAAATGCGTTTGCATAGCGCAGCGCGAGCCGAGTGGACCGCTGGCCCGCACGCTCGGCGAGTGCCGCTTCGACCGCGGGAACCCAGCCGCGCACCATCCGCTCCAGCCGCTGGTCGAGTGCCTGGGCATCGGGCATGTGCCCGCCGCCGCGCAGATCGAGCGTGTAGCGGATCAGCGCCACGACTCCGTCTTCCAGCGCGATCGACCAGCTGATGAGCCGGGCATTCGCCGCCTGCGCCAGCATGTCGCCGATCGCGGTGCGCCGCACGGTCGAAACCTCGTCGCGGGGCAGCCAGACGAAGGCGAACAGGTGGCGCCCGAGGGTCGAGCGGATCAGCACCAGTTTCGAACGCGGGCGATCCGCGACCGACATCGAGGTGAGCACGAGCGATTCGAGCGATTCGGCGGGGAATGCCGTGGTGAGATCATGCGGAAGCGCGGCCAGCGCGTGCGTCATCGCCTTGCCGGTATGCCCCTTCGGATCGAAGCCGCACTTGCTTTCGAGCGCATGCAGGCGCGCACGGAGCACCGGCACGTCCGACGGCGGCGTGTGGAGTGCGGCGCTGGTCCACAGCCCGGCGTGGATCGAGAGGCCGGTGACGGCGCCGCCCTCGCGCAGCGGCACCACCACGATATCGAGCGGCACGCGGCGATGGACGGTCGATATGCAGTTGGACTTGAGGAGCAGCGGCGCCTCGCCACCCTGTTCGAACCACTCGGCAGCCAGAATCCGCGACGCTTCGGCCAGGATCGGCGAACCGAGCGTGTAGCGCGCGAGGCCGAGTTGATCTTCGACGCTGCCGTCGGTGCGCCACTTCTCGTGCGCCAGCAGCGTCATGTTGCCGTCGTGGAACCATCGCAACAGCGCCGCGCCCTCCTGCGACAGGACACGGTCGGCGTCGGCGGCGATGGCGCGCTGCAGGTTCGGCCAGTCGGCGACGGCGTCGCGCACCTGATCGAGCGTGCGCTCGATTTCGGCAACCAGCGCGCGACGCAGCCGGGCTTCGCCACGCTCCATTTCGATGTAGATCATCGATTCGGGTTTGCCGGTGCCGACGCCGGTCAGCTTCCCCGCCTCGTCGCGGACTACCGGAATCACCGGATGGATGATCCGATGGATCACGATGTCGTGCGCGGCGATCGCGCTCGAGATCGAATCGACCAGGAACGGCATGTCGTCGTTGACCACCGCCAGCCGCATCCGGCGCCGTTCGCCGGTGAGATAAGTGGTGAGCGCGATCCGCGGCGTCTCTGGCGGGCGCTCGGCAGCGGTCTTGGCGAGGAAGGCGGTGGCTTCCGCCTGCTCGGTCTGGCCGAAATCTTCGAGTTCGCCAGGAAGTGCGCCTTCGGTGAGCCGTGCTTCCAGTTCGTGCGTCAGCGATTTGATCGAGGTCTTGGGCATGGGGGCGCTATGCGCCGGGTGGCCCGCGACCTCAAGGCTTGTGGCAGGTGCGAAGAGACCGAAAAGTCGGGTTCCACGACACTGCGATCAGGCGATCTGCGGAACGTGTTCTTTCCTAGCCGGCGGCTTTCTTCACCGCCCGCTGGGTGAGTGCGGAATCGCCTGAAAGAGTGGCGACAATGTCGAGGCCATCCTTGCCGGGACGGGCGAGCAGGACGACGAAATCGTCGCTGTCCGCTGCGATCGGCACATGCGCGAGCGGCGGTCGGCTGCGCAGCTCGGCGGCGGCGCGGGCATATCGATCGCTGCGATCGGCAGGGCGGCGCAGCGCACGTTCGGCGCGGACGATACCCTTGATGCCGCCCTCGGCGATTTCGAGGAACGCATCGAGTCCGCCCTGCGGTATGTCGCAGCGTTTCGCATGGGTGAGCACGGCCGCGAATTCGGTGAGCCGCGTCTTGTCATAGTCGGCACCGAAAACGAGCTTGACGCACGGAGTCATCGGCGCGCGAGCCTGAACGCTTAGTTCGGCCTCGGCGAGGAGCGCGGCATAGCCGGTCGCGTCTTCGTCGGCGGCGCAGGCGAAATCATAGGCGCGACCCAGCGCGCGATACAGTGCGGCGCGGCTGCGCGTGTCCGAGGCGCGAGCCGCCGCGGCCGATTCGCGCGCCAGCACGAGCCGATCGGCCAGAGTCTCCGGCTCCGGCGCAGTCGTCGACGGGGGCTCCGACGACGATGCCGACAGGCCGGCGCTGGGTCCGTCCGCCCACACCGGCGCGGCGACCAGCTGGCGCGGCGCGGCGCGGCGCGACTCCTCGATTTCGGCATTGAGCCTTGCCTGGGTCTCGGCGTCGACCAGTTCCTTCCAGTTGATGACGCCGTAGATGAAATCGATCGTGTCCTCGTCGGACGAGAAGGGCATCAGGATGCCGCGGTAGAGCGTATTGTGCCCGCGCTGGCCGACGAACTCGGCTTCGAAGCCGATCGGCGCGCGATTGGCGATGATCTGCAGATAATGATCGGTGAGGCGGCTGAGCAGCGATCGACTCGGCACCTGCGCCACATTGGTGATGCTGCCGTCGACCCCGCACTCCTCGCGCAGTGCGTGCCCGAGATAGCGAATCGCCGGATCCTCGACACCCTTGGTGAAATCGAGCAGCACGCTGTGCGGCCCGAAATCGGCGATATTGCCCGGATCGAGATCCTCGATCGACGGATAGGCGCGCCCGCGCAGCAGCGATACCCAATGATTATACGCGCGCACGTGCATCCGGCGTTCGTCGGTACCGATCTCCAGCGGCCGATCGGCAACGCCGGCGTCGGCCTCGTCCCGCTGGTCGATATCCAGACGGTCGTTGAATCCCCGACCCATGTCCATGCGCGTGCTCCACTCCGGGCCGTTACCCGCTTACCTCCGCCTGTTGTGCACCGTGCGTGGTAAACGATGCGTAAAGCCACGCCTCCGGGCAGGAACGGTTTTGCAAACGCTTGTCAGGCAATGCCGGTGCTGGTAAGCGCCGCCCTCTTCCGGGCCGTGCCGCCCGGGAGTCGTGCCGCTTTAGCTCAGCTGGTAGAGCATCGCATTCGTAATGCGGGGGTCGCAGGTTCGAGTCCTGCAAGCGGCACCATTACGCATTGAGAACATTGTAGAAAACCGCAGAAATCTGCGGTAAAATGGCTCCTGCTGGTCCCACGGTTTCTCGCTTTATTCCACCGTGGCCCACTCAAAGTGGACCACGAATCGGTGGGCCACGAGCATCGCAGGAGGCGTGGCCCACCATGCTCACGACCGTGCAGATTCGTGCGCTCAAACCCAAAGCGCGTCCCTACAAGGTTCCGGACGCTGATGGCCTGTTTCTTTTGGTCCAGCCATCCGGGGCGCTTCTCTGGCGCTTTCGCTACAAGGTCTTCGGCACCGATCGAAAGCTCTCGCTCGGTTCGTTCCCCGAAGTGTCGCTCCGATGCGCGGCGAAAACGTGACGAAGCTCGCGCGCAGATTATCGACGGCATTGATCCAGTCGCGGAGAAGCGCCAGCGCCGGATCGAGGCGGAACTCGCCGCCAAGACTACGTTTAAGCTGGTAGCTGACGAATATATCGAGAAGATGTTCGCGGAACGCGCAACGTCGTTGGCGATGCGGAAAAGATCAGTGAGGCCGTAGATCGCAGAAAGCTGGCAATCGGGGTACAGCAATAGCCCGACTTCAGCCACCACCTGCTTTTTTTCCGCTCATGCAGTAGCATCTCGCCGTCTGCCCGATACCCCTGGTGGTCGCGTCCCATTCACCGTGACGATAAAGGATGAATGGTCACCAAAGACCAAACCAGAAGAAAGCGAGGATGTACATTTGGTTGTAGTCGAATCGCAGCGCCTCGCAGAGCCAAAAGTAAGAGAAGTGCAGAAGGGGATGCGGAGCGGTCAAAGATCGCACGCCTGTCAACTTCGGCCGAGAACGAACGGCACAGCGGCTGCCGCAGGAACTTTGCCATACGGTTCATCAAGGACCGACTTGGAAGTTCCGCGCGAGCGTAGTGAACGCGCGGAATGCCGCGGATGCGTTTCTCCTGCCGGGATAGTATAGCGACAGGGGTGCGATCGGAGGGGTCCAGTCTTGCAGAACCTCGACAAGGCGTCCGTCAGCGAGATCTTCGCGGATATCCGATTCCATGAAGAAGCCGACCCCCACTTCTTGCAATACCGCGGCCCGCGCGAGACTGGCTTCGTCCAGCGTTATCGGTCCCTGCACATCGATCTGCGCGGCCCGGCCTTCCTTTTCGAAGTGCCAGCGAAAGAGTGCGCCATTGGGCAATCTGACGCGGATGCAGGGATGCTGCAGAAGATCCGTCGGCACCTGGGGAGCGGCGCTGCGTGCGAAATAGGCGGGTGTGCCGACTACTGCATATCGGCGACGGGTCTGCAGAGGGATGGCAATCATGTCGCTCGGCACGAGATCGCCACGACGGACGCCGAAGTCGAACCCGGCGTCGACGATGTCGATCAACCGCCCTTCGGTGACAAGGTCGATATGGACCTGCGGATAAAGTCGAATGAACTTCAGGATCAGCGGTGAGAGAACCTCGCGCGCTGCCGTAGCGAAGGCGTTGATGCGGAGCGTGCCAGCGGGAACTTCCTGCTGCGATCGCGCAGCGTTCATCGCTTCGTGGATTTCACCCAGCGCAGGTCCGATCTGGGCTACGAAGTTGCGGCCCGCGTCGGTCAACGAGACGCTGCGCGTGGTGCGATTGAACAGACGTATGCCGAGTTCCCGCTCGAGCTTGGCCACCGCATTGCTGAGCGCTGTGGTCGAGATGCCGAGTTCAAGCGCAGCGGCACGAAAGGAACCGCGTCGAGCGATCGCCAGAACGGCGTCCAGTTCCACAAGTGCAGGCCGAGTCATTGTCCCTCGATCCGAAATGCTACATCTCGGTTTGTCCTCGTTATCGTGATCCATCTTGGTGCCTACGTCCACCCTGACGGCTGTTGCAGCCGTCGTTGACTGGCCAAGGATACTCGGCGGTTCTGGACCGGCATCTCGTGCCGCTCCGGCCGCGAAAGTCCGGCAATGATCGGAGAGACGATATGCAGTATTATCAAGTTCTTATCAGCTCGGAGCAGACCGCCCAGGCATTCCGCATCCTCGACGCGCTGATGGCGCGGCAACTGGTCTCGGGTGGTCCCGTGGTCGGGGGTCCGGCGAAGTTCCTGTGGAATTTCCGCGACAGCGATGTTCCGGAAGACATGCGCGAACACAAGCTGTTCACAGTCGATCAGGACTATAAGCTGATCGTCACCTATACCCGCGAAGACCTGAAGGACGAGTTGGTCGACGTGGCCGAGGCGGCGTCGCTTGAGGAAGTCTGCATGATTTCCTTCCTGCCGATGGAGCCCAACCGTTCGCTGCGCGTGCTGCTCGATGCGACGTTCGAAGGCCGCGGAGGTGAAATGGTGCCCGAGCCGGTGGACGCGGTCGCAGCGCTCACCTTTGTGCCAACCGAAAAGATCTCGTCCCGGACGAAGAGTTCGACCGGGCCGGAGGGCATGCGCCACCTCGGCTGCGTCGCCGAAGCGGCCCAGCGGCGACTCCCCGCGCGCGCGGTCGAATGCATCGCCCAGCGCGGCGCGCAGCAGGTCGGTGTCGACGCGTCCTGGCTGGACGTTGTTGATCGTGATCCGCCGCTCGGCCAGTTCGCGAGCGAGCCCTCGTGTGAGCCCCGCCACGGCGCTCTTGGTCATGACGTACAGCGAGTTGCCAGTATAAGGAGCGAAGTCGCTGCTGATGCTGCCGATGTTGATGATACGCCCGTCAGGCCGGAAGTACCGCAGAGCCTCTTGAATGGCGACGAACACGCCCCAGACGGGCAGCGTCCGCGACTGCGATGCGCTCTACACCCGTTCTGGATGTGCCGGCCTGCCGATCCTCGTGTCGAGGCCTATCGCACCAGCAGCACCGGCACGTGAACCGTGCGGATCATCGCGGTGGTGGTGCTGCCGACGATCAATGCGCGCAGCGGCGAGTGGCCATAGGCGCCCATCATCAGCATCGCGCCCGGCGTCTGCGCGACGATGTCGGCGATCACCGTCTCGGCCTTGCCGCTTCGCAGCGTCTCGTGCACCGCGCGGCTGCCGCGCAACTGGTCCGCGGCACCGCGAAGAGCCGCCCGATGCGCGTCATTGTCCGTGTCCGCCATCACGATGTGAACCGGCAGTCCCACGAACAATGGCGAGTTGAGGAGGCGCTCGAGCGCGCGCTCGGCCGCCTTGCTGGCGTCATAGGCGAAAACGATCTCGCGGGGCTCCTCGACTGCTCGCGACGCGATCAGGATCGGCCGGTCGCTCGCGCGCACCACGCGTTCGATCTTCGAGCCGATGTGATCGGTGGCGAACTCATGGCCGGCACCGCGTTTCCCCATCACGACGACGCGCGCTTCGGCTTCGCGCTCGAGAATGGTCTCGACGATGCCACCGTGGCGGTGGAGCGTCCGCACCTGGGTGGCCCCCGCTTCGCGCAGGCGCTGCTCGCCGGCGGTCAGGAGCGCACGACCGCGCTCGATCTGAAGCCTGGCGTCGCTTTCCTCCAGCCGGACCAGCTCTTCCATCAGGTCAGTCTTCACGCCCAGGCCGATCGCTCCGGAAAGGTCATGCCGGGCCGCCACCGCATCGCGGCGCTGGACGACGTGGAGCAGCTCGATCGGCAGCGTCAGGCGCCGCGAGGCCCAGGCGGCGAGATCGCAGACGCTGTTGGCATAGGCCGATGCGTCGATGCAGGCGAGGATGTGCTGCATGGTCTTCTCTCCTCTCAGTGACCGCTCAGCGCTGCATCGGCGCCGGGCTTGTCGTGCAGGGCGAAGCGTTCGATCATCGAGGCGCTGGCTTCGTTCAGGCCGGTGATCTGCACCTGGGTGCCTTCCCGCCGGAATTTCAGGATCGCCTTGTCGAGCGTGCCCACGGCGGAGATGTCCCAGAAGTGTGCATCGGAAACGTCGATCACCACCCGATCGACAACTTCCTTGAAATCGAATGCCTCGACGAAGCGCTCGGCGGACGCGAAGAAGATCTGGCCCGAGAGGCGGTAGGTGCGTGTGCGGCCGTCATCCGAAAGCGCGCTTTCGACAGTGAACAGGCGCCTCACCTTGCCGGCGAAGAACAGGCCCGACAGGATCACACCCGCCAGCACGCCCTGCGCCAGATCATGTGTCCAGACGGTAATCACCACGGTGGCGAGCATCACCACCGAAGACTGCCACGGATGATGGCGGATGTCGCGGATCGAGCGCCAGCTGAACGTGCCGATCGACACCATGATCATCACCGCGACCAGTGCGGCCATCGGAATGACGGCGACCACCGGCCCGAGAACCAGCAGCAGGAACAGCAGGAACACGCCGGCAACCAGAGTCGACAGGCGCGTGAAGCCGCCCGATTTAACGTTGATGACCGACTGACCGATCATCGCGCAGCCGCCCATCCCGCCGAAAAAGCCGGTGACGAAATTGGCGATGCCCTGGCCCTTCATTTCGCGCTGCTTGTCGGAGGGCGTGTCGGTCAGGTCGTCGACGATCTGGGCGGTCATCATCGATTCGAGCAGGCCCACCGCCGCCATCGTCAGCGAATAGGGAAAGATGATCTGAAGCGTCGCCACCGTGAACGGCACGTCGGGGATCAGGAAGCTGGGCAGGGTGGAGGGCAGCTCGCCCATGTCGCCCACGGTCCGCACGTCGAACCCGGCATAGAACACCACGATCGTCAGGATGATGATCGCGATCAGCGGCGAGGGCACCGCCCTGGTTAACCGCGGCAGCAAATAGATGACGGCGAGGCCCGCCGCGACCAGGACATAGGTCATCAAAGCCACGCCGGTGAGCTCCGGCAGCTGCGCCATGAAGATGAGAATCGCGAGCGCGTTGACGAAGCCGGTGATCACCGAGCGCGAGACATATTGCATCAGCAGGTTGAGGCGCAGGAAACCCGCAACGAGCTGCAGAATGCCCATCAGCACCGTGGCCGCGAACAGATATTCGACGCCATGATCACGCACGAGCGGAACGACGACCACTGCGACAGCTGCCGTGGCGGCCGAGATCATTCCCGGCCGACCACCGACCAGCGCGATGATGACCGCGATCGAGAAGGAGGCGTAAAGGCCAACGCGCGGATCGACGCCGGCGATGATCGAGAAACCGATCGCTTCGGGAATCAGCGCAAGCGCGACGACGATCCCGGCGAGGATGTCGCCCCGCGGATTGGCGAGCCACTCGCGCTTCAGCGAGGCAAATGTTGGCATTCGGAAGAACCTGAAGATTACTTCGGCACGACAGCGGGCACACGCTCGATCAGGAGACGCATACAAGAAGACGGCGGGTCGCCGAGGTGCCTGAAGGTTATCCCGGGGATGGGCGCCGGGCCGAGCCACCCGGAAAACCGGGTCCAGCGGATGGCGGCGCCGATACGCTCCCGTACCCCGTTTTGCAAGTGCGAAGGGCGCCTGATCAAGCGATCAGCCATCGGCGATCACCTGCCTCTCAGTCGCTTTCTCGCGCAGAAGCGGCCTTGATCGATCCCCGATTTTCCCACACTGACAGGTTGGAGGGCGGGGGCCTTCAGCGGAATCGTGAATGTCGCCACTCAATCTGCATCAGGATCTCTTCGATCGGCGGTACGAGCTGCTCGTCCAGTCGGTCACTGACTATGCAATCTACATGCTCGACCCCGATGGTTATGTGAGCACGTGGAATTCGGGCGCCCGCCGCTTCAAGGGATATGAGGCAGACGAGATCATCGGGGAGCATTTCTCGAGGTTCTTCCTACCCGAAGACCGGGAAAGCGGGATGCCTGCCACGATCCTGCGCACGGCTGCGGAGCAGGGCCGTTTCGAGATGAAAGGCTGGCGGCTGCGCAAGGACGGCGGCAAGTTTCTCGCGCATGTCATCGTCGATCCCGTCCGGGACGAGACGGGCACGCTGATCGGCTTTGCCAAGATCACTCGGGACGTCACCGAAAAGGTGCGCCTGCAGGAAGCGGCGCGCGAGAGCGAGTTGCAGTTCCGACTGCTGATTACCGGCGTGGTGGACTACGCGATCTACATGCTGGACCCGCAGGGCAACATCAACAGCTGGAATTCCGGCGCTCAGGCGATCAAGGGCTATGCCGAATCCGAAGTCGTCGGGCGGCACTTCTCCCTGTTCTACACCGAAGAGGACCGATCGCGCGGCGCTCCCGAACAGGCGCTGCAAACCGCGTTACGCGACGGCAAGTTCGAAGCCGAAGCGCTTCGCGTTCGCAAGGACGGCTCGCTCTTCTGGGCGCACGTGATCCTCGATCCGATCTACGACGACCAGGGCACGCATGTGGGCTTCGCCAAGATCACGCGCGACATCAGCGAGCGGAAGGAGGCGGAGGAGGAGCTTCGGCGCACACAGGAGGCGCTGCTGCAGTCGCAGAAGCTTCAGGCACTGGGCGAGCTGGCAGGTGGGATCGCACACGACTTCAACAATCTGATGACGGTGGTGCGGGGCGCTGCCGACTTTCTCCTGCGGCAGCCGGACCTGCAGCAAGAGAAGCGCACGCGTTACCTGAATGTCGTGCTGGAGACGGCGGAGCGGGCGACCAGCCTGACCTCTCAGCTGCTCGCGTTCGCACGCCGCCAGCCGCTGGAGCCGGAAGTCCTCGATCTGAGCGTCCGCCTGGACGCGCTCGGAGAGATGCTCCAGCGCACGCTTGGCAGCACCTATGATCTCCAGCTCGATCTCGCGCCGGGGCTTTGGCACGTCGAAATCGATCCCACCGGGCTGGAGGCGGCACTGCTGAATGCCGTATTGAACGCGCGCGATGCCATGCCGAACGGGGGAAGGCTTACGATCGCGACCAGGAACGTATCACGTCCGGACGGCGATATGGTGTCCCTGTCGGTCAGCGACACCGGAGAGGGGATCGCGCGTGAGGCGCTCGAGCGTGTTTTCGAGCCGTTCTTCACCACCAAGCCGACCGGCAAGGGGACGGGGCTCGGCCTTTCCCAAATCCATGGATTTGCGGTGCAATCGGGCGGTTTTGCGAACCTGGAGTCCGAGCTCGGGTGTGGCACCACACTCCATATCTGCCTGCCACGAACCGACAAGCGGCCGCTGGAGCGGTCCGTCGACGAACTGGAACTCTCGCTTCCGCCGGGGCTGACGATTCTCCTGGTCGAGGACAGCGACCATGTTCGGTACTTCGCGCGCCATCTTCTCGAGGACCTCGGCTGCACCGTGGTGGAAGCAGCGGATGCCGCCGAAGCGCTCTCCCTGTTCGACCGGGAGGAGGTGGACCTCGTCTTCTCCGACATCGTGATGCCCGGCCAGAGCGGCCTCGACCTGGCGGAAGCGCTCCGCGCCAAGGCGCCGGGCCTGCCCGTGCTGCTTGCCAGCGGCTACAGCAGCAAACAATTCATTCCACAGGACGAGCGGAAGTTTCCGATTCTGCGCAAACCCTATCGGCTGCCGGCATTGGCAGCGGCTCTCACCGAACTGCTGAAGCCCGCCCCGGCCCGCTGAGCCCTCTTCGCCTCAACTCGGTTCATCGGACGCGAAGGGGCCGCCGGTTTGCAGTGGCTCGGCTTCCCAGCCGCCGCCAAGCGCCAGGAACAACATGATGCCGTCATTCGCAAGCTGCGCCTGCGCCTGCGCCAGCAGCGCTTCGGAGGCGGCGAGGTTCTGTTCTGTTTCGAGTACGATCTGGAAGCTCTCGCGACCCGCCTCGTAGCGCAGCCGTGCGATGCGTGCTGCTTCGGCGCTCGCATCGCGCGCGCTCGACAGGATGGCGATACGGCTTTGCTGGCGCGCGAAGCGTGCGAGCGCACTCTCCGTTTCCTGAAGCGCGGTCAGCCAAGTGCCGTCGAAGGTAGCCAGGGCCGCGTCGGCCCGGGCTTCGGCCTGGCCGATCCGGGCCCGCGCGACTGCCGTGTTCGGGAAGCTCCAGGAGAGAAGGGGCCCAATGCCGAAGCGGAAGCCCTGCGACGAGCCGATATCCCCGATCGCGTTGGCGGTACTCCCCACCGAGGCGCCGAAGGATACGCTGGGATAGAGTTCGGCGGTCGCAACGCCGATCCGCGCGGTTGCCGCTGCAAGCTGTCGCTCGGCCGCGCGCACATCGGGCCGGCGGGCGAGCAGCGATGCGCCGTCGCCCACCGGTAGCGGCGTGAGCACCGACGGTGGCGACGTGCAATCGGCCACTTCGGCGGAGAACTCCAGCGGCGGGCGGCCTGTGAGCACCGCCAGGCGATACAGTGCTGCCCGGCGCTCGGCCTCGAGCGTCGGCAGGTCGGCGCGGACCTGATCGAGCTGCGCCTGTGCGCGGTTGGTATCGAGCGCAGTGGCGCGGCCGCCTTCGAACAGCCGCCGCGTCAGATCGAACGTGCGTTCCTGGACGCGCAGGCTCTCGCGCGCGACTTCGATGCGTCGGCCGTAGCCGCATACCTCGGCATAGGCCCGCGACGTTTCCGCCGCGACCGTGATGCGCGTCAGATCATAGGCCGCGCGCACTGCCTCGGCATCGGCCTCGCTCGCTTCGATCGCGCGGCCGATGCGGCCGAACAGATCCACCTGATAGCCGATGTCGAGCCCGGCATCATAGGTTTCGCCCCGCGGTCCGGCGCCGTCGACACCGAGCGTCGAACCGGCCACCTGGCCATAACTGGCACCGGCGCCGATGTCCGTCGTCGGCAGCCGGCCGGCGCGCGTCTCCGACAACAGCGCGCGCGCCTCGCGCAGGTTCGCGGCGGCGGCCCGCAGATCGGTGTTGTTCGCGAGCGCCTCGTCGACCAGCCGGTCGAGCACCGGAGCGCGGAACAGACGCCACCACTCTGCGGGGGGCTCGGCCGGAACGAAGGCCGTGTCGGCCGCTTCGATCAGCGGCGCCTGTGCCGGCGCGGGCGGGGCGGGTGCGACATAGTCGGGTCCGACCGCGCAGCCGGAGAGCGCGACGGCAGCTGCCGCGGTGCAGAAGGTGCGGAACTTCATTCGGCAGCTCCTTCGAGCGATGCAGGCGCGGGCGCTTCGTCCGAGCGCGACCCGCGCTGCGGCAGATAGCGGCCGAGCCCGCGCATGAGGACGTAGAAGAGCGGCGTGAACAGCAGCCCGAAGATCGTCACGCCGATCATGCCGAACGTGACGGCGGTGCCCAGTGACTGGCGCATCTCCTGGCCTGGGCCGCTCGCGATCGCGAGCGGGATCACGCCGAAGATGAAGGCGAAGCTGGTCATCAGGATCGGCCGCAGGCGCGAGCGCGCGGCATGCACCGCCGCTTCGAAGCGATCCATCCCCTGGTCCTCGCCCTGCTTGGCGAACTCGACGATCAGGATCGCGTTCTTCGCGGCGAGGGCGATCAGGACGACGAGGCCGACCTGAGTGAGGATGTTGTTGTCCATCCCGCGCAGATTGACACCCAGCATCGCCGCCAGAATGCACATCGGCACGATCAGGATCACCGCAAGCGGCAGCGTGATCGCTTCATATTGCGCGGCCAGCACCAGGAAGACGAACACCACGGCAAGCAGGAAGATGACTGCCGAGCTGCCGCCGGCGGCCTGCTGCTGATAGGCGAGCCCGGTCCATTCATAGCCGAACCCCTGCGGCAGATTCTCGGCCGCGAGCTGCTCCATCGTCTGCAGTGCCTGACCCGACGAGACTCCGGGCGCAGCCTGGCCCTGAAGCTCGATCGCGGGCTGCATATTGTATCGGACCACACGCGCCGGGCCACTGTCCGGCCGGAGGGTCGCGACCGCGGAGAGCGGAACCATCTCGCCCGAGGACGACCGAACCTGGAGTCGGCCAATGTCGGTGATCTGCTCGCGCGCGCCGGGCTCCGCTTGTGCGGTGACCCGGAAGGTGCGCCCGAAGAGGTTGAAATCGTTGACATAGCTCGAGCCGATGTAGGTGCCGAGCGTGTCGAACACCTGCCCGGGCTGTACGCCGAGCAGCTGTGCCCGATCGCGATCGACATCGGCCACGACGCGGGGCGTCGCGGTGTTGAACAATGTGAACACCTGCGACACTTCGGGCCGCTGTGCGGCTGCGCCCATCATCGCGCCCGCCGCGCCTTCCAGCGCCCGATAGCCCGCGCCCGAGCGATCCTGCAGCATCATCACGAAGCCGCTGCCGTTGCCGAGACCCTGCACCGCCGGCGGCGAGATCACGAAGATGTTGGCATTGTCGATCGCGCCGGCGAGAGCACCGGTGATCTGCCCGCTCATTGCTTCGGCGGACAGTTCGGACCCGCGCTCTTCCCAATCCCTAAGCCGGACGAACATCACGCCCGCATTCGAGGATTGCGAGAAGCTGGCGCCGTCGAGGCCAGCGAACGCGGCGACATTGTTGACGCCCTCCATCTGGCTTACGATGCCATAGGCGCGGTTCAGCACTTCCTCGGTGCGGTCGAGCGATGCGCCTGGCGGCAACTGGACGACGCCGATCAGCACGCCCTGATCCTGTTCGGGAATGAACCCGGTCGGCGTGTCGCTCAGCCGCCAGCCGGTCAGCAGGAGCAGGCCGGCGTAGAGCACCATCATCAGCGTTCCCATCCGCACCAGTCGCGCGGTGAGCCGCCCGAAGCGGTCCGCCAGCCAATCGAAGCCGGCGTTGAAGCGATTGCCTGCGACCTTCAGCGGCCTCAGCCAGCGCGGTCCGGCTTCGCCGTGATCTTCGCGGTGCGGCTTCAGCAGCAGCGCGGCCATCGCCGGCGACAGGGTGAGCGAGACGAGCAGCGAGATCGCCGATGCAGCGGCGATGGTCACCGCGAACTGACGGTAGAAGATGCCGGGGATGCCCGGCGTCAGCGCGGTCGGGATGAACACCGAAACCAGCACGAGGCCGATCGCGATGAGCGCGCCGGAAACCTCGCGCATCGTGCGATGCGCCGCCTCGCGCGGTGTAAGTCCTTCGCGGATGTGCTTTTCGACTGCCTCCACGACGACGATCGCATCGTCCACCACGATGCCGACCGCGAGCACGAGCGCGAAGAGCGACAGCGAGTTGATCGAGAATCCGAGCGCCAGCTGGACCGCGAAGGTGCCGATCAGCGCGATCGGAATCGCGACGATCGGGATGATCGCGGCGCGCCACGTCTGAAGGAAGACGAGCACGACGAGCACCACCAGCGCCACTGCCTCGAGCAGTGTGTGCTGCACCGCCTCGACCGAGGCCGCGACATATTCGGTGGGGTTGTAGGGGATCGAATATTCGAGGCCCGGAGGAAGCTCGCGGGCGATCGCCTCCATTTCCTCGGCGACGAGGTTGGCTGCATCGAGTGCGTTGGAGCCCGGCTGGGGAATGATCGCGAGCGCGATGCCGCGCTCGCCGTCGAAGCGGCCGCGAATCCCGTAGTCCTGGCTGCCCAGCTCGACCCGAGCGACATCGCGGACGCGCGTGATCGCGCCGGTCGTGGGGTCGGTCTTGAGGACGATGTCGGCGAACTGTTCGGGATCGCTCAGCCGGCCCTGCACGTCGACCGGCACCTGGAACGCCGGATTGCCGGAGCCCGCCGGCGGCTCGCCCAGCGCGCCACCCGCGGCCTGAACGTTCTGCGCGCGGAGCGCCTGGACGATCTCGGTCGCGGTGAGATTGCGCCCGGCCGCGCGATCCGGATCGATCCAGATCCGCATCGAATAATTGCCGCCGCCGAACACCTGCACGCCGCCGACGCCCTCCAGCCGCAGCAGTCGGTCGCGCACCGCCGTGTTGGCATAGTTGCCGATATAGTCGGTGTCGTACGTGTTGTCGGGCGACGTGAGCGCCACGATCATCAGGAACCCGGATTCCTGCTTGTTCACGGTGACGCCGAGCTGGCGAACCGCTTCGGGCAGGCGCGGCTCGGCGACTGCGACGCGGTTCTGCACCAGCACCTGCGCCTGATCGAGATCCGTTCCGGCTTCGAAAGTGACGGTGACCTGCGCCTGGCCCTGCGTCGACGAGGACTGCAGGTACAGCATGTTCTCGACGCCGTTGATCTGTTCCTCGATCGGCGCGGCAACCGTTTCCGCGATCGTTTCGGGCGAGGCGCCGGCATAGAACGCCTGCACCACGATCGTCGGCGGCGCGATCTGCGGGTACTGCGACAGCGGCAGCAGCGGATAGGCGAAAGCGCCGATCAGCGCGATGAAGATCGAAATGACCGACGCGAAGATCGGCCGTTCGATGAAGAAGCCGGAAATGTTCATGGTGCGGCCCTCAGCGATCTGCGGCTGGGCGCGACGCGTCCGCTCGTGGTTGCGGCGGTGCCGGTTCGCCGTCCCCGCCGGTCTGCGAGGGCGGGATGGTGCCCGCCTTCGGCTCCACCTTCTGGCCCGGGCGCGCGCGCTGCGCACCGCCGATCACCACTCGGTCGCCTGCGCTCAAGCCGCTACGGATCACGCGCAGGTCGCCCATCAGCGGACCCGGCTCGACCGGACGGGCAGTGAGCGTGTTGTCCTCGGTGACGACATAGACCACGCGGCGGGCCGCATCGCTCATCACGGCGGTTTCCGGCACCAGCAGCGCACGATAGGGCTGCGAGGAAGCAAGGCGCAGATTGCCGATCATCCCGGGCTTCAACAGGCCCTCCGGATTGGGAACGACGGCCCGTGCGCGGACCGTGCCGGCGCCCGGATCGATCGTCGAGCCGACATAGTCGAGCGTGCCGGCGTGAACGAAATCCGCCTCGTCCTGCAGCCGGATGCGAACCGCCGCGCCTTCGTCGATCCCGGCGCCCTCGCGCTGGTATTTCAGGAGGAGCGCCTCGGATCCTTCGAAGGCGAAGTGCAGCGGATCGACCGAGACGATCGTCGTCAGCACCGTCTGATCGGCCTGCACGGCATTGCCGACATCGACGTTCCGCTCGGAGATGCGGCCTGAAATCGGTGCCGTGACGCGCGTGAAGCCGACGTCGAGCGAACGCGCGCGTGCGCTGGCCTGGGCTGCCGCGACCTGGGCCTCGGCAGAACGGACAGCCGCTTCGCGCGATTCGACTTCCTCCTGGCTGGCGGCCTGCGCTTCGGCGAGCGAGCGCGACCGGGCCAGTTCAGTGCGGGCGTTTTCGAGCGCCGCCTGGGCACGCGAAAGCTCGGCCCCGGCCTGGGCCTGGGCCGCGCGGGCGGAACGCGAATCGATCGTGAACAGCAGCTGCCCGCGGCGGACATATTGCCCGTCCTGGAAGTGAACCGAAGTGAGATAGCCGGACGCGCGCGGGCGCACGTCGACGTGCTGGACCGCTTCGAACCTGCCGATGAACTCGTCGGAATCGACGACCTCGCGCACCACCGGAGCGGCGACGGTTACCGGCGGTGCAGGCGGCCCACCCGATTCGGCCTCGCCGCCGGAACAGCCGCCGAGCGCGAGAAGCAGCGCCAATGCGCCGGTGCGGAATTGAATTCGGGCCATAGCAGGATCCGTCGCAAGAGGTGCGCGCCCCCAGATCATCCTCATTGCCCGTCTCTTTCGGACGGGTCGCTCGACCGCCATCTATGAACCGGCAGTGACGAAGTCAACGCCTGTTGACTTGTCGGCAGGCTAGTGATTGACCCACGCCGTGGCGCCAGTAGGAATAGGGGATGGCCGTGTCGCCCAAAGTCATTGGTTCCCAACGGGATTCTGCCGCCACGCGCGATTCGATCCTCGAATCCGCACGCAGCTTCTTCGCACGCGAAAGCTACGAAGCCGTCGGCGTGCGTGAGATTGCCGGTGCGGCGGGCGTCGATCCCGCGCTCATCAACCGCTATTTCGGAAGCAAGGAGGAGCTGTTCAAGAACGTCCTCGGCGCCGGCGCGAAAGAAGACCTGTTTCTGGGCGTTGGACGCGATCAACTGCCGCAGCATCTGGCACGGCTGCTGATGGAAACTCCGCCGGGAGCGCCGCGCACCGAGAAGCTCGAGCATCTGTTGATCATCCTCCGCTCTTCCTCCTCGCCCGTGGCGTGCGAACTGGTGCGTGAGTCGATGCACAAGCACATGCTCGGCGCCATCGCCGAGCTGCTGGACGGCGAGGACACCGAGTTTCGGGCAAGCCTGGCAATGGCGGTCCTGATGGGGACGGCGATCATCCGGTCTGTGATGGCCGTTTCGCCGATCTGCGACCAACGGACCGATCATGTGGAGAGATGCCTCGTCCGCCTGTTCTCGGCCGCGCTCGCCGAAGGAGATTGTTGAGCTTCCGCGGGAGCGCACGCGCGATCGGCTCCATAACCTCAGGCCATGGTTGTCCGACATCCGCGCGATTGCATGTCGCTCGCCTGAGCATCACTCGAAGCGCTCCCTCCCAGGAGTTCGGAATGGTGCGCCCCCCCTTGTCTGCCGCCCGTAGTGCCGGCGATCTCGTGTTCACTTCGGGCCAGCTCGCGCGCGGCGGGGACGGCGCGATCGTCGCCGGCGGAATCGAAGCGCAGGCGGATCAGGCGCTCGCGAACCTGGTTCGCGTGCTGGCCGAAAGCGGTTGCGGCCCCGAGCATGTCGTGAAGGTGACCGCATGGCTCACCGATCCTGGCTATGGAGCCGCTTTCAACGCCGCTTATCTCCGCGTGTTCGGGGAGCCCTATCCGGCCCGGTCGACAGTGGTGTCCGCGCTCCTCGCCGAAGGCGCGCTGGTGGAAGTCGAGGCTGTCGCCCTGCGCCCGTGAGCGCAAACAGCGTTGGGCGGCACCCGCCCGGGCGGTATAGCGGCGCGATGCGCTTCCGTCAGATCGAGATCTTTCACGCCGTCTACACCCATGGTTCGATCAGCGCGGCGGCCCGCGCGCTGGGCGTTTCGCAACCGTCGGTTTCGAAGACGCTGCGGCACGCGGAAGACAGCCTGGGCTTCACGCTGTTCCAGATCGCGCGCGGACGGCTGGTGCCGACCGACGAGGCGCACGCGCTGATGCGCGAGGCGGGAGACGTTTTCGAACGGCTCGAATCGCTTCAGCAAACCGCGCGCAACCTCTCGCAGGCCGGTGGCGGGCATATCCGGCTGGGGATCGTGCCCAGCCTCGCGCTCGACATCGTTCCGCAGGCGATGGCGCAGTTCCGCCGCGAATGGCCGCGCGTGACCTTCGAAGTGCATACCCACCACCATGACGATCTGGTGCGCTCGCTGATCGAGCGGGAGACCGACCTGGCGATCGCCTATACCCCGCCGCCGCACCCGCGCCTGACACGGACGGTGCTCGCCGAAGGCGAGCTGGTGGTGCTCTTCCCGACCGGGGCATTCGGATCGGTGGGTCCGCGGCTGCCGCTCGACCTGCTCGCCGACCGCGACGTCATCGGCGTGACGGCGACAGGACCGATCGGCGAAGTGCTCACACGGGCGGCGCGAGAGCGCGGGATCAGCTATCGCGAAACGGTGTCGGTGCAGACATTCTTCATCGCTGCCCGGCTTGCACAGCTCGAAGGCGGCGTCACTGTGCTCGACGAATTCACTGCGCGGGCATGGCGGTCGCCCGGCTTCAGTTGGCTTCCGACGGAGCCGCGGCTTGGCTTCACCGTCTCCTATGCCACGCTGGAGGATCGCCAGCCGTCAAAGATCGCGCGGCAATTCCTCCGCACGCTTGAAAAGGCACTTCAGGAAAGCCGGGCTGGAGATCCATAGCCACAGGCTATGGGTATCGCAAAAAATTCATAGTTTCGGCGTCCGCCCCTGCCGATAAGTTTCCTCCAGGCGCAGCGATCTGCAACGGAAGGTCCGTTGCCCCGCGCCGGGGGGACATTTTCGGAATGAACGACGGTCTGCTCCGGATTTGCTTGCGTCGATGAGCCAGCCGCAGACCGTGACGGTGCTCGGCGCGGGCGTGGTCGGCATGGCGACCGCGCTCACGCTCGCGGATCGCGGCCACCGCGTGACCGTGATCGACGCGGCCGAAGGGCCCGGACTGGGCACTTCCTTCGCCAACGGCGCGCAGCTGAGCTATGCCTATACCGATGCGCTGGCCAGCCCGGCGACGCTGGCTCAGATGCCGCGGCTCGTTCTGGGTGCCGAACCGGCATTTCGCCTCCGTCTCAGCCTTGATCCCGAATTCCTGCGCTGGGGCCTGGCATTCGTCCGCAACAGCAGCGCCGGGCGCTTCCGGCGCAATACGCTGGCAGGACTGGCGCTGGCGTTCCGCTCACGCGAGGCGCTGCGGCGCCTGGTGTCGGATCATGACCTGGAATTCGCGCACAGCTGCTCGGGCAAGATCCATCTCTATCGCTCGGCGAAGAGCTTCGCTTCGGCGCAGAAGACAGCCGCGCTGAAGGCGGCGCAGGGAGTTCGCCAGCAACTGCTCGACCCCGACCAGGTCGTCGCGATGGAACCCATGCTGTCCGCGATCCGCAAGGACATCGTCGGTGCGCTCTACACCGCCGATGAGGAAGTGGGCGATCCGTATCGCTTTTGCACGAGCGCGCGGATCGCGCTGACCGCTACCGGCCGCGGCACCGGGTTGTTCGGAGTGACGGTCGACCGGATCGAAGCGGATGAGCAGCGCCCGGCAGTCATTACCGCGGGCGGCCAGCGGATCGTCGCCGACCGGGTAGTGCTGTGCGCAGGCAGCCAGTCGGCCGCGCTTGCGCGCAGCCTGGGCATATCGCTGCCGATCCTGCCGATGAAGGGCTATTCGATCACGACTCCGCCCGGGCCCGCCGCGCCCACGATCAGCGTCACCGACGTCGCGAACCGCGTGGTGTTCGCGCGGCTGGGAAACCGCATGCGGATCGCCGGGCTAGCCGATCTTGGCGCGCGCGACACGAACATCGAGCCGAAGCGACACCGCGCGCTGGTGCGCAGCGCGCGCGCCGCACTTCCGCAGGCGGCGCAATATGATTCGATCGAATCGAGCTGGGCTGGACTCCGCCCGATGACGCCCGATTCACTGCCGATCACTCGGACGATCGCGCACCGCGTGATCGCCAATACCGGCCATGGTGCGCTTGGCTGGACCTATGCTGCCGGCTCCGCAGAGCGCGTCGCCGACATCATCGAAGGGAGGGACTGACGGTGCGCCAGACACCGCAGCCGCACTGCAGAACAAGCCAGGGAAGGGGGCTTCAATCATGAAGACACAGATTCGGATAGCAAGTCTGATGGGCGGGATTCCGCTCATTGCGAGCGCAACCGCCGCGATGGCGCAGGACGCAGTGCCGCTGCCCGGCGCAGCCACTTCGGCCGGTGCCCAGGACGCGGCGCCGCCGCAGACCGCGGCCGACGTGCAAGATGCCACGCCCGAGGAGATTGTCGTCATCGGATCGCAGATCCGCGGCGCCGATGTCGCCGGGGCGCTGCCCGTCACGGTGTTCAACGAGCAGGATATCGACGCAATCGCGCCGACCAGCGGCGACGAGCTTTTCCGCGCCATCCCGCAGGCCGGTGACGTGGCGTTCAACGAAAGCCGCGACGCGGGCGGCATCAACGACGCGCGCGGCGACGTGGCCTCGATCAACCTGCGCGCACTTGGCACCGGCAACACGCTGGTGCTGCTCAACGGCCGCCGCATGGTGCTCCATCCGGGTACCCAGACCGAGAATCTGGTTCCCGTGCAGAGCGTCAACACCAACGCCATTCCGGTGATGGGCGTGCGCCGGGTCGAGGTGCTGCTCGACGGCGCAGCGGCGATCTACGGATCGGACGCGGTGGCCGGGGTGATCAACACCGTGCTGAAAGACAATCTCGACGGATTCCGCCTGACCGGCGAAGTCGGCTTTACCGACGAATCCGACCAGCATGAGTATCAGCTGGCGTTCGAAGGCGGGCACACCTTCAATGACGGGATGACGAACATTTCGGTGTTCGGCGCCTTCACGCACCGCGATCCGCTCTATGCCGTCGATCGCTTCAACGCCCGTTCCAGCGATATGCGGCCCCTGGTCGAAGGAACGCCGTTCGCAGGCGATGCGAATTTCGACAACACCTCGGTCGACGGCATATGGGGCGAGTTCCTGCGGCTCAACAGCGACTATAGCCGTTCGAGCACGACCGCGCGGGTGAACGGCGCGGCGCTGACGACGAGCGGCGCCTTCCACATTCAGCCGGACACCAATGAGGGGTGCATCGCGCCTGGCCCGGTCGCCAACACCTGCTGGGACAATTCGACTCTCTCCACGCTGTCGACCGACAACAACCTCAAATATGACATCAACACCGAGCGGACGATTCTCGGCCGCAATCAGCGCTTCAACCTGTTCACCTTTCTCAACCACGAATTCGACAGCGGCATCCGCTTCTTCGGCGAGATCGGCTGGTACCACGCCGACTTCCAGTCGATCCGCGAGCAGGAGACCGCGCTGTCCAACCAGCGGCTGATCGTGCCTGCCAATGCCTATTGGAACCCGTTCGGCCCGGTCGGCAGCCCCAATCGAATCCCCGGCCTGACCGGCGTCTCCACCGCGGGCGTTCCGCTTGAGCTTCAGGATTACCGTCCGGTCGACGCCGGGCCGATGGTGGTCGATGTCGTCAACGACACCTATCGCTTCGTCGGTGGGTTCCGAGGACAGCTAGGCGGCTTCGACTGGGAAACCGCCGCGCTCTACTCGAAAGCGCGGACGGTCGATTCGATGCGCACGATCAGCCTCACGCTGTTTCAGGAGGCGCTCTCGCGCACCGACTCGAGCGCGTATAATCCGTTCAACGGCGGCGACCCGTTCGACCCGCAGCGGCGCGATTCGACTCCCAACGCGCGAAGCGTGATCGACAGCTTCATGGTCGACATCTCGCGTGCGAACGAGACCGAGCTGGCGCTCGCCGATTTCAAGATCAGCACCAACGATCTGTTTCGCCTGCCCGGCGGGCGCGTCGGCATGGCAGCAGGCGTCGAGTTCCGGCACGAGACCTTTTTCGACGATCGCGACGACCGGCTCGACGGTACCATCGTGTTCACCGCGCTGGACGGCAGTTCGAACGGCAGCGATGCGATGGGTGCCAGCCCCACTCCCGACAGCCGCGGTTCGCGGGAAGTCTATTCGGCGTTCCTCGAATTCGCGGTGCCGCTGGTCTCGCCCGAGCTCGACATCCCGCTCGTCCATTCGCTCGATCTCCAGCTCGCGGGCCGCGCCGAAAGCTATGAAGGCTTCGGCAGTGTCGCGAAGCCGAAGATCGCCGCGTCCTGGTATGTCTTCCCGCAGTTTCAGCTGCGCGGCTCCTGGTCGCAGGGCTTCCGTGCGCCGAACCTTCCGCAGCTGTTCGAGAACGGCGTCGAGCGGGCGAACACCCGCACCGACTGGATCCGCTGCGAGGCCGATCTGCGCGCCGGGCGGATCAGCAGCATCAACAACTGCGCCCAGGGGCAGAGCGTGGTCAGCAATCGCTCGGGCAGTCGCGATCTGACGCCGGAGGAATCGGACAATCTCTCGGTCGGTGCCACCACTCAATTCGACTTCGGCGGCAACGGCGGGCGGTTGACTCTGACCGCGGACTATTGGGAAATCCGTCAGAAGGATGTGATCGGCATCCTCGGCGACAGCAACGCGCTGATCCTCGACTATCTGCTGCGCTTGCAGGGCTCGTCCAACCCGCTCGTCGAGCGGGCGGCGCCATCGCCCGAAGATATCGCCGATTTCGCAGGCACGGGCCTAGATCCGGTAGGCGACGTCATCCAGGTGTATGATTCCTACATCAACCTGACGCCGCGCACCGTCCGTGGCTTCGACCTCGGGCTCTATTATTCGGTGCAGGACACGGGCCTCGGCGATTTCTCGCTGCGGGCGAATGCGGCACGGTTGCTCGAGTTCTACCAGACGCCGGGCGAGGTCCAGCAGGAGCTGCTCGACGCGCAGGCGGCGGGCGTGATCCCGTCGACCATCACCATCCCCGGTGCCGAAGACCTGATCGAGCAGAACGGCCGTCCCAAATGGCGCGGCAGCGCGAGCCTGACTTGGCGCTCGGGTTCGTGGGGTGCGGGCTGGTACGGCTCTTACGTGGGCCCGGTGACCGACACCTCGGCATCGCTGGACGACGGCACGCGATTCCGCGTGGACTCGCACATGACGCACAGCCTGTACGTCCAGTACACGGTTCGCGACGGAAGCGCGATGGACGGCACCCGCTTCCGGCTCGGTGCGCGCAACATCCTCGACGAGCTGCCGCCGATCGCCGACCAGACCTACGGCTACATCGGCGACCTCTACAGCAATCGCGGCCGCCAGGTGTACGCCTCGGTCAGCAAGCGGTTCTGACGATGATTCGCTCCGCAGCAATCGGCGGAGTGCTGTGCCTGACGATGCTGGCCGCGGCATCGTCAGGACGTACCTCGGAGCCGGGCGTCTCCCTTCGCCCGGCTCCGCTTTCCGCCCCACGCACGATCGACGCGATCGTCGCGGGCGGCCGTGTGATCGATGGAAGCGGCGCCGCGCCGCGGAATAGCGAAGTGGGGATCGACGACGGCCGGATCGTCTATGTCGGGCCCCGGCCGGCAGGCGTTACGGCAGAGCAGATGATCGACGCGACGGGGCTTACGGTGGTTCCCGGCTTCATCGATCCGCACACGCACTCGGGTTCGGACGCGCTGTCCGACGAACCGGGCCGACGGCTCCTCGCCAATCACTTGCTCCAGGGCGTGACGACGATCGTGATCGGCAACGATGGCGGTGGAGATCCCGATGTCGGCGCGGTCCTCACGCGATTGGATCGACAGCCGGCTGGCCCCAATGTCGCGGCTTTCGTCGGCTTCGGGGCCGTGCGCCGCCTGATTCTCGGCGAAGCGGATCGTGCGCCAACGGCGGACGAGCAGCGTCGGATGGAGGGGCTGGTCGGCGCGGCGATGTGCAATGGTGCGCTCGGCCTGTCGAGCGGGCTCTATTATGCGCCGCAGAGCTTCGCGCACACCGAGGAAGTAATCGGTCTCGCCCGTGCGGCCGCCCGGCGCGACGGCATCTATGAAACGCATCTGCGCGACGAGGGCAGCAGCTCGATCGGGCTGCCCGCCGCGATCGAGGAGGCGCTGACGATCGCCGAATCCGCCGGGCTGCCGCTCCACATCGCCCATATCAAGGCGCTGGGAGTGGATGCGCAGGGTATGGCGCCGCGCGTGATCGCCCGGATCGAGCGCGCGCGCACCGAAGGACTGCGCGTGACGGCGGATCAATATCCCTGGGAAGCGTCGAGCACCCGTCTCGCCAGCGCGCTCGTGCCGCGGTGGGCGATGGACGGCGGCCGCGCGGCGATGGTGGCTCGGCTGCGCGAGAACGGCGCGCGGCTTCGGGAGGGAATGGCCGAACAGCTGCGCGTGCGCGGCGGCGCGGGCGCGGTACTGTTGGTCGACGGCCGGTACCAGGGACAGCGGCTCGATGCGATCGCGAGCGAGTGGGATGTTGCGCCCCTGGACGCTGCGATCCGGCTGTTGATCGAAGAACCCGGCGCCGGCATCGTTTCCTTCAACATGGCCGACGCCGATATCGAGGCGTTTGCGCGGCAGCCGTGGGTCGTCGCCGGATCGGACGCCAGCGGCGGCCATCCGCGCGCCTATGGCAGCTTCGCGCGCCGCTGGCGGCTGTTCGTCCGCGAGCGGCCGGTGATGACCGAAACGGAGTTCGTCCGCCGCGCCAGCGCCACCACCGCAGATCTGTTGGGGCTGAAGGGGCGCGGGCGCCTGCTCGCCGGCCATGCCGCCGACATTGTGATCCTCGACCCCGCAGCGTACCGCGAGCGCGCCACCTATGCGGCGCCGGAGCTTCCGGCGTCCGGCGTCCGCCATCTATTCGTCAACGGCCGTCTGGCCGTCGCAAATGGCGTACCGACCGGCACATTCGCCGGGCGCTTTCTCGCCAAGCCGCGCCAACCCGACTGGAATTGCCCGGAATGAACGACACCAACATGCCTCCGACAGCTCCCGCACCGACGAGCGATACCGGCGAGCGCTCGCCCGGACCCCTTCGGCGGTCGCTGCGCTGGTGGTTCGGCGTGGCGCTGTGGAAGCGCATCCTGGCGGCGCTGGTGGTCGGTGCGGCGGTCGGCCTCGCCTGGGGGCCAGGGGTCACTGCGATTTCCTGGATCGGCGAACTCTTCATCCGACTGATCCGGATGCTGGTGGTGCCGCTGGTATTCCTGACGATAGCCTCCGGGGTCGCCGCGCTTGCCGATCCGAAGCGGCTCGGGAGCATCGGTGTGAAGACGCTGGGGATGTATGTTCTCACCACTGCCCTGGCGGTGACGACCGGCCTTGTCGTGGCGACACTGCTCGCGCCGGGCGTCGGCGCGAGTTTCGCCGATGCGGCACCCCGTGCGGTCTCTCCGCCGCAGGACACCGCGCGCATGTTTCTCGAGATCGTACCCGACAATCCGATCGGCGCCATGGCGAGCGGCGCCACTCTGTCGGTGATTTTCTTCGCCGTGCTGATCGGCGCGGGCGTGATCGCAGCGGGCAAGGAAGGCGAGCCGATCCGAAAGCTGCTGGCCAGCGGCAGCGAAGTGATGCTGAAGATCGTCGGCTTCGTGATGGAAACCGCGCCGTTCGGCGTCTTTGCGCTGATCGCCGTGGTCATGGGAACGAGCGGCCCGGCGAGCTTCTTCGCAGTGCTAAAGCTGGGCCTGTGCGTCGTCGTCGGCTCGGCGATCGTCACGCTGGTCATCCATGGCGGGATCGTGGTTCGGCTGATGGCGTGGCTGCCGCCGCTGCCCTTTTTCCGCGGCATCGCCGACGCGATCATGGTCGGATTCTCGACCTCGTCGAGTTCGGCGACGCTCCCGGTCGCGATCCGGGTGGCGGAGCGCAACCTTGGCGTCTCGCCGCCGGTTGCTTCGACCGTGCTGCCGCTCGGCGCGACGATCGGCATGGACGGGGCGGCGATGTATGTCGCGATGCTGACGCTCTTTGCGGCGCAGGCGTTCGGTGTTGATCTGACGTTCGGCGACTATCTGGTGATCGCCGGTACCACGACGATCGTCGCGATGGGCGTGGCGCCTGTGCCCTCGGGGTCGCTGTTCGTGCTCGCCGCCGTGCTCGCCGCGATCGGCGTGACGCCCGAACAGACCGCGATCGTCGTCGGGTTCATCCTGCCCTTCGATCGCATTCTCGACATGATCCGAACCATTCCGAACGTCACGTCGGACCTTTCCATCGCGACTGCGGTCGCCCGCTGGGAAGGCGAGATGGACGTGGCCGAATATCTTTCGAAGGACGACGTATGATCCGGTCGCCGCTGCGCCGTGCCGCGCTTCTCCTTGCCGGCATTCTGCTCGCGTTCGGCTCGCCTGTCTTTGCACAGAGCCGCCACCTTCTCGAATATCCGTCGATCCATTCGCCGGTCGTCGGCACGCGCGGGATGGTCGTCAGCCAGAACGCGCTTGCCAGCGAAGTCGGAGCGCAGATCCTGCGCGACGGCGGTAACGCCGTGGATGCGGCGATCGCCGTCGGCTTCGCCCTCGCGGTCACGTTGCCGCGGGCCGGCAATATCGGCGGCGACGGCTTCATGACCGTCTATGATGCCGCCAGCGGCGAAGTGCGGGTGATCGACTTCCGCTCGGTCGCGCCGGCACGCGCGACGCCCGCGATGTTCGTCGATCCGCAGGGGCGCGAACGGCCCGAAAGCAGCTATGGCTATCTTGCTCCCGCAGTGCCGGGGACCGTCGCGGGGCTGGAATATGCCCACCGCAAGTGGGGAAGCCTGCCATGGGAGCGGCTGGTGGCGCCCGCGCTGGCGATGGCCCGCGACGGCGTGCGGCTGACCGCCGACGAGGCATTCGTCTTCGGTTGGGGCCGCGAGCGCCTGGGCAACAGCGTTTCGGGACGCGCGACCTTCTACAAGTCGGACGGGTCGCTCTATGCCAAGGACGAGCTGCTGCGGCAGCCGGATCTCGCCTGGTCGCTCGGCGAGATCGCCCGCGGCGGCGCCGCCGCCTTCTATTCGGGCGAGATCGCGCGGCGGATCGAGGCCGACATGCGGGCGCACGGCGGGCTCATCACGCGCGCTGATCTCGCCGGCTATCGGCCGATCGAGCGCGATCCGCTGGTGGGCAGCTATCGCGGTACCACCATCTACACGACGCCTCCCGCCAGCGCCGGCGGCGCGGCGCTGCTCAACATGCTCAACATGCTCGAGCATTTCGATCTCCGCGAAATGGGGCTCGGCTCGGCGGCGTCGCTGCACGTGATGGCCGAGGCGATGAAGCTCGCCTATCTCGACCGGTACCAGTCGCTCGGCGATCCGGCCTTCGTGACGGCGCCGGTGCGCGGCTTCGTCTCCAAGGAATATGCCGCCGAGCGCGTGCGGCTGATCGATCCCGAGCACGCCACACCGATCGCCGAACTCGCGCCGGGCGATCCGCTCGCCTACGAGAGTCCGTCCACCACCCATTTCTCGGTTGCCGATGCCGCCGGAAACGTCGTCTCGACGACCTATACGCTGGGGTCGGACTTCGGTTCGGGGGTGATGATCGCGGGCACCGGCATCCTGCTCAACAACCAGATGAACAACTTCAGCCACGAACAGGCATGGGAGGCGCAGCGCACCGGAGCGCCGCCGCCGATGAACGCGCTCGAACCGGGCAAGCGGATGCTTTCGACGCAGATGCCGACATTGGTGTTCAAGGACGGCAAGCCCTGGCTCGTCACCGGGACGCCGGGCGGCAGCACGATCATCACTTCGGTGCTGCAGGTCATCGTCAACACGATCGACTATGGCCTGAACGTCGCAGAGGCGACGCACCAGCCGCGCATCTATCAGGGCACGACCGACACGCTCCGCGTCGAACCCAACTTCAATCCGGACACGGTGGCCGCGCTGCGGGCGCGGGGTCACCGCATTACCTCTGACGAGACCATGGGCAGCGCGCAGTCGATCATGATCGAGAACGGCCTGTTCCTCGGTGCGGCCGATCCGCGCCGTCCGGGCGCCGAGGCGGTGGAGCCGTGATGCGGGCGCTGCTGATCCTCGGAGCGACGGCGCTTTCCGCCTGCGCTCCCGCCGGAACCGCGCAGCGAACGGCGATCGCGCCGCCGCCGCAAGCGCATTCGACTGCAGGGCAGGCGTTCGTCGCCGCCGCGCACCCGCTCGCCGCCGAAGCGGCCATCGCCGTGCTGCGCCGGGGCGGCAGTGCCGTCGACGCGGCAGTTGCAGTGCAGGCGATGCTCAGCCTGGTCGAGCCGCAGAGCTCGGGGCTGGGGGGCGGCGCGTTTCTTGTCCGCTACGATGCCGCAGCCCGATCGGTCACCGTCTATGACGGCCGCGAAACGGCGCCTGCCGGAGCGACGCCGGACATGCTCCTCGATGCCGAAGGCAGGCCGCTGCCGTTCGCGACGGCAGTGCTGAGCGGTCGCGCGACGGGAGTGCCGGGCGTGGTGCGCATGCTGGGGCTGGCGCACGAGCGGCACGGCAGGCTCGCCTGGTCGGCGCTGTTCGACGAGACGATCGAGACCGCGGAGGCGGGTTTCACCGTCACGCAGCGGCTCGAACGCTTCGTCCACGGCGATGCGCCGCAGGCGAGCGCGCCCGATGTCGTGGCCTATTTCCGCAATGCGCGCGGCGAGAGGATCCGCGCCGGCGACACGCTCCGCAATCCCGCCTATGCGGCCTTTCTCCGCAGGCTGGCTGACGGCGGTCCGGACGTCATGTACTCGGGTGAGACTCCGCGCCGGATCGTCGCCCGGCTGCACGAGGGCGCGCTGCCCAGCAGCATCACCGAGGCCGATTTCGCAGCCTATCGCCCGGTCGTTCGCGAGGGGCTGTGCAACGGCTATCGCGTCTATGTCCTCTGCGTGCCGCCGCCGCCGTCGAGCGGGGTCGGCCTGTTGCAGCTGATGGCGCTGGTTGAGCATACCGACATCGCCGAGCGCGGCCCGGCCGATCCGCTCGCCTGGGTGCAGTACGCCGAAGCGAGCCGTCTGATGTATGCCGATCGCGACGCCTATGTCGGCGACACGCCGGACGTGCCGGTCGCGGGCATGCTCGATCCCGGCTATGTGGCCTCTCGCGCCGAGCGGATCGGCCGTCGCGCCGGGCCGCCGCCGCAGCCGGGAACGCCGCCCGGGGTGGTCGCCGGATCCGCGGATGCGACGCACGAGGTCGCCGGCACGTCGCATTTCATCATCATCGACAGCGAGGGCAACGCGGTTTCGATGACGACTACGGTCGAAAGCTATTTCGGCTCGGGCCGAATGGTCGACGGTTTCTTTCTCAACAATCAGATGACCGATTTCTCGTTCGTGCCGAGCGGGCCCAATGCGATCGCGCCCGGCAAGCGGCCGCGCTCGTCGATGACGCCGACGGTGATCCTCGATCGCGACCATCGGCTGGTGGGGGCGATCGGCTCGCCCGGCGGCAACGCGATCCTGGCCTATGTCTCGAAGGCACTGATCGGCGCGATCGACTGGAATCTGCCGATGGCCGAGGCGATCGCGCTACCCAATCTCGTCGCCCGCGGCGCGCGGTTCGACGGAGAGGCGAGCAAGTTCCCGCCCGACATGCTGGGGGAGATGGCGACGCGAGGCGTGCTGGTCAGGCCCGGATCAGGCGAGGACTCGGGGCTTCACGGCGTCGTCCTTCGCAATGGCCGGTTCGACGGCGGCGCCGATCCGCGCCGCGACGGAGTGGCGCGCACCATCACACTCGAGAGGAGGGACTGACGATGCGCCTGCCGCTTGTTCTTGCCGCGATGGCGATGATGCTCGCTGCTGCGCCGATCGCGGCGCAGGAAGTCACCGTCGAGCAGGTTGCGTTCCCGAGCCGCGACGGCGAGACGCAACTGGTCGGCTATGTGTTCAAATCCGACGACGCGAATGGCCCCGCCCCCGCAGTGGTGATGCTGCACGGCCGGTCGGGCGCCTATTCGAGCCGCGCCGAGGGGCGCTACGACGCCACGACCCTGTCGGCGCGGCACAAGGCGTGGGGCAGGCTGCTCGCCCGCCGCGGCTATGTCGCGCTGATGCTCGACGATTTCGGGCCGCTCGGCTTTCCGCAGGGCTTCGGCCGGTTCAC
This sequence comes from Sphingosinithalassobacter sp. CS137, assembly GCF_014334115.1. Classification (NCBI taxonomy): domain Bacteria; kingdom Pseudomonadati; phylum Pseudomonadota; class Alphaproteobacteria; order Sphingomonadales; family Sphingomonadaceae; genus Sphingosinithalassobacter; species Sphingosinithalassobacter sp. CS137. The sequence continues at coordinate 2,795,747 of NZ_CP060494.1, forward strand.
CTATGACGAACGGCCCGAGCAACTCGACGAAGTGGCGCGGCGTCCGCTCCATGCCTATGGCGCGCTGCGTTACCTGCGGACCCGCGCGGATGTCGACGGGGCGCGAGTGGCGTTGCTCGGCTGGTCGAATGGGGGCAGTGCGACGCTGGCGGCGATGGCCGACGACAAGCCGGGCGACATGCAGGCGATCGGCTTTCGCACCGGCGTCGCGCTTTATCCCGGCTGCGGGCTGAAGGGGCGGTTCGATCGCAGCGGCTATGTGCCCTATAATCCGGTGCGGGTGTTCATGGGATCGGCCGACGCCGAAGTGTCGCCGACCCTGTGCCAGCGCTTCGTGCGGCGTTCGCGCAACCGCGGCGGCGACATTGAGATCCGCATGTTCGAGGGCGCTGAGCACAGCTATGACACGCCGATCCGGTCCCGCCAGTCGGTGCCTGCCAACGCCGCGGCGAAAGCGGCGACCGAAGCCGAAATCCTCTCCTGGCTGGATGCGAAGCTGAAAGGCGAATGACATGTCGGACCTCACTCCCTTCCATGTCGCTTTCCCGGTCGATGATCTGGATGCGGCGCGGCATTTCTACGGCACCGTGCTGGGCTGTCCCGAAGGACGCAGCGCCAGCGACTGGATCGACTTCGACCTGTTCGGCCACCAGATCGTGGCGCATTGCGTCGGCCAGCGGCGCGAGGCGATCGCAGGGCACAATCCGGTCGACGGCCATTCGGTGCCGGTGCCGCATTTCGGCGTGGTGCTGCGGCCCGACGACTGGCGGGCGCTGGCCGATCGGCTGAAGGCGCAGGGCGTGGCGTTCGTGATCGAGCCCTACACCCGCTTCGCCGGCGAACCGGGTGAGCAATCGACGATGTTCTTCCACGATCCGGCGGGCAATGCGCTCGAGTTCAAGGCGTTCGCCGACATGGGGCAGTTGTTCGCGAAATAGCAGGGGGTGGAAATGGCGGATGCAGGGACGCCGGGCGGGGGCCGGCTGGCAGTGGCGCTGATGCTGGCGGCGATGGCGCTTCCGGCGCAGGCGCAGGCGCAGGCGCTGCCTACGGTCGCAGCGGCGCAGCACGCAGTCTCCGGGCAGGTGCGGGTGGTTGGCGGCAACGTCGATCCCGCGATGCTCGACGTGCGGCTGAACGGCGAACCGGTGACGGTCGACGGCAGTGGCCGGATCGCCGGAGCGGTCGCTCGTGCCGAGCGCTACCAACTGCGCGTCGCGGGGGCAGCCGTTTTCCCCGCCACTTACGATTTCGCGGGCGCCGAGGTGGCCGGAGCCGACGGCGGGATCGTGCTGCCGCTGGTCGAGGCGGTGGCGCGGGCGCCCGGCCGCGTCGAACTCTTCTTCGGCGGCGATGCGATGATCGGCCGCCGATTCGAAACGCCGATCTGGGGCGAGCCGGTGCGCGTTCGGCAGGCGACGCGAGCGGCCGACATGGCGGCGCTGCTCGCGCCGATGCGGCCCTATTTCGAGTCCTCGAATCTGGCGTCGGTCAACCTTGAAACGGTGCTCGCCACCGCGACGCCCGGCGATGCCCCCGACAAGTCGGTGGTGTTTTTCACCCACAGCGACGCGGCGGGCGCGCTGGCCAGCGCGGGGATCGACTTCGTCACCCTCGGCAACAACCATGTCTACGACTATCTCGAGCCGGGCCTTGGCTCGACCGTCGCGGCGCTCGACACTGCTGGCCTTCGCTGGTCGGGCGCGGGTGCGAACGAGAGCGAGGCTCTGCGCGCCGCACGGATCGCTCTGGGCGGCAGCCGCTTCGCGATGCTTGGCTATGTCGGCTGGCAGGGCCGCGTCGAACCGAACCAGGTGGCGGGTCCGGACAAGGGCGGCGCGGCGTTCGGCACCGACGCCAGCATCGCCGAGTCGGTGCGGCGCGAAGTGGCCGCCGGCTGGGCGCCGATCGTCCAGTATCACGGCAGCACCGAATATTCGGCCCGCCCGACGGAGATCAGCGAACGCCGGATGAAGCGCGCGATCGACGAAGGCGCGGCACTCGTCGTCGCGCACCATCCGCATGTGCCGCAGGGATTCGAACTCTACCGCGGCCGACTAATCGCCTATTCGCTGGGCAATTTCCTGTTCGACCAGTATTTTCCGGAGACGCACGGCAGCATCGCGCTGAAGGTCTGGATGGATGGCGACCGCCTGTTCCGGGCCGAGATCGTGCCTCTTCAGATTCTCGATTATCGGCCGGTCCCGGCGCTGGGCGGCTTTCGTCAGGCGATGCTGCGCCGGATCGTCGCGCTGTCCGCCGATCGCGCGACACCGATCGCGCTGGTCGGCGGGCATGGCGTCATCGTTCCGGAAGGCACCGCCGCTGCCGCGGGCTGTGCCCAGCCCTATGGTGCGGGGCTGATCGAAAACCGATTCCCGATCTCCGGAGCGCCCGGGCAGTGCAGTCGCGCCGCGGAGGTGGCGCGTGGCCGCGACCTGCTGATGCGCGGCGACTTCGAGGCGGTTCGCTTCGACGATGCCGTCGACCGCAGCTGGGCGGCGACCGGAGCGACGCTCGCGTTCGAGCCGGTCGGACGATCGGGCGGAGTTGCGCTGGTGCTTCGCGCCAGCGGAACCGATGCGGCGTCGGTCGCACCCAAAAGCTATTTCCGCCCGGCTGGAGCGGGCCGATACAGTTTCGCCGGCTGGTTCAAAAGCGCGGCGCCGGCCCGGGTCGAGGCGCTGGTGCAGTTCCACCCGTCCGGCAGCGCGCGCTTCGAAGCCCTCGAAACCGCGCCCTGGCAATCGGTCGGCGCGGCCGAGATCGGCGGCGGCGACTGGCGGTTCTTCCGGTTCGACTTCACCGCCGAAGAGCGACTGCCGCTCCGTCCGATGCTTCGGCTGAGCGGCACGACCGACGCGACCCTGGACGACGTCGCCTTCATCGCCTGGGACGAGAGCGATGGCGCGCCGGGAGACTGGTCGCACGGCGAGTGAGGGGGCCTTCCGCTTCGTGCGAGGGGAGCGGCGTGGCGATCCGCCACTGCGCTCCCCTCGCAGAATGCGCCGGTAGTGCGGCTCCGCGCCCTTAGAAGCTGATCCGTGCCGCGAGGCGGATGTCGCGCCCGGCGAGCGGCACGAAATCCTTGGTGAACGACGCGTGGCGACGCGCCTCGACATCGAAGATGTTGTTCGCCGAAAGCGTCAGGACCGTTTCGCTGCGCGCGAACGGGCGCCAGTTGACCGAGGCGTTGACGAAAGTGAACGCATCGGTCGGCGTCTCGAACGCCGCGACGCGGGTCTGCTCGGTGACATGCTCGACTTCCACCCGGCCGCCGAAGGCGCCGGCCGTGGCCGATAGACCACCCAGCACGCGCAGCGGCGGGATGCGGGGAACCGGTGAATCGCTGTCGGTAAGCTCGGCATTCACATAATCGGCGACCACGTTCGCCGTCAGGCCGAAGCTTTCGCTGTTCACGATCTGCGCGGTCACTTCGCCTTCGGCGCCATAGTAGCGCGCGTCGGCTTGGGCATATTGGAACAGCGGCAGTTCGTCGGCTTCCAGCCCGGTATCGACTTCGTAGATATAATCGTCGAACCAGGTGGCATAGGCGCTGATCTGGAAGGTCAGCGGCCCGGTGGCGCCCCGCGCGAACACTTCGGCGCCCCAGCTCTTTTCGGTATCGAAATAGGGATTGCCGACTTCGAATGCCTGGGTGGCAATGTGCGGGCCGTTCGAGAACAGCTCCTCGGCCGAAGGCGCGCGCACCGCGCGCGAGCCGGTGGCGCCGATGCGGATGCCGGGCGCGACTGCATAGGTGAGGCTCACCGCGCCCGAGAAGGCGTCGAAGTTGCGATCGACGGCGATGATCTCCTGATCGTCTTCGAGCCCGATCGCCACGCTGTTCGACCGTACGCCCGTGTGCTCGTAACGGCCGGCGAATTCGAGCCCCAGCGCGCCGAAATCGAGTTCCTGCAGCGCGAAGATGCCGTACTGGTCAGTGACGTTGGCCGGCACGAAAGCTTCGGCGCCCACCGCCGCAAAGTCGCGCGTATAGCCCTGGAAGCCGATCACGCCCCGCCAGTTGCCGCGATCCGCCTGCACAAGCTCGAGACGCCCTTCGAAAGCCTCGGAATTGAACACGGTCCCGACTTCGTCGCCTTCGAACTCGGTGTGCTCATAGTCGGCGAAGCCGACGCGAACGCGGATCTGATCGAGAAAGCTGCCGCCGACGTTCACTTCGCCGCGCATGTCGGCGCGGAACTGCTCAATGCCGATGGTGACGGCTTCCTCGCCGTGCTCGTGACCTTCCTCTTCCTCGGGCTCCTCTTCGCCTTCCTCGTGGTGATGATGCGCCCCGGGGCGGGCGGGCACGCCATAGTCGCTGTTGTAGTAGCCCAGCGAGAAACCGAGGCTGCCGCCGTCGTTCACGATCGCAAGGCCGGTGCCCAGCGTGTAGGTTTCGGTGGCACTGTTGGGCAGGCGACCGCGCTGGTCGGCGAGTTCGAGCGCTTCCTCGGCCTCGTCGAGATGGCCTTCCTCCGCCTCTTCCTCGGCGATCTCGAGCTGCTCGGCGCGAAGCTCGGGCGACAGGACATAGCCGCCCACGCGCAGATCGTCGGTCTTGCGATAGCTGCCGTCGACGTGGAACACGATCGAAGGGGCCAGTGACACGTCCGCCGCGCCGCCGATGCTGCGCTCGTCAGCCGCCGAACCGAGCGTGCCGATCGCATCGACGTGGAAGCCGTTCTCGGGCGCGGCACGCGGGATGCGGCGATCGATCACATTGACCGCGCCGCCGATCGCCTGACTGCCGAACAGCAGCACCGCGGGGCCACGCAGGATCTCGATCCGCTCGGCGGTGAGCGGATCGATCGTCACCCCATGATCGGTCGAGGTGTTCGACACGTCGAGCGAGCCCAGGCCGTCGGTGAGCACGCGCACGCGCTCGCCTTGGAACCCGCGGATGACGGGGCGCGAGGCGCCGGGGCTGAACGACGTGGCCGAAACGCCGGGCTGGCTGACGAGCGTATCGCCGATCTGCGGGCGGATATCGCGGATCAGCTCCTCGCCCGAAACGACAGTGGTGCCGGCCAGCACGTCGAGGTCGCGTACATAGGGCGCGGTGACGACGAGCGCTTCCGATTGCTCGCCATGGACGACGTCGCGCTGTTGCTGCGCTGGCGCATCCTGCCCGCCGGTTTGAGCGAATGCCGGCGGCGCGACGAATGCCGCGGAGGCGAGCAGCAGACCGAGGGTGCGCATGTGAGTCTCCATGATCTTGGGCCGCTGAAACGATATGGTACAACGTACCTGAATCGTTCCGAGCACGATGGCGTGGGCGAGTGCTGTTAGCGCGCGTGAGCAACTGCGGCAAGCATGTTATACCATCGCATCGTGGAGGATTGTGCCACCGCGCCCACGCGGTGCCTGCTGCCTGCCGACGATCGCGAGGCGCACGGAGACCGAGGAGCCAAGCCCAGGCCGATCCGGCGGCCGTTGAGCCCTGCGGTGCGTGGTCCGAGCGGAAACCACGGAAAACCGCCGAAGGTCGCACAAAGGTCGCACCTCAACGCGTGCGCGCGTGCCCGCGCGCATATGGGCCCCGTTTCGACGCACACGCGCTCCGGCTCCGGAAACGGTGCGGAGGGGCAGGCCGAAGCGAGCGTGTGACATGGATGTCCTCCGAACGGGGACTCTCCCGATATGCGTGATCGGGGCCTGTAGGACAGCGAAATCTTCGTTGTCCGTGGCGAAATGCCTCGAGAGGCGAGCGGGTCGCCAGGCGGACAATCAATGGCAGCGTGGTCGAGGCTCGAGCTCCCCGATGCCGCCGGGCCGAGACGGCCGACGTGGTGCCAGCCGGGCCGCAGGTCAGACCTCGAAAGAGCGCGCCGGGCGGCTGCGGTTGACAATTTTTCCGATCGGGATCAAGATTTCATTCCGGGATAGTAATGCGACAAGTTGGGCCGATGCCGAAACGCCCAGGCACGATCGGAGGGGGAGTTACCGTGGGACTTCGCAAGCTTTTCATCACCGCCATGCTGATCCTGCTCGCAGGCGTCGGCGTGGGCGTTGCGCAGGACTCGCTGACGCCGCCGACAGTGCCCGCTCCGGCTATGCAAGGCGTTTCGCCGGCGCCTGATCTTCCCTCGCCCGGCGCCGGCGAAGCACTGACGCGGGAGGATCTCGACGCCTGGCTCGACGGAATGGTGCCCTACGCACTGCGCACCGGCGATCTTGCCGGGGCTGTGATCGTGGTGGTGAAGGACGGGCAGGTGCTCACCAGCCGCGGCTATGGCTATGCCGACGTCGAGGATCGCACGCCGGTCGATCCGGCGAGCACGCTGTTCCGCCCCGGATCGGTTTCGAAGCTCTTCACCTGGACGGCAGTGATGCAGCTCGTCGAACAGGGCAAGATCGATCTCGACGCCGATGTGAACCAGTATCTCGACTTCGAGATTCCCGCGAAGAACGGCCAGCCGGTGACGATGCGCCAGATCATGACGCACACTGCGGGATTCGAGGAACAGGGCAAGGGGCTGATCTTCTTCGACGCCGAGGATATCCAGCCACTTGGTCCGTTCCTCGCCGACAACATCCCTGAGCGGATCTTCGAGCCCGGCACGACTCCCGCCTATTCCAACTATGCGACTGCGCTCGCCGGCTATATCGTCCAGCGCCTCTCGGGCGAGCCGTTCGACGACTATGTCGACCGCCACATCTTCACGCCGCTCGGCATGGAGAATTCGACGATGCGGCAGCCGCTGCCCGAGCGGCTCCAGGGCCAGATGGCCACCGGCTATCGGCTCGGCAGCGGCGAGGGGCAGGAGTTCGAGATCGTCGGTCCGGCCCCCGCGGGAAGCCTGTCGTCGACCGGCGACGACATGGCGAACTTCATGATCGCGCATCTCCAGAACGGCGAATTCAACGGCAACCGCATCCTGCAGGCGGAAACCGCCCGCATGATGCACGATACGCCGCTCACGCTGATGCCGCCGCTCAATCGCATGCAGCTCGGCTTTTACGAAAGCGACATCAACGGCCGCGACGTGATTTCGCACGGCGGCGACACGATGTTCTTTCACAGCGAGCTGCACCTGTTCCTGGACGAGCATGTCGGCTTCTTCCTGTCGGTGAACAGCACCGGCCGCGATGGCGCCGCCGGCACGATCCGGACGATCCTGTTCGAGGAATTCGCCGACCGCTATTTCCCGGGGCCGGAGATCACGACTCGCGTCGACCAGGAAACCGCCGTCGAGCACGCGCGGATGCTGGCCGGCAACTGGCAGCCGTCGCGCCGGTTCGCGAGCAGCTTCATGGCGATCGGCGGGTTGCTGAGCCAGGTGACCATCGCCCCCGACGGCGAGGGCGGGCTGGTGATCCCGTTCCTGCAAGGCGAGGACGGCCAGCCGCGCCAATGGGTGGAGGTCGAGCCTTTCGTCTGGAAGGACCGGAACAGCCATGAGCTGCTGGCGGCCAAGGTGGTGGACGGCAAGGTCGTGCGCGTCGCGGTGGGCTCGTGGGCGCCGTTCACCGTGTTCGACCGCGTGCCCGCGTCCGTCTCTGCGAGCTGGCTGCTGCCGGCGCTCTACTTCGCGCTCGCGGTGCTCGCGCTGACGGTGCTGCTGTGGCCGATCCGCGCGCTGGTCCGCCGCTATTATCGCGCGCCGCTGGGGCTCACCGGGCGCGTGCTGCTGGCGCATCGCCTGTCGCGGCTGTTCGCACTGCTGATCCTGGCGGTGTTCCTCGGCTGGATCTGGGCGATCAGCGCGATGAGTTCGGACCTGACGCTGTTCAGCTCGGCGATGGACCCGTGGCTGTGGCTGCTCCAGATCGCCGGCCTGATCGCGTTCGTCGGCGGAACCGGCGTGATGGCCTGGAACGTCTGGGTGGCGTTCCAGGCGAAGCGGCGCTGGACCGCCAGGCTGTGGAGCATCTGTCTGCTGATCGCGGCGCTGGTGCTGCTGTGGATCGCGCTCCAGTTCAACCTGCTGGCCTTCTCGGTCCAGTTCTGAGCCGGTGCGCGCGGCGACCGGCCGCGCGCACCGCTCCGGCGGCTTGCGCAATGAGCCGAGGGCGATTGACATTCTCCGTTCAGGACATATTGTTTCTGTGTAGAGAAGTTGCTGCGGGCCCATCGGTTTCCGGGAGCGGCGATGCGGAGATGAACATGCACCCAACCGACGAGGCGCCGCGATGAGCATTGCAAAAGCCGAGCGCGCCGAGCGCTGGACCGAGACCGAGGCCGAGCCGATGGCGGCCGGCACGCTGCCGACGCCCTATCTGCTGTTCCTGGGCGACGTGACTTCGCCCGGATTCGCCAAGACCGCGTTCGGACTTCGCGACTGGGCGAGCGACCGCTGCGTCGGCGAATTCGCGCTGCCGGGAGGGGCGGTTTCGACAGGGCTTCCGGCGATGACGCCGCGCGAAGCCTATGCACAGGGCGCGCGGGCGCTGGTGATCGGCGTCGCCAACATCGGCGGCGTGATTCCCCGCTCGTGGCTGCCGCCGCTCGTCGAGGCGCTCGAGGCGGGGCTCGATATCATCGCCGGCATGCACTCGCGGCTGGCCGACATTCCCGAAGTGAATGCGGCGGCGACGCGGCTGGGCCGGCGGCTGATCGACGTGCGCCGGGCGCCGACCGACCTTCCGATCGCGACCGGCCGCAAGCGCAGCGGCAAGCGCATCCTGACGGTGGGCACCGATTGCGCGCTGGGCAAGAAATATGCCGCGCTGGCAATCGCCAGGGGCCTTGCAGACCGCGGCGTGGCCGCCGATTTCCGCGCGAGCGGCCAGACCGGCATCCTGATCGCCGGCAGCGGCATCCCCATGGACGCGGTCGTGGCGGACTTCGCGGCCGGCGCGGCCGAGCAGCTGAGCCCGGACGCCGCGGCCGATCATTGGGATGTGATAGAAGGCCAGGGGTCGCTGTTCCACCCCTCGTTCGCCGGCGTGTCGCTGGCGCTGCTGCACGGCAGCCAGCCCGATGTGTTCGTGGTATGCCACCAGCCCGGGCGGGAGCAGATGCTGGGGATGGAGGCCTTTGCGGTGCCGCCGATCGAGGCAGTGATCGAACAGACCGTCGCGCTGGGGCGGCTGACCAATCCGGCGATCCGCTGCGGCGGGGTGTCGCTCAACACCGCGCACCTCTCGCCCGGCGAGGCCGAGGCGCTGATCGCGGCTGAGAGCGACCGGCTGGGGCTGCCGGCGGCCGATCCGATCCGCCGCGGCCCTGCGTTCGACGCGCTGCTCGATTTCTGTCTCGCATGAGCCATCGCCCCTCCGCCTTTCAGCGCTTCCTGCTTCCGAGCTTCGCTCTGAAGGCGGTGGTGATCGGCGGAGGCTATGCGACGGGGCGCGAACTCGCCGAATTCTTCCTGCCGAGCGGGCCCTGGGGCGGCGTGGCGGCGATCCTGCTGGCGATGGCGATCTGGAGCCTGGTCACGGCGCTCACCTTCCTCTTCGCCCGCCGCATCGCCGCGCTCGACTATCGCAGCTTCTTCAAGGCGCTGCTCGGGCCGGCGGCGCCGCTGTTCGAAGTCGCCTATCTGTTGTTCGTGATCCTGATCCTCGCGGTGTTCGGCGCCGCGGCGGGCGCGCTGGGCGAGTCGGCGCTCGGCTGGCCGACGATCGGCGGGACGCTGGCACTGATGGGGTGCATCGCCGTCATTTCGATGTTCGGCAATGACTCGGTCGAGCGGATGTTCAAATATCTCTCGATCGGGATCTACGCGACCTATGCGCTGTTCCTGGTGCTGGCGGTGAGCCGCTTCGGCGGGCGCATCGCGGAAGGGTTCGCCCAGCCGGTGCCGGCGACCAACTGGTTCGCGAACGGCGTCACCTATGCCAGCTACAATATCGTCGCCGCGGTCGTGATCCTGCCGGTGGTGCGCCATTTCACCAGCAACCGCGACGCAGTGATCGCCGGTGCGATCGCCGGGCCGATGGCGATGTGGCCGGCGCTGGCATTCTACATCTGCATGATCGCCTATTATCCCGCGATCGGCGACGAGACGCTGCCGTCGGACTTTCTGCTCGGCCAGCTCGGCGTTCCGGCCTTTCACCTGGTGTTTCAGGCGATGATCTTCGCCGCGCTGCTCGAAAGCGGAGTCGGCGTGGTGCATGCGATCAACGAGCGCGTGTCGCATGTGGTGGAGCAGCGGCGCGGCACTTCGCTGTCGGTGCAGGCGCGGCTCGGCATCGCCGCGGTGCTGCTGATCGGGTGCATGCTGCTGGCCGACCGCTTCGGGCTCGTGGCGCTGATCGCCAACGGCTATCGCGCACTCGCCTGGATGTTCCTGGCGGTATACGTGCTGCCGCTGCTCACGATCGGCGTGGTGCGGATCGTGCGCGACTCCCCCCGTCGATCCGTGGAGGACCTATGAAACGGCTGATCCTGTTGTGCCTGTGCTTTGCCGCCAGCCCGGCGCTCGCCGATCCGCCGGCCGGTTTCGAAGCGCGGGTCGAGGCGCTGCGGCAGCAGCTCGACGTGCCCGGCGTCGCCATCGCGATCGTCGAGGATGGCGAGACCGTACTGGCGCGCGGCTGGGGGGTGCGCGCCGCGGGCGGCAACGAACCGGTGACCGCGGACACGCTGTTCCTGATCGGATCGGCGAGCAAGGCATTCACTGCCGCCGCGCTGGCGACGCTGGTGGACGAGGGCCGGCTCGACTGGGACGATCCGGTCATCGAGCATTTCCCCGAATTCCAGATGTACGATCCGTGGGTGACGCGCGAGATCACGGTACGCGACTTGCTCGTCCACCGCAGCGGCCTTGGCCTCGGCGCGGGCGATCTGCTGTTCGTGCCGCGTTCGAACATCCCGCGCGCCGAAGCGGTGCGGCGGCTGCGCCATATCGCACCGGCGACCAGTTTCCGCAGCGGCTATGCCTATGACAACGTCCTCTACATGGTCGCCGGCCAGCTGATCGAGGAAGTGACCGGTCAACGCTGGGAAGAGTATGTCGTCGAGCATCTCCTGCGCCCGGCAGGGATGCTGCGATCGACCAGCAACGAGCCGGCGCGGCTCGCCACGCCCGATCGCGCGCAGGCGCATGCGCGGCTGGGCGGACCGATCCGCGGCATCGGCACGCTCCGGATCCTCGACGAGCGCGAAAGCCTGGCGCCGAGCTCAGCCCCCGCCGGCGGCATCGCCAGCAGTGCGAACGAACTGGCGCAATGGCTGAAGATCCAGCTCGCCCATGGCGCCTTGCCGAACGGCGAGGGGCGGGTGTTCAGCGAGGAAGCCGGCCGCGAGATGTGGGACCCGGTGGTGCTGCTGCCGACCCGCAGCTCCTCGGGACCAATGGCGGTGCTCGATCCGATGTTCTCCACCTATGCGCTCGGCTGGAGCGTGCAGGAATATCGCGGCGCGAAGATCGTCTCGCATGGCGGCGCGGTGTTCGGATCGCTGACGATGGTGGCGATGATCCCGGAGGAGAATGTCGGTTTCTCGATCACCGTGAACAGCGAAGAAGGCGAACTGGTTCGCGGCCTCTTCTACGAACTGCTTGACCATTATCTCGACAAGCCGCGCGGCGACTGGCCCGAGAAGCTGGCCGAGATGAAGCAGCAGCGGATTGCGGCGGCAGTCGCGCAGCTTGAAAGCGCCGCGGCGCAGCCGGCCGAGGTCGGCCCGTCGCTCGCGCTCGACCGCTATGCCGGTACGTATAGCGACGCCTGGTACGGCGACATCGAAGTGGCGCTTTCGGGCGACGGGCTGACGATCGACTTCAAGTCGACTCCGAACATGGGCGGCCGGCTGGAGCATTGGCAGTATGACACGTTCGTCACGCGTTTCACCGATCCGGGGATCGAGCCGGCCTATGTCACCTTCGCGCTCGATGCCGACGGCAAGGTCGAGCGCGTGACGATGAAGCCGGTATCGCCGCTGGCGGACTTCAGCTGGGATTATCAGGACCTGCTGTTCCGGCCCGCCGCCGAGTAATCGCATCGCCGGGGGCGCACACGCACCCCCGGCAGTTTTTCCCGGACCTCAAATCTCGCAGCGGTGGCGCAGGACCATGCCGCTGCGCGTGCCGGTGGGTTCGCCGTCGCGCAGTGCCAGCACGCCGTTGACGATCACCGCCTCTACGCCTTCCGGGCTGGCGGTGGGATCGGCATAGGTGGCGTGATCGATCACGCGATCGGCGTCGAAGATCACCACGTCGGCGCGAAGCCCGGCGCGCAGGACGCCGCGATCCGAAAGTCCCATGCGCATCGCGGGGAGCGACGTCATCTTGCGGACCGCCTCGGCGAGCGTGAGCACGCCGCGCTCGCGAACATAGTCGCCGAGGATGCGGGGGAAGGTGCCGTAGGAGCGCGGATGGGTGAGCCCCACCGGATCGCTTTCCATCGCGGGGACCGAGGCAGCGGCATCGGTGCCGATGCTGACCCAGGGCTGGCGCATCGCCAGATCGATGTCGTCCTGGCGCATCATGAAATAGAGCGCGCTCGCCCGCTGCGGCAGCGCGGCCAGCATCGTATCCCAGGCGACGTCGGCCGGATCGCGGCCGAGCGCGGCACCGATCGCGGCGAAGCTCTGCCCTTCATACTGGCGCATTTCGGGCACATGTGCGCTGGCGAGCACGACATTGTCCCAGCCGCCCGAAGCGTGGACGAGATTCGACCAGTTGGGCTGGGGACCGGCGGCGAGCTCGCCCTTGAGGCGGGCGCGGACCAGCGGGTCGCGCAGCGCCTCGTGCGCGGCGTCGCGGCCCTGTTCGTAAAGATGAGTCGGCACGGTCGGCGACAGGCCGGTGCCACCGGCGCGATAGGGATACATGTTCGCCGCGACATCGACACCGCGCGCGCGGGCGCTTTCGATCAGTTCGATCGCCTGCGGCATGAGCTGGCCCCAGAGCGGCGCATAGGCGGCCTTGAGATGGAAGATCTCGACCTTCGCGCCGCTGCGCTCGCCGATCTCGATCGCTTCGCCGATCGCGGCGAGCAACTCGCTGCTCTCGTCGCGCATGTGGGTGGCATAGGTTCCGCCGCAGCGGCCGGCGATACTGGCGAGGCGCACCAGATCCTGCTGCGCGTGAAAGGTCGCAGGCGGATAGATCAGTGCAGTCGAGACGCCAAAGGCGCCGGCGCGCATCGCAGTCGCGACCTCGGCTTCCATCACCGCCATCTGCTCGGGCGTGGGCGCGCCGGCGGAATCGCCCATCGCCTTCATCCGCGCCTGAGTCGCCGAATAATAGGTACCGAAATTGACGGCGATGCCCTGCGTCTCGAGCTGCCGGAAATAGGCGGCGACTTCATCCGCGGGAACGGCGGTGCCGCCTTCGCCGGCAATCAGCGTGGTCACGCCCATGCGCAGCTTGTTCGCCGCGCTGCCGTCGCGCAGCAGGGCGTGGCCCGACTGGTCGAGCATGTCGATGAAGCCCGGCGCGACATAGCGGCCGGTGGCGTCGATCTCGGTCTCGCCGCGACCTGGCACCGCGCCGATCGCGACGATACGCCCGTCGTCGATCGCGACATCGGCGCTGACCCAGGGATTGCCGGCACCGTCGAGGACATGGCCGTTACGGATGACGATGTCATAGTCGGCCGCGTCCTGCACGGGTGCGGGCGCGGCGCCGGACAGCATCCCGGCGACGATCAGTGCGGCAAAGCGTCTCATAGGTGCGTCTCCCCTGCATGCGCGGCCAGCTTCTGCGGCCCCCAGACCGTGTCGCCGCACCACACTTTCCCGTCGCGATAGACGACGCCGGGCTGGCGATCGCGGGCGAGGAAGGTGGGGCCGTCGAGATCGACGTAGCGGCAGCGCTGGGCGACGAGGAACGACGGCGCCATCGACAGGCTGCTGCCCATCATGTTGCCGACCATCGCGTCGAGCCCGAGCCGCTTGCCCGCCTCGAGCATCATCAGCGCCTCGGTGAGGCCGCCGCACTTGTCGAGCTTGATGTTGAACGCGCCGAACCGGCCGGGGAGCGTCGCCAGATCGTCGAGCGTGAGCACGCTTTCATCGGCGGCAACGGGGATCGGCGACTTGAATCCATCAAGCTCGTGCTCGGCGCCGCGCCGCACGGGCTGTTCGAGCAGCTCGACGCGCGCCTCGACGAGAATCGCGACGAGCGGATCGAGCTGGTCGCCGGTGAAGCCCTGATTCGCATCGACCCCCAGCCAGGCGTCGGGCCGTGCCGCCCGGACGGCGCGGACCCGCTCGCCGTCGAGATCGAGATCGCCGGTGAGCTTCAGCTTGAGCGCATGCGCCACCGTATAGCCGCGCGCCGCCTCCGCCATCGCGGCCGGATCGTCGGCGCCGAGCGTGAAGGTGGAGACGAGCGGATCGGGAGCTTCGAATCCGGCCAGCTTCCACACGGGCACGCCGGCGCGGTCCGCCTCGAGCTCCCAGAGCGCGCAATCGACTGCGTTACGGGCGCCGCCCGGCGGCATCGCCTCGCGCAGCTCCTCGCGGCTCAGCCCTGCTTCGATCGCGTCGCAATGGACGTCGAGCTCGGCCACCATATTGGCGACATCATCCTGCAGATAATAGACGCCGGCACCCTCGCCGCGCCCCCGGTGCGCACCGTCGCGCAGCGTGACCGTGACGAGTTCGGAGGAGTCGAAGAGATAGCCCGAGATACGAAACGGAGCCTTGTAGGGGAACTTCTCGACTGCATATTCGAGCGTCATTCGGCCCATCGCGCTGCACTCCATTTTCCAATCAGGACATAGTTTCCTGCTGGGGCTTTCGAGTCAAGCATGGCATCGGCAGATCCTTGCATCGATTGCTGATGTTCGGCTCGGTAAAGTCCGAGGAATTGCAATCGTCAGCGGGTCGCGCACCGCGCCGAAGCGCGCGGGGCGATTTGGCAAAATTCTCCGCAGCGTTGACAAGTTTCCGATTGGGATAAACACTCCTGGGCAGCGAAGACTCGCGTCGAGGGAGGGAGTACCGATGGGAATGGATCGCAAGCCGGGGAGGCGCGACGTTCTGAAGGCGGCCGGCGCAGGCGCCTTGATGGCCTTTCCGATGATCAATCGGGGATATTACAGCCTGGGTGCGACTCAAACGACCTATTCGGCGCGGGCGATCGCGCTGGTCGAGCGCGCAATGGTCCTCGACATGCTGGCGATTCCGAAGATCGACTTTCGGCCCGACGTCTATGCCGATCCGATGACCGAGGAGCAGAAAGCGGAGTTTCGCGCCTCCGGCGTGACGGGCATCCACAATGCGGTCGGCATCGGCGGCCCGGGTTCGAAGGAGCAGGCGCTCGAATTCCTGGCGGCGTGGCAGGGCTATGCCGGGCGCAACTCGGACGTGTTCTCGCTCGTGGGGCTGGTCAGCGACCTCGAGCGGGCCAAGGCTGAAGGCAAGGTGGGCATGATCATGGGCCTGCAGAACGCCGATCAGTTCGAGCGCGTCGAGGACGTGGCTTATTTCTACCAGCTGGGGCTGCGCTGTGCCCAGCTCACCTACAACAGCATGAACCGTATCGGCACCGGCAGCACCGAGCGAGTCGATGCGGGGATCAGCGACTTCGGCGTGGCGATCATCAACGCGATGAACGAAGCAGGCATGCTGATCGACGTGTCGCATTCGGGCGACCGCACGACGCTGGACGCAGTCGAGCTTTCGCCGCGTCCAATCGCCTATACCCACAGCAACTGCCGCGCGCTCAACGCCCATCCGCGCAACAAGACCGACGAGATGATCGTGAAGCTGGCGGCGAAGGGCGGCGTGATGGGGATCACGGGCGTGCGCAACTTCATCCGCGATCGCGATCCCACGACAGTCGCGCATTATGTCGATCATATCGAGCATGTCGCGCGGCTGGTGGGGATCGAGCATGTCGGGATCGGCACCGACAGCGACTTGAACGGCTATGACGACATGCCTGCGGACCAGAACACGATGCTGCGCAATGCGTACAAGGAAAGTTACGCGTTTCGCGAAAAGATCGACGTCGACGGGTTCGATCATCCGCGCAAATTCTACGATCTCACCGAGGAACTGATCCGCCGCAACCATTCGGATGCGGACATCGAACTGATCCTCGGCGGCAATTTCGCGCGACTCCTGCGGGCGACCTGGAAATAGGGGCGCTTCGACGGCGCGGGTGTGCCGCCGCCGTGGAGGCGCCGTGCAAGGAGGACGCGGACGTGCGTGCCGTCGCCCGCTTTCGGCGGGAGCGGCGCGGATTCTTCGCGTGCCGCTCGGCCACCCGCGGCATGTGTCACGGCAGAGATGTCACAATCGGATTCTTTGTTCCGTAACATGATTGACATGCTCCAAACAGAGTGCAACCGTCCCATTCAGGTTAACTAGGTCGCGATCGGCAAATGCGCCGACGTCGATCAAATCATGCCGTTGCGGTGCCTGTACCGGCGGCCAGTGCTTCTGGGGGCTCGACGCAGAACTTCATCGGGGAAGAAATCATGCTTGAACGAAAGATCGCAGTTCGCACGGCCTTGTCGGCTTCCGTTGGAGCTCTTGCTCTGGCTGTCGCCGGACCGGCTTTCGCTCAGTCGACGCCGGAACCGGCCTCGGATCAGACGGTACCTCCGAGCAGGACGCCGCAGCCCGAGGCCGAAGCGATCGTCGTGACCGGATCGCGCATCGAGCGGGCCGGTTTCGACCAGCCCACCCCGACCACCGTGATCGGCGATGCAGAAATCCGGCTCGCAACGGCCCCGAACCTGCAGCAGGTGCTCAACGAGCAGCCGCAGATCCGCAACTCGGTCTCGCCCACCGGCACGATCGGCAACACCTCGAGCGGCACCGCGCCGGTCGATCTGCGTGGCCTGGGCAGTGCACGCACCCTGACGCTGGTCAACGGCCGTCGTTTCGTCGGCGACAACAATCTCAACTTCGTGCCGACGAACCTGGTTCAGCGAGTCGAGCTGGTGACCGGTGGCGCATCGGCAGCCTGGGGCTCGGGCGCGGTCGCGGGCGTCGTCAACATCATCCTGAACGACGATCTGGACGGACTGACGCTGGGCGCCCAGAGCGGCATCTCGTCGCGCGGCGACGGCTTCCGCTATGGGTTTGATGGTTCGTTCGGAACGCAGTTCGCCGGTGGCCGCGGGCATTTCATGATCGGCGCGGAATATGTGAACGACGAAGGAATATCGCCGGAGGGACGTGCCGAGCGTCCGTGGCTGGGCGCAGGCAACGTCAACCTGGGCGGCGGACGCTTCGAGCTGCAGCCGGACGTGAACGATCTGGCGCCGATCACGCGCCAGGGCACGATCCTGGCCGGGTCGCTCGCGGGGCAGCTGTTCAATGCCGACGGCTCGCTCCGTGCCGCGACCGAGGAGGATTATTTCGGCCTCTATGATCTGCTGTGGGTCGCAAGCCCGCTCGAGCGCGTCAGCGCCTATGCACGCGCCAGCTACGACATCGGTGAGAATGTCACTGTCTGGGCCGATGCGGTTTATGGCCGCGCCGAAACGACTCAGCCCTTCTTCCCGGATTTTTCGTCGCCGGTCTTCGCTGTGTCGGCGAGCAACCCGTTCCTTTCGCCGACGATCCAGGCGCAGCTCGCCGGGGCGGGGGAGACGAGCCTGACGATCGGGCGGCTGTTCACCGACACTTTCTTCATGACGTTCGACGCGGAACGCGAGACGAAGGAATTCGCGGTCGGCATCGAAGGCAGCTTCGGCAACGGCTGGGAATATGACGCGCACTTCAGCCATGGCGAAGTCGACAGCGTCCAGCGCTTCTTCAATTCGTCGATCCCCGGAAATTTCGCGCGGGCGATCGATGCGGTCGAGGTCGGCGGACAGATCGTCTGCGCGGTGAATGCCGATGCGGACCCGACCAACGACGATCCGGCGTGCGTGGCGTTCAATCCGTTCGGGATCGGCGCCGCCTCGCCCGAGGCGATGGAATATGTGAGCGGCACGCAATATCTCGCGGGGACGACGAAACTCGATTCGGCCACGATCCGGCTGCAGGGCGATCTGTTCTCGCTGTGGGCGGGCCCGGTCACGATCGCCGTGGGTGCCGAGGCACGTTGGGAGGAGCAGGAACAGTCGAACGGCCCGCTCGACGAGGCCGGTGTGTTCGGGCTGGCGGTGTTCACCGTGCCGACGCAGGGCGGGTTCGACGTACAGGAAGGCTTCGTCGAAGCGCTGGTTCCGCTGCTCGACACTCAGGCGCTCGAACTCGATCTGAACGGTGCGGCGCGCTATTCGGACTATAGCCTGAGCGGCGGCATCTGGTCGTGGAAACTGGGCGGCACTGCCCGGCTGTTCGACGACATTCTGCTCCGCGCCACGCGCTCGCGCGACATCCGCGCACCCAGCATCGGCAACCTCTTTTCGGTGAGCTCGATCAACGTGCGTCCGGTCGTCGATCTCGACAGCGCGGGGAGGGACGCCGTCCCCGGTTATAATCCGAACCCGACCGCGACGATCCTGAGCGGAGGCAATCAGGATCTCGTCCCCGAAGTCAGCGAGACCTGGACGGTGGGCGGCTCGATCTCCCCCAGCTTCCTGCGCGGGCTCAGCGTCTCGGTCGATTACTACGACATCAAGATCGGCAATGCGATCACGACCCCGAGCGCCTCGGATGTCACCGCAGCCTGCGCGCAGGGCGACGCGGGCGCCTGTGCCCGCGTCGTTCGCGATGCGACCGGCACGATCGACACCGTCTATGCCTTTGCCCAGAACATCGCGCGGTTCCAGACAAACGGAGTCGATATCGAGGCGGCCTATCAGCTGCCGCTCGCGTTGATCGACGGGGAGGCGGGAACGCTGCGCTTCCGCGCGCTGGCGACCTATGTCGACTCGCTGGTGTTCGAAACCGGCTTCACCCGCCGCGACGTGGCGGGCGACGTCGGCGATCCGGTCATCGACGGCGTACCGCACTGGCGCGGTACGTTCAGCGCCGGCTATCAGAGCGACAGCTTCGGGATCGACACCCGGGTGCGCTATGTGGGCGGCGGCCAGTTCGACAGCCAGCAGAACATCATCAACGGCGACATCGAGGCACGCACCTATGTCGATCTGGGTCTGCAGTTCCGCGTGTGGGACCGGTTCGAGCTGTTCGGCAACGTCCGCAACGTCTTCGACGTCGATCCGCCGCTGGTCACGACGACGGCCAACGCCCATTACGAAGGCATCGGCCGCTTTTTCCAGGTCGGCACCAAGGTGAAGTTCTGACCATTGGCGGCGGGAGCGTTCAAGGCGTCCCGCCGCTTCCGTTCGACAGAAGAAGAAGGGGGAGGCATGACTCTGGTCCCGAAACGCAAAGGCGCCGTGCTGTTCACTGCCCTGCTGCTGGCGACCGCCGCACCGGCGGTCCACGCGCAGACCGTGCAGTTGCCTCGTGCCGAGGCGACCACCACGCTGGAAACCCGCGTCGGCGAGCTCGAGGCATTCGTGGATGGCGCAATGGCGATGGGAATCGCCAATCGCGAGATCGCGGGCGCGGTGTTCGTGCTCGTCGCCGACGGCGAAGTCGTGTTCCAGAAGGGCTATGGCTATGCCGATGTCGAGGCGCGCCGGCCGGTCGATCCGGCGCGGACGCTGTTCCGGCCCGGCTCGGTCTCGAAGCTGTTCACCTGGACGGCGCTGATGCAGCTGGTCGAGCAGGGCAAGGTCGACCTCGATGCGCCGATCGACCGCTATCTCGACTTCACCATTCCCGACACGTTTCCGCAGAAGATCCGCGTCCGCGACCTGCTCGATCACACGCCCGGGTTCGAGGACGGCTATGCCGACATGTTCGTCAGCTCGCCGGACGAATATCGGCCGCTCGGCCCCTGGCTGGCGTCGCACATTCCGGCGCGGGTGCGGCCGCCCGGCCAGGAAATCTCCTACTCCAACTATGGCAGCGCGATCGCCGGCTATATCGTCGAGCGCGTATCGGGCGAAGACTTCTTCGACTATGTCGACCGGCACATCTTCCAGCCGCTGGGCATGACCCGCAGCACCTTCCGCGAGCCGCTGCCGAGCGGCTGGGAAGGCGATGCGGCGGTCGGCTATGAATGGAAGGACGGCCGGTTCGTCGCCCAGCCGCCCGAAATGATTCGCAACATCGCGCCTGCCGGGTCGATGTCCGCGCCGGGCGCCGACATGGCGCGCTTCATGATCGCTCATCTGCAGGATGGGCAGATCGACGGCACGCGTATCCTGCGCCCCGAAACCGCGCAGCAGATGCGGACCCGGCTGGCGGCCAATTCGCCGGGCCTGCCGGGTCTTGCCCATGGGTTCCTGGAGGGTCGCGTCTCGAACCCGCGGATCGTCTGGCACGGCGGAAATACCGGGGAGTTCCATTCGAACCTGGTGCTCGCGCCCGAGGCGAACGTCGGCTTCTTCATCTCCACCACCGGCGGCGACGGCTCCTCGCTGGCGCGTTCGGAGCTGACGGCGTTGGTGACCGAGCGCCTGTTTCCGACCGAGCGGCTGCCGCTGTGGACCGGCGCGCCCGCCGAGCTGGTGGAAGGCACCTATCGCACCAACCGACGCTCCTACACCAGCTACCGGCTCGATCCCGCGAGCCTGATCCAGGTCCGGCGCGACGGCGAGCATGGGCTGGTGATGACGCTGAATGGCGAGACGGTCCGCTGGGAGCAGGTGGGGCCGCGCGTCTTCCAGCAGAGCAGTGCGGCGACGAGTCCCTATGGGCCGCTCGGCCTGCTGCAATTCTATGGCGAGGGCGGCGACACCCGCTTCTCGTTCGAGGCGCAGCCCTATACGCTCTACCGCCTGATTCCCTGACGCCGCGGGCTTCGGGTTCGAGCGGCGCGTCCTGCAGGTCCGGGCGCGCCGCGATCGCGTCAGGGTCTAGCGTCGGGGCACCACTGGCAAGTCGATGTAGGAAGGCTGGGCGGCGGAATGGTGAAGCGTGTTGTGCGCCACCACATGGCCGGTTTCGCTTTCGTTAGCGCCGCCGGTGTTCAGGTTGCGCACGAATTTCGGGAAGTTCGACGATGTCACTTCGACGCGGATGCGATGGCCGGGCTGAAAGGTGTTGCTCGTGGTGATCGGCGTCGGCGCAATGGTATAGACTTCGCCCGCCTCCATCATTTCCGGCCGTTCATAGCCATTGCGGTAGCGCGCGCGCAGGATCGTGTCGCCGAGGATATAGGCAGTTCCGTCGGGCGCGACATCGACCAGCTTGACCGCGAAGTCGGTGTCGCGTGCGTCCGAGGAGACACGCAGCACTGCGTTGACGAAGCCAGTGACTTCGAGCGGCTCCGCGAGCGGCGCGCTGGTATAGACCAGCACGTCGCGCCGCGCCTCGATCGGGCGCTGGTCGAACGCGCCGGCCGTCACCAGCCCGCCGTTGCAGCAGTCGCCGCCGCCGATCGTCTGAACCGGGTTCATCGGATCATAGGTGTAGCGATCCGGCGCCTCGGCCGCAGGCGGCGCCTCCACGGAAAGCGCCCCGTCGCCATAAAGGCTGTTCGCATTGCCGCCCGAGCGCAGATACATGCGAACGCTGGTGGCGTCTGCCGGGGGCCATTGCTCCGCCGACTGCCACCGATTGGCGCCCATGGTGTAGAAGCGCACGGCCGGAGTGGTCGCGGGATAGGCGTCGCGCTCGCCCTTCAGCCAGCGATCGAAAAAGGCGAAGACCTGCGCATCGACGTCGAAGCTGGCGTCGCCGAGATCGCGGTCGCCCGAGACGAAGTCCGGACCGAGCCCGGCGAAGGCGCAATGGGTGTTCGGCCCGACGATGGCATATTGGTTGGCGCTCGCTTCGGCATCGGTGCCGGCTTCGCGCGCGTGGTTGAACAGCGCCATGTTCGGGCCGATCGACACGTCGTACCAGCTGTTCACCCAGAGCGCCGGAACGCCCCAGCCCATGTCGTCGTGGTAGAGGCCGCCTTCGCGCCACGCGGGATCGGCGGGGCCGCGCGCGATCAGCTCCTCGAAGGTCGCGGGCGGCTCGCCGAGATCGGATAGCATCTCGTCGACGGGCAAGTGGCGGATCTGGCGCGTCCAGTTCACCGAGGGCTTGGTCGCGGCAAGATCATTGTAGCGTGCGATGCGGGCGCGAATATCGGGATCGAGATCGCCGGGAAGCTGCGCACGCAGCGGATTGTCGACTCCGTAGAGCCAGACGAAGAACAGCGTGCGGGGTACGCCGCCGGTGTACCAATTGCCCTGTTCCCGGAACGGCCCGACCTTGCCGATCCCCGCGCCCGCAGCCATCGGGACCATCGCGGCGTGAGCCGGATGGTTCTGCGCCGCCAGCGCGAGCTGCCATTCGGCCGACGAGGAACAGCCGAGCGTGCCGATCCGCCCGTTCGACCAGGATTGCGCCGCGATCCAGCTCAGCGTGTCATAGCCGTCGGTCTGCGGATAGCCGAGGATCTGATAGTCGCCCTCGGAATAATAGCGGCCCCGCTCGTTCTGGACGACGAAGGCATAGCCGCGTTTGATCGCCTCGAGCGCGCGGCGGCTGGTGCGGACGTTATACGAAAGCTCGTTGTAGGGCGTCTTCCACAGGATCGTCGGGAGCGGCCCCTCCGCGCCCTTGGGACGATAGATGTTGGTCGCCAGCTCGACGCCGTCGCGCATCGGCACCATCGCGATCATCCGGGTATCCGCTATCCGCGCCAGTTCCTGAGTGACCGCCTCGTCGCTGTAGCGGGCATAGTCCTGGGCCGGAGCCGGGGCCGCAGTGGCGGTGGCGACGGCAATGGCGGCTGCGGCGGCGAAGAGGCGTTTCACGGCGGGAGTTCTCCTGTGGTCGGCGCCGCGCGGCGCCCCTGCATCGGCTCGTGGCTTGGCGTTACTCGGCGGCCGCCTGGGCTGCTGCCATCACGCGCAGGATGTTGCCGCCCAGCATCTTCGCAAGATCCTCGTCCGAATAGCCTGCCGCGCGCAGCCGCTCGGTGACGCGGGGCAGGGCGGAAATGTCCTCGAGCCCGGCGAAGCCGCCGCCGCCGTCCCAGTCGCCCGAGAAGCAGACGTGATCCACTCCGGCAACCTCGATCGTGTGGAGCACCATCTCCATGTAGCGGTCGAAATCGGTGTCCCACACCGGGTTGGTCTGGTTGAGCGCATACCATTGGCGCGAAAAGGCCTCCTGTTCGGCGGGCGACATTTCGGCGATCGAATCGAACCGGTCGAACAGCGGTCCGCGCGCGCCGCTGGCGTTCAGGTCCGACAGGAAGATGGTGCTGACGCAGATCGCGCCGCCCGTTTCGGCGAGCCGGCGGATGCGCGCGTCATCGAGATTGCGCGGATGATCGAACGCCCACTTGGCGGTCGAGTGCGAAAGCAGCAGCGGGGTTTTGGAGAGCGCCAGCATCTGATCGAACGCTGCGTCCGAGGCGTGGCTGGCATCGATCACCATGCCCAGCCGGTTCATCTCCGCCACCCACTGGCGGCCGAGCGGGCTGAGCCCGTTCCAGCGCGGCTCATCGGTCGCGGAATCGGCGAACTGATTGTTGGCGCCATGCACCGGCGAGGCGAGGCGGACGCCGCGGCCGTAGAACTCCTCCATCAGCGCGAGATCCTCGCCGAAGGGATAGCTGTTCTCCATGCTCTTGAAGGCGATCAGCTTGCCCTGTGCATCAAGGCTGAGGGCGTCTGCGGGAGTCAGCGCCGGGCCGATCCGCGCCGGGAAGGCCGCAATGGTGCGATCGATGCTGTCCGAGCGCGTGCGCGCAAAGGCCAGCGCGTCGGCGTAGCCCTGCGGCGTCAACGGCCCCTGATCGGTGTAGATCGCGAAGAAGCCGCCATCGAGCGCGCCGTCCTCCATCCGCGGCAGATCGACCTGCGCCATATCGGTCCGCAGATCATGGCGGGCTCCGAAGTCCCAGCCGGCGCGGTCGAAATGGAGCGGCGTATCGAGATGGGTGTCGAGCACCAGGAAATCGGCATGGCTGCGCTGTCCCCCGGGCGCCTGCGGCGTCGCGCAGGAGGACGCGAGCAGCGCGGCGGCAAGCGCGACCGCTCCTCGCAGCGGACGGCGCGCCTGGGGGCTGAAGGAGCAAAAAGCGGCGTTGGTCGGGCTTGGCGTCATGGAGATCTCCGCGCTGCGAGTGGCGCGCGCTTGCGAAAATCGGCGCGCCATCCTACCAATCCTGCAGTGAACAGGTCGAGGTCGGACATAATGATCCTGAACGGAAAATTGTCAAACGCCTGGAGCGGCTGGTGACCGACACCCATCCGACTCTGGGCAGCGTTCTGCGGCGCATCCGCGCCGGTAAGGGCTGGACGCTCAAGGAGATGAGCGCGAAGAGCGGCATCCCGGTCTCGACTCTGTCGAAGGTCGAGCACGACCGGCTGACGCTGACCTACGACAAGCTCCAGCAGCTGAGCCGGCGGCTCAACCTGCGCATGTCCGACCTGTTCGCCGAGGAGCCGGACCGGCCCGAGCGGCAGGCGATGGGCCGGCGCAGCCTGGGTTCGCTCGAGCGTGCGTTCCGCGTCGAGACGCCGAACTACGACTATCACTATCTGAACCCGGATCTTCGCCGCAAGCGGATGATCCCGATCCTCACCCGCATCCGCGCGCGCAGCACCGAGGAATTCGGCGAGCTGGTGCGCCACCAGGGCGAGGAACTGATCTACGTCCTCGAAGGCAAGATCATCGTGCACACCGAATTCTACGATTCGGTCACGCTGGGGCCGGGCGAATCGATCTACATCGATTCGACCATGGGCCACGCCTATCTGGTGGCGCCCGGCTATGACGAGGCGCTGGTGCTGGGCGTGTGTTCGAGCGCCGACGAGGGGCTGATGGACTCGCTGATGAGTCTGCACGGCGAGGTCGCCGCCTGAGCAGTCTCAGGGAAGCGGCAGCGCCGTGGTGGACTTGATCTCGGACAGCGCGACGATCGAATTGATCTCCTGAATTCCGGCGACCTGGCTGAGCTTTTCGAAGAAGAAGCGCTCATAGGCCTCGATGTCCGCCGCGACCACGCGCAGCAGGAAGTCGACAGAACCCATCAGCACATAGGCTTCGAGCACTTCGGGGAAGGTCTGGATCGCCGCGGCGAATTCGTCGAGATGCTGCCGGCCGTGGGTGTTCAGCTTCACCTGGGCGAACACCTGGGCGTTGAGCCCGACCTTGCGGCGGTCGACGAGCGCCACCTGCTGCCGGATCACGCCGCTCTCGCGCAACCGCTGCACGCGGCGCCAGCACGGCGTCTGCGAAAGCCCGATGCGCTCGGCCAAATCCGCGTTGGAGAGAGTCGCATCCTCCTGCAGGAGCTCAAGGATGCGGCGTTCGTACCGATCGAGAGGCTCCATGCGGATGATCCTTTCCGTAAACCTTCGCATTCCGAAAGAACAGTCTCAAAAAACGGTCAGCCGGGCAAGAGTTAGGAAACACCTCCTCAGCCGCCAGTGATAGACAGGGAGTGTCTTTCCCGAGGAGTGCCGAGCCGATGCGCCCGTCCGAACCCCAGTTTCACGCCTTTTCCGACGACGATGCGGGAGTGCGGGGCGTGATCGCGATCGATTCGCTCGCGCTGGGCCCGGCGGCGGGCGGGTGCCGGCTGTGGCACTATCCCGATCGCGCCGCGGCGGAGCGCGATGCCGCGCTGCTGGCGCGCGGCATGAGCTACAAGAACGCCATGGCCGACCTGCCGTTCGGCGGTGGCAAGGCAGTGCTGATGGCGCCGCTCGGTGCCGACCGCCGCGCGGCCTTCCGTGCGTTCGGCCGCGCAGTAGAGGCGCTGAATGGGCGCTATGTCACTGCCGAGGACGTGGGCACGACCACCGCGGACATGCGCGCGGTGCGCGAAGAGACCCGCCATGTCGCGGGGCTGCCGCACGATCCGGCATCGGCATGCGCCGGCGGCGACCCTTCGCCCTGGACCGCGCTGGGCGTGTTCCATTCGATGGAAGTCGCGGTGCGGCACCGGCTAGGTGCGGAGTTGGCCGAGGTGACGGTGGCGGTGCAGGGACTCGGTAGCGTCGGGCGCAGGCTGTGCGGCCTGCTGGCGGATGCCGGCGCGCGGCTGATCGTCGCCGATATCTCCGAGGCACGCGTGGCGGAAATGGCGGCGCTTCACGGCGCACTGCCCTGCGCGCCCGAGCAGATCCATGCCGCCGACGCCCATGTCTATGCTCCCTGCGCGCTGGGAGGCGCGCTGACGTTGGATGTGGTCGAGCGGTTGAACGCGGCGGTGGTGTGCGGGGCGGCGAACAACCAGCTGGCCGAGCCGAAGGTCGATGCCGCGCTGGCCTCCCGCGACGTGCTCTACGCGCCCGACTACGTCGTCAATTCGGGCGGGATCATCAATGTGGCGGCCGAATATCTGGGCGAGAGCACACTCGACGTCGAGCATCGCGTGCAGGCGATCGCGCCGCGGCTCGACGCGCTGTTCGTCCGCGCGCGCACCGAAGGAGTCGCCCCGGGCGCGATGGCGGACCGGATAGCGGCGCAGCGGATCGCGCAGGCGCAGCCGGTGCGGGCTCGGGCCGCGGTTCCGGCGTGAAATGGCCGTCGTTCTCCGGCTGGTCGCCGACGCCGATCCGGGCGTGCCGTCGCGCTTCTTCGATCTGATGCAGGCGCAGCAGCGCTTCCCGACTGGCTTCCACATGGACCGGGAGGCGGACACGCTCGTCATCACCGCGCACTTCGCGGCGGGAGCGGAGCTGCCGCCCTCGCTGCTGCCGCGGCTGCGGCAGATGACGGGTATCCGCTCGGCCTCGCTTGGGGAAATGGCATGAACGCGCCGTTCGAATCGCCGCGTCGGGCGCCCGCGGCCGAGAAGCCGCGCAGCGGCGCCGATCATCTGCTTGCGGTGCTCGCCGACGCCGGAGTCGAGGTGATCTTCGGCTATCCGGGCGGCGCGGTGCTCCCGCTCTATGATGCGCTGTTCCGTCAGGAGCGAATCCGACACGTGCTCGTGCGGCACGAACAGGCGGCGGTCCATGCTGCCGAGGGCTACGCCCGCAGCACCGGCCGTGTCGGCGTGGTGCTCGCGACATCCGGGCCGGGGGCGACCAACTGCCTGACCGGGCTTGCCGACGCGCTGGCGGACTCGATCCCGATCCTGTGCCTCACCGGGCAGGTGCACCGCCACCTGCTCGGCACCGACGCCTTTCAGGAGGCGAACGTCGTCGCGCTGTCGCGGGCGGCGACGAAGTACAACGCCGCAGTGACCTGCCCGAGCACGCTGGGACCGCTCGTGCGGCGGGCGCTCGACATCGCCACGGCCGGGCGACCCGGGCCGGTGCTGCTCGACATTCCCAAGGACGTGCAGGCGGCCGAGGGGTCGGTTGCCGATTTCGAAGGCGCGATACCGCCGCTGTCGGTTGCGCGGAGACCGTCGATCGACCGTGAGGCGATCGCTCGCGCGGCGGAATTGCTGCGCCGCGCGCACCGTCCGATTCTCTACACCGGCGGCGGCGTGATCAATTCGGGCCCGGCCGCCAGCCGGGCGCTGCGGCGGCTGGCGGAGATCACCGGGGCGCCGGTGACGTCCACGCTGATGGGGCTGGGCGCCTTTCCGGCATCGCATCCGCAGTGGATCGGCATGCCGGGGATGCACGGCACGCTGGAGGCCAATCTGGCGATGCACGGCTGCGACGTGATGCTGTGCATCGGCGCGCGTTTCGACGATCGCGTGACCGGACGGCTCGATCGGTTCGCGCCGGACGCCCGGGTTATCCACATCGACATCGACCCCGGCCAGATCGGTCGCCTGGTTCCCGCCGAGGTGGGGATCGCCGCCGATTGCGGCGCGGCGCTTGAGGCACTTTGCGGCGCGCTGGAGCCGCAGGTGCGGTGCAGCCTGGGGCCCTGGTGGGGCCGGATCACCGAATGGCGCGACCGCCGCTCGCTCGACTTCGCCGAAGATGCGGACGCGATCGCGCCGCAGCGGGCGATCCGCCGCCTGTTCGAACTGACGCGCGAGCGTCGGCCGGTCGTGGCCACCGAAGTGGGCCAGCATCAGATGTGGGCCGCGCAGCACTTCGGCTTCGAGGCGCCCGGCCGCTGGCTGACCTCGGGAGGGCTCGGAACCATGGGCTATGGCCTGCCCGCGGCGATCGGCGCGCAGATCGCGCACCCCGACGCGCTGGTGATCGACGTCGCCGGCGACGCATCGATCCAGATGAACATCCAGGAACTGGGAACGGCGGCGCAATATCGGCTGCCGGTGAAGCTTTTCATCGTCAACAATGCACGGATGGGAATGGTGCGCCAGTGGCAGGACCTGCACCACGGCGGCCGGCATTCGCAGAGCTGGTCCGAATCGGCGCCCGATTTCGTCGCGCTGGCGCAAGCCTATGGCTGGACGGGACTACGGGTCGAGCGCCCCGAGGCGCTGGACGATGCGATCCGAACGATGATCGGGACTCCGGGGCCGGTGTTGCTCGACTGCCGGGTGCGCGTCGACGAGGATTGCTATCCGATGATCCCGGCTGGCGCCGCGCACAACGAGGTCCGGCTGGGCGCGAACGCCGCGCTCTGAGCGCAGGCACGAGGCCGCCGCTCGACCCGGGAAAGCGGACACAAGGTCGCCCGAGGTGCCATACGCCGCGCTGCCGCGCCGCTGCCGCTGGCTATCCTGCCGCTGAATGAACTGGTCGGGACGACAGGATTCGAACCTGCGACCCCCACACCCCCAGTGTGATGCGCTACCAGGCTGCGCTACGTCCCGACCGAGGGGGAGGCATCTATGCGGGCGCGCGGCGAGATGCAAGTGGCCGCGATGCGAGAGCCGGCGCGCTTCCGCAACGATCCTTGCGTGCGCCGCGCACCCATGATAGCGCGCGCCGCTTGAACCCTGGAGCGTTGTCGCTCCCAATCCAGGCTTTCGGGAACCCATGTTCGCCACCCCAGCTTATGCCCAGGCCGCCGGCGCAGCCGGCCAGTCGGGAGGCGCCGCCGGCGCGTTCCTTCAGCTGTTGCCGCTCATCCTCATCTTCGTCGCATTCTACTTCCTGATGATCCGTCCGCAGCAGCGGCGCATGAAGGCGCTGCAGGATTCGGTCGCGGCGGTGAAGAAGGGCGACAGCGTCGTCACCGGCGGCGGTCTTGTCGGCAAGGTCACGCGAGTCGAGGACGACCATGTCGAAGTCGAGCTGGCGCCCAATGTGAAGGTTCGAGTCGTCAAGGCGACGCTCGCGCAGGTGATGCCGCTGGGCAGCGCCAAGCCCGCGAACGACTGACATGCTCGATTTCCCGCGCTGGAAGGTCTGGAGCGTCATTGCCGTGATCCTGGTCACGGTGCTGCTCGCCGTGCCCAGTCTGCTGCCCGGATCGGTGCGCGCCTCGCTGCCCGCATGGGTGCCGACGCCGACCGTAAACCTGGGGCTCGACCTTGCCGGCGGCAGTTACCTGCTGCTCGAGGCGGATACCGCCGATGTCGCGACCCAGCGCCTGGAGGGAATGCAGGAAACCGTTCGCACCGAGATGCGGCGAAGCCCGCGGATCGACATCGGCGACATTTCCGTGCGCGACGGGCGCGTCAGCTTCATGGTGCGCGACGCCAGCCAGGTCGACGCCGTCCGTGAGCGGCTCAACCAGTTCACGACCGGTGCCGGATTCAGCGGCCAGCGCGACTGGAACATCGAAGTGGTCGACAGTACGCGTTTCGTGCTGACGCCCACCGAAGAAGGTCTGGAGCAGGCGATAGAGACCGCGATGGGCGACGCGACCGAAGTCGTGCGCCGCCGCATCGACGAACTCGGTACCCGTGAGCCGACCATCGTGCGCCAGGGCCGCGACCGAATCGTCGTGCAGGTGCCCGGCCTCGGCGATCCCACGCAGCTCAAGGAGCTGCTAGGCCGCACCGCATTGCTCGAGTTCAAGTTGGTCGACACGACTGCCGATCCCGCGCAGCTCGCGCAGGGCATCGCGCCGGTCGGCAGCGAGATCCTGCCCTATCCGGACGCTCCGGGCGGGCTGCCCTATGTCGCCTATTTCCCCGACCAGCCGCCCCGAGTGGCCGTGCAGCGCACGACGATGATCAGCGGCGATCAGCTGGTCGACGCCCGCATGGAGTTCGAACAGACGACCAACGCCCCGGGCGTTGTGCTGCGGCTCGACGGCGGCGGCGGGCGGCGCTTCGCGCGGGTGACGACCGAGAACACCGGCAGGCCCTTTGCGATCATCGTCGATGATGAGGTGATTTCGGCGCCGAACATCAACGAGCCGATTACCGGCGGCGTTGCCCGGATCGACGGCGGCTTCACCAGCGAAAGCGCGACTCAGCTCGCCATCGCGCTGCGATCGGGCAAGCTGCCGATCGAGCTGGCGGTCGTCGACCAGTCGACGGTGAGCCCCGAGCTCGGCCAGGATTCGATCAACAAGGGCGTGTTCGCCGCCGTGCTGGCGACGGTATTGGTGATCGCGTTCATGCTGGTCACTTATTTCCG
Source organism: Sphingosinithalassobacter sp. CS137 (assembly GCF_014334115.1). Lineage (NCBI taxonomy): Bacteria > Pseudomonadati > Pseudomonadota > Alphaproteobacteria > Sphingomonadales > Sphingomonadaceae > Sphingosinithalassobacter > Sphingosinithalassobacter sp. CS137. Next base: position 2,825,948 of record NZ_CP060494.1, read on the forward strand.
CTTCGGCGTCTATGCGACGATCGCGCTGATCGTGAACATCCTGATGATCGTCGGGGTGATGGCGCTCTTCAACGCGACGCTCACGCTGCCCGGCATCGCCGGCTTCGTGCTGACGATCGGCGCGGCGGTCGACGCCAATGTGCTGATCAACGAGCGAATCCGAGAGGAGCAGCGGCGCGGCCGCACCGTCGTTCATTCGATCGAGTTCGGCTATAAGGAAGCGAGCCGCGCAATCTTCGACGCCAACATCACCAACGTGATCGCCGCGGCGATCATGTTCATCTTCGGCTCGGGCCCGATCCGCGGCTTCGCAGTCGTGCTGACGATCGGCATCGTGACGTCGGTGTTCACCGCCGTCACTTTCACGCGCCTGATGGTCGCCGAATGGCTGAAGAAGCGGCCCAAGCAGCTGGTGATTTGAGATTCGCCGACCGGCGAGTGAGGATTGATTGAAATGCGTCCGCTGAAACTCGTACCCGAGAACACGAACATCGACTTCCTCGCGGTGCGCCATATCGCGACCGGGCTTTCGGTGCTGTTGATCATTGCCTCGATCGCGCTGGTTGCGATCCGCGGGCTGAACTTCGGCGTCGATTTCGCGGGCGGGCAGATGGCGCGAGTCGAATTCCAGCAGGCGGTTCCGATCGACGAGATCCGTGATCGGATCGACAGCCTGGGACTGGGGGAAAGCTCGATCCAGCAGTTCGGCGACGAGCGCAGCGTGGCCATCCGCCTGCCGCTGCCCCCCGGCGGCGATAGCGCCTCCGAGGAGGCAAGCACGCGCATCCGCAGCTTCATCGAGCAGACCTGGCCGGGCGCGCACATCAGCTCGGTCGACGCGGTTTCGGGCAAGGTGTCCGAGGAGCTGTTCGTCAAGGGCGCGTGGGCGCTTGCGCTCGCGATGGGCGCGATCGCGATCTACATCTGGATCCGGTTCGAGTGGCAGTTCGGCGTCGGCGCACTGTTCTCGCTCGCGCACGACGTGGCGCTGACCTTCGGCTTTTTCGCACTCACGCAGCTCGAGTTCAACCTGAACACGGTCGCGGCGATCCTGACGATCATCGGCTATTCGCTGAACGATACGATCGTGGTGTACGACCGAGTACGCGAGAATTTGCGGAAGTACCGCAAGATGGAAATGATTCCGCTGCTCAACCTCTCGACCAACGAGACGCTGGCACGCACGATCGTGACGTCGTTGACGCTGATCATCGCGCTGGCCACGCTGGTGCTCGTCGGCCCCGAAGTGATCTTCGGCTTCTCGGCCGCGATGCTGCTGGGCATCGTGATCGGCACCTATTCGTCGATCTACATCGCCAATCCGATCCTGATCTGGACCAAGGTGGGGACCGACAGTTTCGTTCCGAAGGAGCGCGGGCCCGAAGGCGCCGAGCGCGTGCAGGCCAAGGAAGTCCCCTGATGCGGATGGACCGGAGCGGCGACGGCGAAGGCCCCGTCATCTCCGGCTTTTCAGGCCGCGGCTTCGTGATCGACGGCGGCGTGTACGAGGGGCTTTGGATAACGCCTGCGCGTGCCGACGGCTGGCTGCCGCCGTCGATCGAGAAATTGTCGGAAGCCCATCTTGCGCCGCTGCTCCAGCTCGATCCGCATCCCGAGTTTCTGCTGCTCGGCACGGGAGCGCGACTGATCCGCCCGCCGCAAGCGCTGACGGCAACGCTAGAGCGCCGCGGGATCGGCATCGAAGCAATGGACAGCCGCGCCGCGGCCCGCGCATGGGGGGTCCTGCGCGCCGAGCTCCGCTGGATCGCGGCCGCGCTCTATCCGCTCGACGCCGGAGCCTGAGGCGCGCTACCTTCCCGACAAACAGGGGAGGGTCGGATGTTTGCAATACTCGCCGCCACGCTTGCGCTCGCCGTACCGGCACAGGATGCCGCGGGGCAGCCGCTTCCGGACTATCGCGAGGGTGCGAACTGGCTCTGCCGGCCGGGGCGGGAGGATGCCTGCACCCAGGATCTGACCGCCACGGTGATCGCAGCCGACGGAAGCCGGAGCATCGAGCGGTTCGAGCCCGCAGCCGATCCGGCGTTCGACTGTTTCTATGTCTATCCCACCGTCTCGAACGATCCCGGTGGTAACAGCGATCTAGTTCCCGGCGACGAGGAGCGGCGAGTGATCCGGGTGCAGGCCGCTCGGTTCCGTGCGCAGTGTCGCGTCTTCGCACCGGTCTATCGCCAGGGCACGCTCACTGCGTTGCGCATGAACCGGCCGCGCGACCGGGAGATGGGCTATCGTGACGTGAAGGCGGCGTGGGAAGACTATCTGGTGCACGATAATGCGGGCCGCGGGGTTGTTCTGATCGGGCACAGCCAGGGCGCCTATGTGCTGACGCAGCTCCTTGCGCGCGACATCGAAGGAACGCCAGCCGCCGATCGGCTGATCTCGGCGATGCTGATCGGCGCCAATGTGCCCGTCGCGGAAGGTGGCGATACCGGAGGCGCCTTCCGTTCGACGCCGCTGTGCCGGAGCGCGGATGCATATGGGTGCGTCGTCACCTATGTCACCTTTCGCGCCGATGCGCCGCCGCCCGAGGATAGCCGGTTCGGTGCCACGGAAACCGCGGGCACGCGGGTGGGCTGCACCAACCCGGCGGCTCTGGCGGGTGGCGAAGCAGCCGGGGATGCATATTTCAGCGCCGCGAGCAGCTTTGTCGAAGGAATGGGAGAGGCCAGCGCTTGGACGTCAGACGGTGCGCCGGTGGAGACGCCGTTCGTCAAAGTGCCAGGACTGGTCTCGCTGGAATGTGTCGTGCGGGGCAGGTTCGACTATCTGGCGGCAAGCGTGAACGCCGACCCGGCCGATCCGCGCGCTGACGATATCCCGGGCGATGTCCGGATCGGGCCCAATCTGGTGCCGCAGTGGGGGCTGCACCTGATCGACATGAACGTGGCCATGGGCGACCTCGTCGCGCTGGCGGGCCGCCAGGCAGAATCCTGGGGGGCGGCCCGCAACTGACAGGGCGAGGGCGCTCCGCCTCGCAGGCCTTCCTCAACTGCCCTTGGGTTCCGGGTGGCCGACATCGTCCGCCGGGTTGAAGTCGCGGGGCGGGTGAACCTGGTCGGCAGGCCGATTGAGGGTATCGTTCGGAAGACCGGCGTCGCCGTCCTTCTGATGCTCGGTCGAGATATTGTCGGGGCGGGTGCTGTCCGGACGCCGGTCGGCCATGATCCTTCTCCATTTGATCTGATCTCAGGAGAAAAACCCGTGACGGCGTCGCAGGTTGCGACGGGCGCGATCAGCGAGAGCGCGCGCCCGGGCGGCGATGGTCTGCGACGAGGCGGCCGTAATAGTCCATGAGCTGGGCCGCGTTGGCGGGCCAGGTGAAGCGTTCCGCAGCGGCGCGCACGTCATGCGGCTCCGGTGGTTGGGCAAGACGCTCGCTCAGCGCTGCGGCGAAGGCTTCCGGCGTGCGATCGACGATGGCGCCGGCGGCTTTGCGATCAAGGACTTCGCGCGCACCGCCGACGTCAGGGATCACGATAGGCGTTCCGCTCGCCAGAGCCTCCAGCCATGCGTTTGCGAGCCCTTCGGAAGCTGATGCCAGCGCCATCGCATCCGCTGCCGCGAGCACGTTCGGAATGGCGGTGTGCGGGATCGGCCCCGCCAGCCGGACACGGTCGCCGAGGCCGCGTTCGGCGATCCGAGCGGCGAGGCGTGTGCGCTCAGGGCCCTCACCGACGATCCACAGCGAGACGTTCGGAAGCAGCGCCATTGCGTCGATCACGACATCGTGCCGCTTGACCGGCGTAAGCGAGCCGAGCGAGACGACGAGCGGCCCCTCTACACCGAGTTCAGCCTTGGCGGCGGCGCGCCTGCCAGGGATGAAGCGATCGAGATCGACGCCGGTGTAGCTTACTTCGATCTTCTCTCCGGGCATGCCCAGCGCGATCATATCTCGCCGGAGCGCCTGCGAAACCGCGAGCAATCCGTCGGCTGCCTGTGCTGCGGAGTTGAGCTGTCCGGCCACCGCGGAGTTGCTCGCCCAATGGGCGATGTCGGTGCCGCGCGCCTTGATCGAAACCGGGACGCCGAAGCGGCGGCCGAGCGCGATCGCTGCCACTCCGTCAGGAAAGAAGAACTCGGCGGCAATGAGATCGAACGGAAAATCGCGTCGCAGACTTGCAATCACCGGCGCTGCGGCGCGCGCCAGCATTGCGCCATGAAGCCGACCGCCGATCCCCGGCACATTGAGGAAGGCAGGGCGATGTACGTCCACTCCCTTCCACTGCTGCTGCCGGGGCGCCTCGGCGATCGGGCGATAACGCGCCAGCCGGTCCAGCGGAGGCGGAGGCAGCCCGCGCGGGGCAATGACGCGCAGCGACACATCGGGCCGCGCCGCGAGCCCCAGCGTCTGCCGCTCGACAAAAATGCCGAAGTTCGGTCGCGTCGCATCGGGAAAGAGCGTCGAAAGCGTTAGGAGGCGGAGCATCGCCTTCCTTGTAGCGCCCGATCGTTACCAACCCGCTCCATGGCATTGAGCATTCTCCCGGACGCGCCGATCCGAGCCGGGTTGCATCTGCGCGGCGTTCCCGCGAGTTCGGAGCGCGAACTCGCGGAGGCGGCAATGAGCGACGCACGGACGATCATCGATGCGCTGGAACTGGCTCCCCATCCCGAGGGAGGATGGTTTCGCGAAACCTGGCGCGCGACGGCGCGGGAAGGTGAGCGCGCCGCGGGCACCGCGATACTCTTCCTGCTCGAGCAAGGGCAGCGGTCGCATTGGCACCGAGTGGATGCCGACGAGATCTGGCTGTGGCACGGCGGCGCGCCGCTCGATCTGCATATCGCCGACGAGGCGGGAGACGACTGGGCCACCATCCGGCTTGGCGGCGATGTGCTCGGCGGCTACGCGCCCCAGGGGCTGGTGCCGGCGAATCGCTGGCAGGCGGCCCATGCCTCGGCAGGTTGGGCGCTCGTAAGCTGCACCGTCGTTCCGGGGTTCGAGTTCGCCGGGTTCGAGCTCGCTCCGCAGGGATGGAACCCCGGCAACTGAGGGCGCCACTCGTTACCCCCGTTATCCACGCTATCAACAGGCGTGAGGGGCGGCTTTGCGCTTTGCGCGACTCGGACGTCGTGAGAGCATCGAACCTGCAGCAAGACGAGAGCGCCGAGCGAAGTCGAAGCGACCCCGCCGAGCTGCACGGACGGAGCGGGCGCTGGTGCCTTTTGGAAACCGCGTCCGCTTCGACGGGGATGCCGCGCTGACGCGGAGGCCGGGGCACGATTGCCGCACTTGCGGCAGCACCGCACCGGCAGCCACGTGATCGCCATCCGAACCGCTTCGCCCAATCCCCGGACTGGGCGGGGCAGGCATCGAAGCCGGAGCGTCGTTCCCCCGGAAGGATGCTCTGGTCTCGGTGACCCGCGAAGCTCGCATGCCCTTGCCGGCGCGAGTGGAGCATGCCGCCGAAACCGGGCCGCCACGCCCATCCGGGCAGCGGCCGAAGTCCGGCGACAGGGGGCTGGCAGCGATGCCGGCCTCCATTTGCGTGCGGAGCTGGGCGCTTGAAGTGCATTGTCGCCGGAACCTTCGCGGCGGCGGGCCTTTGTTCGGACATGTTTTTCCAGGACCCAATGGCGTTGCTGCGCGTCGTGGTGATGGCAGTGGCGGCCTATATCGCGCTGATCCTCATCCTGCGCTTTTCCGGAAAGCGATCGCTCGCGAAGCTGAACGCGTTCGACCTCGTCGTGACGGTGGCCCTCGGGTCGACTCTCGCGACCATTTTGTTGAGCCAGCAAGTGACGCTTGCCGAGGGCGTGCTCGCCTTTGCGATGCTGGCGGGCCTGCAGTGGATCGTGTCGCGCGTGTCGATCGCCTCGCCCTGGTTCCGCAAGCTGGTCCGTGCGAACCCTCGGCTTCTGGTCGAGCATGGCCGCTACCGCCACGGCGCGATGGATGAGGAGCGAATCACCAGCGACGAAGTGGATGAAGCGATCCGCAACTCGGGTCTCGGGCGGATCGAACAGGTCGCCGCCGTCGTGCTGGAGACCGATGGATCGATGAGCGTCATCGCCGAAGGCGGCGAAGGCGAGCTGACTGCCTTGCGGTCGGTGGCGCGCTGATGTTGGGCGAAGAAGATGCCGTCGGCATGATTCATGCCATCACCCGCGTAGTGGAAGTGGCCGGGATCGCCACCATCTTGATGGGCGCGATCGTTTCCGCCGTATTCTTCGCACGAGCGCTGCTGACCCAGGGCGACCGGAAAGCTGCGTATAAGGGGCTGCGATCGAACCTCGGCCGGTCGATCCTGCTGGGCCTCGAGCTGCTCGTCGCGGCCGACATCATCAACACCGTCGCGATCGAGCCGACGCTGGAAAGCGTCGCAGTCCTCGCCGGGATCGTCGCGATCCGGACCTTTTTGAGCTTCTCGCTCGAGCTGGAGATTGAAGGCCGCTGGCCCTGGCAGGGGCACAAGACCGACAATTAGGCAGCTCACCCAGCGGTCGCGGTCGCCGCAGGACCGTTGCCGGGAAGATCCGCGGTTGCACGAAGGCCCCGCGCAACCAGCGTGTCGAGTACGGCGGCGGCGGCCACGAAGCCGAGCGCTCCCCAGACCAGCCGATTGCCCGGCGACTTGCGTGCCGCCAGCCCCAGCGCGCCGAGATCGAGCGCATCGCCCGCGACACGTGTCGCGACGCGGCCGGGGTTACCGGGGGCGCTGAGCAATGCGGCACCCGAAGCGAGTTCGCGCATGCCGAAACCGCGCACCGTGCCGGCATGACCGGGCACGTCCAGCGCCCGGGCGATGCGGCGGCCGGCCAGCAGTTCGGCAGCGCCGAGCGCCAGCGAGAACCAGCCGAGGCCAATGCTGATCTTGCGATAGTCCATGGGTGGTTCCTTCGTCCGGTCGTGCTCAGCCGTCGTTGCGGGCACGCCCGGCGAGCTGGATGGTGAGGCCGATTTCGGCGGTCAGCAGCTTCGAGACGGGGCAGTTCGCCTTTGCCTCGGTCGCCAGCTTCTCGAATTCGTCCTTGTCGATCCCCGGCACATCGGCATCGAGGGTGAGTTCGGAGCGTGTGATCGCGAAGCCTTCACCCTGCTTGTCCAGCGTCACGGCGGCGCGGGTGTTGAGCGTGCCATCGCTGAAGCCGGCGCGGGCCAGCGCGAAGCTGAGCGCCATGGTGAAGCAGCCGGCATGGGCGGCGGCGATCAGCTCCTCCGGATTGGTGCCGGGTTCGTCCTCGAACCGCGTGCCGAAGCCGTAGCGGCTCGAATCGAGCACGCCCGACTGGGTGCTCATCCAGCCCTTGCCGTCCTTGCCGAAGCCTTCGTAGCGCGCCGAAGCGGTGCGGGTGGTCATGCGTTCCTCCGATGCTGGTGGCGATCAGGTGCCGGCGGGGGCGCGGCCTTCCTTGACGTCGCTGCCGGCGACGAGCGTGGGCTTGCCGGTCGCGGGGCGGAGCGCGTCGCGCTCGCTTTCAGGCACCGGCGCAGTGGGATCGGGGCGGAAGGCTTCGGGAGCGCAGTGATCAGGGCCGGGATGCGGCTTGTCGGCCGCGAGATCGGGCGCCTCGTGCCCGCCCGCCAGAGCGCCGCGGCGGCGCCGGGCATAGCGGCCCGCCAGCGCCACCGCGCCGATCGCGAGGCTGCCCAGCGCGAAGCGGCGGAAGCCGCGGCGGGGCTGGTCCTGAGGAGCGGTATTCTTTTGCTTTTTTGCCATGACCTTGCCTGTCCTTTCGGGGTTGCCGAGAGAACGGACGGAGGCCAGCGGTGTTCCGGCGATCAGTCGGCGGTGGCGGGGGCGCCTGCCTTGGCGGCCTCGTTGCGCGCGCGCTGGGTGGCGACTCGCTCGGAGCGGACGGCCATGGCTTCCCACGCGGCCTGCGAGCGCAGGTGGCGATCGCGGACATTGGCGAGATCGGTGTCGGCGGCGAGCGTCGCTGCCTCGTCGGCGCGGGCGCGGAAGGTTTCGGCTTCGGTCATGACGGTCTCCGCGGAAGGGAAAGGAAAAACGGCGGCACCCGAAGGCGCCGCCGTGTCTCGTGTCAGTCCGCCGGCTGGAGGTTGCAGGCGGCCATCTTGCCGCGCTTGTCCTGCTCGAGCTCGTAGCTGACGCGCTGGTCCTGCTGGAGCGTCGTCATGCCCGCGCGCTCGACGGCGGAGATGTGGACGAACGCGTCCTGGCCGCCGTTGTCGGGCTGAATGAAGCCATAGCCCTTGTCGGCGTTGAAGAATTTGACGGTTCCGGTGGTGCTCATGTGATGTTCCTTCGATTGGCGGCGCGCCCAGCGTGGGCGGACCTCGTGCTGCGGAGGCAGGGAAAGAAGGAAAGCGGAGCCGCAAAGCACCAGTAACCGTCAGTTTGCGACTGTAGCCCCGGCAACATAGGGCTTCCGGCCCCGGTCCGCAATGGCGGGCCCGGAGCCGGGGGTGCGAACCCGCGGTTTTCCGCCGAAGGTCGCACTAAGGTCGCACCTCAACGCGCATGCTCAACGCTCATGTGCGCCCGCGCGATGAGGCGCACGCACGGCGGCCGCATGCGCTCCCGCACCCACCTCCGGCGTGGTATTCGAATACCCGAACGCAGCGAATGCAGCGCCACGTCCCCCCCCGATCCTCCCCCGCGCCGTCACCACACGCCGCCGCGGCGGCGCGGGCGCAGGAGCGCTTCGGTGCGGGCGCGGATGCGCGCGGCGTCGGGCGCCGCAGAAGCGGGCGCACCGATCCGCCCGGCGTCGCGCAGCGCGATCCAGGCGCGGACGGCAGGATGCGGGTCGTCGCGCCCGGCAGGGGCGACGCAGCCGGGCGCGAGCGGCGGCGGCGGATCGGAAGCGCGGCGGGGCATTGCGATGTCCTCGAATCGGGGCGGACTCGTCAGATATGCCGAAACCACGGCTGTAGGACAGCGGAAATTCTGCCGAGACGTTCGACCGCCGCTATTCGGCGCTTCTTCCTGCGCAATTCGCGCGGTATAGTGCACGGCGAGCTTCCCCGTATTCGGGAGTTCTGTGGCGTGATTTGCAAGAGACGAGAATCGGGTCGCGCGAAAAGGAGCTTTCGGAACATTGCGACGAGGGAGAGCGAGATGCAGACGATGCGACTGGAAAACGGCGTCGACGTGGAGGTGCAGCTGCTGCCCGCCAAGGGCGACGGCTATATGATCGTCCATTCGAAGGCGGGCGCGCAGCGCGCGGGCGGCCGCGTGGTCAAGACGATCACCTGCTGCTGCGGCGGCAAATGCGTGTCGACGACGTGCGAATATGACGAAGGCGAAGTGCCGTCGCCGCATTGCGACTGTTCGGACCCGGAATATCCCGGCGTTTCCTGCTGATCGATCGAAGGGGCCGCGCGCCGGCCCCTTCGGCTAGAGCGCGCGGAGATTTTCCGCGCTCACCTTGCCCCTGCGCGGATCGCACACCGCTTCAAAGGCGAGTTTCTGCCCTTCGTTCAGGCTGCCGAACCCGGCGCGGTCGACCGCGGAGACATGGACGAACACGTCGGCGCCGCCGTCGTCCGGCGTGATGAAGCCAAAGCCCTTGGTGCTGTTGAACCATTTCACGGTGCCGGTCGCCATCGCATCCCCTTTCGCTGCCGCAGAGCGCGGCGGCGCAGCGTGGCGGGCGGCGCGCGGGAAGGCGAGCGGGAATGCGGGGGTGAGCAGCAGTGCGCGGCGAGGGGCATCGCGGCACCTGCGCTGCGGGAGGCTGTGGCGCGCGGCGGCGAAGTCAGGGATACTCCCGGCGGGTGTGGAGGACGGCGAGAATCTCGATGCTTTCGCCGACGCGATCCACGAGGATGGTGGTGGGGTGGATCACCGCTTCGCGCGTGCCGGGGACGCGGCCCGGGCGGTGGAGATACGGATGATCGGGGAGCCGGTCTGCGGTGCGCAGGATGGCGTCGCGGAGCCGCCGGGCCGCCGATGGATTGCGCTCGGCGATATAGTCGGTGATGTCGAGCAGGCTCCGGCGCGCCTCCGGGCGCCAGATGAGCTTCACTTCGCCGTTTGCCGATGCTTGTCGATGATCGCCTGCATTTCGGCCATCACCTGATCGTGCGGAATGCCGGGGCCGGGAGACGCCATCGCGGCCTCCACCTTGGCGCGGAACCAGGCGTCATACGCCTCGGCTTCCTCGTCGGTGTCGAATTCGGACACGATTGGATCGAGCTTGCCCATGCGGGGAGTATAGCGCGGGCGGGCGGCGCGCGGAAGGCGCGGTGTGACCAGCAGCAGATCCCGCTGCAATGCCGCCGCGCATGTTCGCGCGGGCGACGCATTGCGTATCGTTTTGCCGGAATGGCTTCCGGCGGCGGTCAGCCCAGCACTTCGAGGACCGCGGCGCGCGCGACGGCGCAGGCATGCGCCGGCACCTTGGCGACCGGACGGACGCGGGGGGCGGGCGCTTTCGGCGTGAAATAGCCCGCATGGCGCGGCGCGAAGGCGGCGGCGAGCGGACGATTGGCAGGAGAAGTGATCTGGGTCGTTCTGATAAAATCTTTGAAGTTCATGGTGTTCCTGGTGAAATAAAGGCGCCGCCCGGACGGACGGCAGCCGCAATGCCCGCGTGCTTTCGAAATCAAGGTTCCGAATGGGTGCGAACGGGAATTTGATGGAGGCGCCGGTTCCGCGAGGTGCGGAAGCTGGCCGGGAGGGCCTGCGCCTGAGAAGGATATGGGGTGCGGGGGCGGGGGGTGCAAGGTGGGGCTGTACGGGGGTGCTTCTTCCCCGGCAGGTTGCGAGGCGGCGATGCCTTACCAGCGAAAGCCCTTGGCGGCAGCGAGGCGGTCGATCTCGGCGAGGAGCGCCTTCTTGCTCTCGGTGCGGCGGGCGCCGCTGTTGCGGGGAGCGTCGAGCGGCTGGCCGGTTTCCGCCTCGATCTCGGCACGACGGCGCGCGAGGTCGCGGCCATAGGCGGCCATGTCGATGGCCGGGCCGTAGTTGCGCTCAGCCTCTGAGGTCTTCGATGCCATGGTCGCCCAGCGTTTCGGTGCGGATACGCTGTTCAAGATAGGCGAGATCGAGTTCGGGATAAAGATCGGCAAGCTGCCGGGCCTGCGCGAGCAGATCGGGCGCGGTGCCGCTGGCGTACTGGCCCATGCGATCGGCGATCATGTCTTCGAGCGAGAGGATGCGCAGCGCGCCATCCGCGCCGGGCGCGTTGATCAGGCGAATGCGTACCGGATCGGGCGTGCCGCCCATCGGGCTCGACCCAACGACTTCGAAGCCGAGGCCGAGATCGGGATGCACCCAGCCGCGCGTCGCCTTGCCGGGGCCGGAGGGGCGGACGAAGCCGAGGCGTTGCAGTTCCTCCTCCAGCTCGGGCTGGACGGGCGAGGTGACGTCGATGTCGCCGGTCATCACCGCGCTGCCGGTGTAGAACTCGACCGCGCCGCCGCCGACGAGCACCGGGCGGGGGAGGCCGCGCGCCGCCATTGCTTCGCTGACCCGCGCGAGCAGGCGGAGCGCGGCGAGGAACTCCGGGCGCCAGGGGAGCGGGTCGGGCATCGCGAGAGTATCGGGCCGGGTAAGGGCGGTGTCGAGAGGTAGGGAGTTGGGTACTTCGTCCCGGAACTCCCCTGAAAACGTTGGCGACGCTCAGTCTTTGTACTTAGACTTTTGCCGAGCCTGCTCTTCAACTGGATTGACCAAAAAATTTATCAGATCTTCCAAGATCAGCACTTCGAAGTCCGGTTGCGACCCGCCACTATCGGGAAACGCTTGATGCGTGGCTCCATAAGCCAATCGAGCTCCTCCTTCATCTCCTACCAACAGCGAATTCAGGAAATACTTTTCTCTCCATTGCTTTTCAGCAGACCAACAAACCACTAAATTAATATGCTTTGCATACTTTGCTTCCGATAGAAACTCCCGTATTAAGGCATCGAGGTCATACTTATATTCTAGTACACGAGGCTCAGAAAGAAACGGGAAGTTCAGTCCTGAGTCTACGCCAAGGGGGCGATTCTCTTTGGAGAACTTTGTATCAGATTCGTCGTGGTAGGAAAGTTGAAACAAAGAGTCATATCTATCGCTTTGGGAGGTTGCGAAAAACTGGTACCCTCTCAATACTCCGAGCCCAATGAGTTCATGGAATAGAGCAATGACATCCTGCTCCTGCTGCGGTTTTGACAAAAGGGCCAGGGTGCCGCCAGGGGTCACAAGCGAAATCGAGTTCTTGTCTCGGTACTCCTCTTGTCGTTTCTTCCACTCGTGCAACTCTTTATCCGGAGCGACCGCGACAGCTCCAGTGTCCGGCTTTAGATGTTGCAGATAACGTTTGAAGATGGTGACGCAGCGGACTGCAATCGTTTCACCCAAGTCTGTAAGCTCAGGCTGGAAAACCTTGCGGCCCATGTCTGGGCTTCCGTCTGTGAAATGTACCACAACGTGTGAGTTTGCCTGATACCCGATGGTGCTGGTTAGTGGAATAATTGATAGGTCACCCTGGACCATGAAATCTGAGGCCATCTGCAAGCCACCATGGATAACCCGTTGTCCCTTTCGCAACATTAGCTCATCGTCGTTGAAAGATCCCCAGATCTTCGCTGACCGGAGAAAGCAAGCATAAGCGACAACATTATGCCGCTCGATGAGCGATCGATGCTCATCGGTTAGCGCCGACGCAAACCAACCGGTCTCGTCGGCCAAATCCTCCTTTGTATAGATTTCCCACAAGCAATCGAGGCGCTTGAAGTCGCTAGCCAGCTTAGCAAAGCGCTGGTCGGGGCTACCCTGAATCTTGGAAAGAGCCTGCTCTACGTCTTTCACCGTCGCGGATTTGAGATCCGCCATTTCATGTGGATAGAAGTATTCCGGCTGTAATGCGTCATGCGTCGTGATTGTGTTGTCGATGTCGACGACCTTAATCGATACATGAGGTCGAAACTTTCCTGTATTGAGATACACTCCTCCCAGAGGGCTCTTAATCCGTAAGACCTCATACCACTGTTTGGCATTTCGTGCGCCGAGCCACCCCAAATCACGCGGGCGCTCGCCCGCAAGGCCGCCGAGTATAACTTCGACAGCCGTCCCGTCATCGCCGAGGCCCAACTCCGGGACCTTAAAGGACTCGGCTTCGAAAGCCGGCCGAGGGATCGACTCGCTGTAATCCTGTGCCCACTGCCTGCCATTTCGAAGAATGGCCGCGACTTCATGACCAGCTTTCCTTGTGTGTGCCCGCAAAACGGAAAAGCCGTATGCCAGAAAAGTAGCGCCAACGCCTTTTTGACCGCGGGCCTCCTTTGGTTGCTTAAAGCTGACATTCGGCTTCAAAAAAAACTTAAACTGATCAAGCGACATCCCAGTGCCGTTATCCACAACACGAACACGAGAATTCGGGATGTCTACCGTAATCCAAACCTTTGGCTGATAGTCTTCTCCAGCCATGCGCTGCTTAGCCTCCATAGCGTCAAGGCTATTCTGAAGCGTCTCCGAGAAAAGGTCAAAGTAGCCCGTATAGGACTTGAGGATATTTTGAACGATGCGGCGATTTGCCTGGTTAAGCAGCGCCTCATTTTCGTCTGCAGCATATCCGGTGGCTAGCGGATCGAATCCATCAATCGAGCCCGAGCTGTCGGTCATTCCTTCCCCCCAAAAAGCTCCCGTTAAACTAGCAATGGCGCGAGAAAAATCTACTCCGCTGCCACGCTCCGCCGTACTCCAGACTGCTTCAGCAACGGCGCAAGATACTTCCCCGTATAGCTCCGCGGCTCCTTCACCACCTGTTCAGGCGTACCCTCCGCCACAATCTCCCCGCCTTTGACGCCGCCCTCCGGCCCCAGGTCGAGGATCCAGTCGGCGGTCTTGATGACGTCGAGGTTGTGCTCGATCACCACCACCGTATTGCCCTGTTCGACCAGCGCGTGGAGCACTTCGAGGAGTTTGCGCACGTCCTCGAAATGGAGGCCGGTGGTGGGTTCGTCGAGGATGTAGAGCGTGTTGCCGGTGGCGCGGCGGGCGAGTTCCTTGGCGAGTTTGACGCGCTGCGCCTCGCCGCCCGACAGGGTGGTCGCCTGTTGCCCCACCTTGACATAGCCGAGGCCGACTTCGGCAAGCATCGCCATCTTGTCGCGGATCGGGGGCACGGCCTTGAAGAATTCGACGGCATCCTCGACGGTCATGTCGAGCACGTCGGCGATGCTCTTGCCCTTGAACTTCACTTCCAGCGTCTCGCGATTGTAGCGCGCGCCGTGGCACACGTCGCATTCGACATAGACGTCGGGGAGGAAGTGCATCTCGATCTTGAGCACGCCGTCGCCCTGGCACGCCTCGCACCGGCCGCCCTTGACGTTGAAGCTGAAGCGGCCGGGCTTGTAGCCGCGCGCCTGCGCCTCGGGCAGCCCGGCGAACCAGTCACGGATGTTGGTGAAGGCGCCGGTGTAGGTTGCCGGGTTCGAGCGCGGGGTGCGGCCGATGGGCGACTGATCGATGTCGATCACCTTGTCGAGATGCTGGAGGCCGCTGATCTTGTCGTGACGCCCCGCGAGGATGCGCGCGCCGTTGAGCTGGCGCGCGGCGGCGGCGTAGAGCGTGTCGATGGTGAAGCTCGACTTGCCCGACCCCGAGACGCCGGTGATGCAGGTGAAGGTGCCGAGCGGGATCGACGCAGTGACGCCGGTGAGGTTGTTCGCGGTGGCGTTGTGCACCGTGAGCTTCTTGCCGGTGCCCTTGCGGCGCTTGGGCGGCACGGGGACTTCGCGGGTGCCGTTGAGATAATCGGCTGTGACCGAGCCTTGCGTCGCGAGGATTTCGGGGAGCGTGCCGCGCGCGACGACCGCGCCGCCGTGGACGCCCGCGCCGGGGCCCATGTCGAGGATATAGTCGGCGCTGCGGATCGCATCCTCGTCATGCTCGACCACCAGCACGGTGTTGCCGAGATCGCGCAGGCGGCGCAGCGTGGCGAGCAGCATGTCGTTGTCGCGCTGGTGGAGGCCGATCGAGGGCTCGTCGAGCACGTAGAGCACGCCCGAGAGGCCGCTGCCGATCTGGCTGGCGAGGCGGATGCGCTGGCTCTCGCCGCCCGAGAGCGTGCCGCTGGTGCGATCGAGGTTGAGGTAATCGAGGCCGACGTTGTTGAGGAAGCCGAGCCGCTCGTCGATTTCCTTGAGGATGGCGCGGGCGATCTCACGCTGCTGGTCGGTGAGGTGGTTGGGCAGGTCGGCGAACCATTGCAGCGCGTCGACCACGCTGAGGCGCGTGGCGTGGCTGATGTGCTCGCCGGCGACCTTGACCGCCAGCGCCTCGGGCTTGAGGCGCGCGCCGCCGCAGGTCTCGCAGGGGTGGCTCGCCTGATATTTGGAGAGCTCCTCGCGCATCCAGGCGCTTTCGGTCTGGAGCATGCGGCGGTTGAGGTTGCCGATCACGCCCTCGAACGGCTTCTTCACGTCATAGCTCTTGCGGCCGTCGACGAAGGTGAGCGTGACGGGCTTGCCCCTGGTGCCGTGGAGGATGGTGTCGCGGATTTCGGGCGGGAGCTCGGCCCAGGGGGTTTCGAGGCTGAAGCCGAATTCGCGCGCGAGGCTGCCGAGCACCTGCATGTAATAGGGGCTGGGCGGATTGGATTTCGCCCAGGGGACGATCGCGCCCTTTTTGAGGCTGAGGTCCTCGTTGGGGACGACGAGGCCCTCGTCGAATTCGAGCCGCTCGCCGAGGCCGTCGCACGCGGGGCAGGCGCCCTGCGGCGCGTTGAAGCTGAACAGGCGGGGTTCGATCTCGGGGATGGTGAAGCCCGAGACGGGGCAGGCGAAGCGTTCGGAGAAGACGATGCGGTTTTCGGGGATGCCGGCGCCTTTCATCGCGCCGCCAACCGCGTTCCCCTCCCGCATGCGGGAGGGGTTAGGGGTGGGCTCGCGCTCGCCATCGAGGAGGTCCGTCGTATCAGCGCGAAACGCTTGCGGCGCTTCGTTGACGCTGGCCGGGAGCCCACCCCCGGCCCCTCCCGCAGGCGGGAGGGGGGAGGCGAGGTCCGCCACCCTCGCATCTACCAGATCGACGTACGCCAGCCCGTCGGCCAGCTTGAGCGCCGTTTCGAAGCTGTCGGCCAGCCGCGTCGCGATATCCTCGCGCACCACCAGGCGATCGACGACGACTTCGATGTCGTGCTTGTACTTCTTGTCGAGCGCGGGGGCCTCTTCGATCAGATGGGTCTCGCCGTCGATGCGGACGCGCTGGAAGCCGGCCTTCTGCCACTCGGCGAGCTCCTTGCGATACTCGCCCTTGCGGCCGCGCACGACGGGCGCGAGGAGCAGCAGGCGGGTGCCCTCGGGCAATGCCAGCACGCGATCGACCATCTGGCTGACCGTCTGCGCCGCGATCGGCAGGCCGGTGGCGGGCGAATAGGGCACGCCGACGCGTGCCCAGAGCAGGCGCATGTAATCGTAGATCTCGGTGACCGTCGCGACGGTGGAGCGCGGGTTGCGGCTCGTCGTCTTCTGCTCGATCGAAATGGCGGGGGAGAGGCCCTCGATATGATCGACGTCGGGCTTCTGCATCATCTCGAGGAACTGGCGCGCATAGGCGCTCAAGCTCTCGACATAGCGGCGCTGGCCCTCGGCATAGATGGTGTCGAACGCGAGGGACGACTTGCCGCTGCCCGACAGGCCGGTGATCACCGTCAGCGTATCGCGCGGGATATCGACCGACACGTCCTTGAGATTATGCTCGCGCGCGCCGCGGACGCTTATATGGCTTAGGCTCATTCGGGAAGTTCTACTTCTGTTCTGAAGGCGGGTACAGAGGGGAGATAGGGGCGCGGTGCTGCGAGTGCGAGGGGCGCGGCGCGGCGGGGCGGCACGCGCGGGGTCGGCGCGGCGTCAGTCGCGCGCGCCGTCGCGCCGGTTGCGGCCGCGCGTCAGCGGATCGGGCTTCTTCGGCGGGGTCCAGCCTTCGGGGCGGCTGGGGCGGCCGCGTGAGGTTCCGAGCCCCATCGCGCCGGGCTGTTGGCGGGTGAGCCCGCTGGTGTCGGCGCCCGCGGCGGCAGCGCCATCGGCGCCGCCGCGCAGCAGGTTGATCCGATCGCGCAGCCGCCGCGCCTCCTCGAACTCCATCGCCTCGGCAGCGGCCTCCATCCGGGCGCGGAGCGTTTCGATCGTGTCGGTCATGGCGGGGGTAACGCGGGGAGCGCATTGGGGGTGCCGTGGTATCGCCTCGGCAGGGGTAGTCTATAGGTCGCCGCTTGGCGTTCGCGTGCGGCAGGTGGTGCGCGAGGAAGCGAACGTGCTGCCCGACTTCTTCGCCCAAATCTGAGCCGCGGCGTCCGGCGGGGGCGCGCTGCCCCCGCCGGCGTGGCTTACAGTTCGAGCGAGGCGGACAGCTTGAAGGTGCGCGGGGCGCCTTGCAGCAGGTCGGGACGGAAGCTGTCGAAGGCGGAGGCCCAGTAGCGTGCGTTCGCTACGTTATCGACGCTGAAGCGCAGCGTGAGCGGCATGTTGCCCGCCACCGCGACGTAGCGCGCGCCGAGATCGAAGCGCGTCCAGTCTTCGAGGAACAGCGTGTTGGCGATATTAGCGGGCTGTTCGCCGGTGTGGACAACGCGGCCGGTGAGCGTCAGCCCGCGCGCGAAGGGGAGATCCCATTCGGCGTTGGCGTTGACCAGATATTCCGGCACGCCGACCGCCTGATTGCCTTCGTTGACTCCGCCCTGCGTGCGCCGCAGCTTCGCGTCGATCACCGATCCGCCCGCGATGAGGCGCAGCCCGTCGAGCGGCTCGGCCTCGAAGCTCACCTCGATGCCGCGGTGGCGCTGGATGCCGAATGGCCCGAAGACGAGCATGTCGGTGGAGTCGGGATCGGGGGTAAGGATCGCGATCGCGCGATCGGTGCGGAACAGCGCGATGCCGGCGCTGAAGCGTGGGGCGATGTATTTCGCGCCTACTTCGATCTGTTCGGAGCGCGTGGGGGAGAGCACCTCGCCCGCGTTGCGCACGGGCAGCGTGCCGCCGCCGTCCGGGTTCGCGCCGCTCGCCGGGGCGGTCGCGCCCTGTACCAGCGCCTCGATATAATTGCCGTAGAGCGAGATGCGGTTGGTGGGCTTCACGACGAGGCCGAAGACGGGGGTGACGGCGCTCTCGCTGTATTCGCCCGTCTCCTCTTCCGTGAAGGCGGAATAGGAAGTGGCGGTGATCGTCTGGAGCCGCAGCCCGGCGGTGGCGAGGATGCGATCGTTCCAGAGGCCGATCGTGTCCGACGCGAAGGCGCTGCCGAGGCGGGTGCGCGAAATGGGGAAGGGATCGTCGAGGTCGCCGCCGGCGAAGGTGACGGTGGTGGAGCGCGGGACGACGATTGGATCGTAGATGTTGTTGAGGACCGGCGAGACTGCGTAGAATTCATAGGCGTTGCGGTTGACCAGCCAGTTCATCGACCCGCCGAAATTGACTTCATGGCTGATCCCGCCGTGCGCCAGCTTCGCGCGAAGCCCCGCGGTGGCGGCTTCGTTGTTGTCGGTGCGCGGAATGAACGAGCTCGAGACGCTGGCCGCGCCGGTGTCCGCGTCGAGCAGCGTAAGGCTGCTGTAGACGCCCGATTCCGAGCCGTCGCGCGCGCCGAACGCGGCGTAGAGCATCGCGTTTTCGCCGAGATCATATTCGGCGCGGAACTGGCCGAAAATGTCGCGCAGCGTGGTTTCCTGCCACGGCTGGCCATAGTTGACATCCGCGTCGGGAACACGCGGAACGACTCCGTTGACGGTGAGCTTGGGGCGCAGGCGGCGCACTTCGACGCGCTGATAGGCGAGATCGAGCGAGAGGCGGAGCGGGCCGGCGGCATAGTCGATCGCGCCGCCCAGCACCGCGGTTTCGCGGAACTCGTCGGTGATCGAGACATCGCCGCTACGGAACGCGCCGTTGAGCCGCACGCCCCATGCGCCGCCCGCGCCGAAGCGGCGGCCAATGTCGAAACTGCCGCCGAAATGCTCGTCGGAATTGTAGATCGCGGAGACGCGCGCGAGCGGATCGTCGGTGGCGCGCTTGGGGATCAGGTTGACGCTGCCGCCGATGCCCGATCCGCCCGGAGCCGCGCCGTTGAGGAAGGCGCTCGCGCCGTTCAGCACCTGCACCGACTGGTAGAGCTCGGGCGCGATCAGCTGACGCGGGGTGATGCCGTAGAGCCCGTCGAAGCCGACATCGTCGCCCGCCAGCGCGAAGCCGCGGATGACGAACTGTTCGGCGGCGTTGGCGAAACCGTAGCTGGTGCGGACGGTGGGGTCGTTCTCGAGCACCTGCCCCAGCGTATAGGGTTGCTGGTTGCGGATCAGCGTCTCGTCATAGCTGCGGATGCTGAACGGGATGTCTTCGGCGGGCTTGTCGCCGAGCACGCCCGCGCTGCCGCCGCGTTCCACCCCGGTGGCGTTCTCGCGCTGTGCGGTGACGATGATTTCCTCGGCGGTGCGGCTTTCCTGCGCTGCGGCGGGCAGCGCGAGCGCGGCCGCCGAAGCGCCGAGCAACAGCCGGATCGCGATACGAGAAGTCACCATAGTCTCTCATTTCCCCATGTGAGCGCGACAGCGTCGCGCCGTTTCAGAATTTGCGGACGCGCATCGCCCAGGCCACTGCCGCGACCGGAATGCCGAGTCCCACCCAGGCGATCCCATCGCGCCAGCCATCGCCGGTGAGCGCCGCGACGAGCCCGACGAATCCGGCAAGCGCGATGAGAAGCGGCAGCGCGAACACCGCTCCGGCCGAACGCGCGCGACTCATGCCGCGGCGATCGCTTCGCCGCCGCTCGCCACTTCGCGGACATGCGCGTCGGGAGAGGCGCGGCGCTTGCCGAGCCAGAGATAGACGCCGCTCGCCAGCACGACGATCGTGAACAGATCGAGCGCGGCCCAGAGCAGCTTGAGCGGCAGCCCGCCATAGTCGCCGAAATGCAGCGGGCGCGAGAGCGAGAGCGCCTGATAATACCAGGGCATGGGCCGCGCATCGGTGAAGACGCCGGTTTCCGCGTCGATCAGCGCGGGCGTGAGCAGTTGCTGCGTCAGCGGCGTATCGCCCTGGAAGAACACCGCATAATGATGCTTCGAGCTGAAGCTGCCGCCCGGAAAGGCGATGAACTGGGGATTGTTTCCGGGCAGCGCCTTGCGCGCCTGCGCCATCGCGGCGTCAAGCGAGCCGTAGCGCGAGGGCGGTAGCGGATCCTGCCCGGCATATTCGCGCGTCATCGCGGCAAGCTCGTTCGCCTGCCACGCCTGGTTGATCGGCGTGGCGAGCGCGTTGATGA
Source organism: Sphingosinithalassobacter sp. CS137 (assembly GCF_014334115.1). Classification (NCBI taxonomy): domain Bacteria; kingdom Pseudomonadati; phylum Pseudomonadota; class Alphaproteobacteria; order Sphingomonadales; family Sphingomonadaceae; genus Sphingosinithalassobacter; species Sphingosinithalassobacter sp. CS137. Next base: position 2,846,116 of record NZ_CP060494.1, read on the forward strand.
TGCCGGTGACGCCCACCGCCGCCATCCACGCGACGCCGACGATGCCGAGCAGATTGTGATAGTCGAGCCACTTGAGGCGCCGGCTGCGCGAAACGCGCAGCGTGCCGAAATCGAGCTTTCGCATGAAGGGCGCGTAGAGCACGACGCCCGAAACGATCGCGATCACGAAGAGCAGCCCCATCGCGCCGAGGAACAACATGCCCGGCAGCCCGAGGAACATGTCGGTGTGGAGCTGGAGCAGGAAGTGCATAACGCCGCTTTCGTCCGCCTGCCCGGTGCGCGCGCCCGTCGAGCGATCGAAGAACAGGAGCGTCATGTCGTGCGCGGGGGAATCGGGGCGCGGCGCGGTGGTGACGGTGATCGCGGGCTGATCATTGTCGAACGCCATATAGACGGGCACTTCGCCCGGCCGCGCGGCGAGCGCGCGCGCAAGCATCGCGTCGAGCGGCAGCAGCCCCGGCGCGTCGCTGGAGGAGCCGACGCCAGGCATGCCATATTCGGGCGTGGCTTCGGTGAGCCGATCGATCTCGTCGTGGAAAATGAGCGGCAGCCCGGTGACGCAGAGCATCAGCAGGAAAAGCGTGCAGGCAAGGCTCGTCCACTTATGGACGAGGAACCATGCACGTATCGATGCCCGTCCCACGACGACCCCTTATCAAGAACGCTTCGCATTAGCGCTTAGGCGCGCACGGGCGGGACCGCAAGCCTCGCGTAACAAAGTTGCATCGTCGCGCGAACGAGGCGCGGCGGGCGCGGCGCAGTACTTCTGTCGCCGCGAAAACTGCGCTATTCGTCGGGTTCGGCCGATCGGCTGCGAAGGGAAGCGACCATGTGCGAGCGCGACAATCTGGAAGCATGGAGCCGGCAGGGCGGGTTCGACTGGGCGATGAACCGGCGGCGATTCGTCGCGGCGGGTGCGCTGGGAGCGCTTGCCGCCTGCGCGCCGCGTGCAGAGGAGGATGCGGGCGGGCTGATCGAGGAGAGGGTTTCCGTGCCCTCGCCCGACGGGACGATCGACGCCTTTTTCGTGGCGCCGGCGAGGGGTCAGCATCCGGCGGTGCTCACCTGGCCCGACATCGCGGGGTTGCGCGAGGCGTTCAAGGTGATGGCGCGGCGGCTGGCGGCGCAGGGCCATGCCGTGCTGGTGGTGAACCCCTATTATCGTGCGATGGCTGCGCCGCAGTTCGCCGACTTCGCCGCGTTTCGCGCGCAGGGCGGGTTCGAGAAAGTGGGGCCGTGGCGCGCGGCGCTGACGCCCGACGCGGTGATGCGCGACGCAACCGCAGCAGTGGCGTGGCTCGACGCGCGCGACGAGGTGGACAGCGGGCGCGGCGTGGGCACCAACGGCTATTGCATGGGCGGGCCGTTCACTGTGTACAGCGCGGCGGCGGTGCCCGGGCGGGTGCGTGCGGCGGCGTCGCTGCACGGCGGCGGGCTGGTGCGCGAGGACGATCCCCAATCGCCGCACCGGCTGCTGGACGCGACTCGCGCGGCCTATCTGTTCGCGATCGCGCAGAACGACGATGCGCAGGAGCCCGAAGCAAAGACGGTGCTGCGCGCGGCGGCGCAGGCGGCGGGCGTGCCGGCGCAGGTGGAAGTCTATCCCGCCGACCATGGTTGGACGGTGATCGACAGCCCCGCCTATGATTCGGCGGCGGCCGAGCGGGCATGGGCGGCAATGAGCGCGCTGTTCGCACGGCTCTAGAATCGGCCGATTATCGCCGTCGAGGAGCGGTTCGGCTCAAAAAAAGCACAGGATCGCGGATATTTGCCGCGCCCGCTCCGTTCATCGGAGAGCAAGGGACGCGCAGCGGCGACGCGTGCGCCCCGGTTCTCAATCGAACAGGAGTGATACCGCATGGCAGAAATTCCGATCGAGAAGAAAAAGGGCGTACCCGGATGGATCTGGGCCGTATTGGCGCTGATCATCCTTGCGCTGCTGCTCTGGGCCTTCCTCGGCGACGACGACGACGATGTGCTTGTGACCGAGCCGGTGCCGGTGACCGCCCCCGCCGAAACCACGCCGATGACCGACAATATGGCGATGGAGACGACCGAGTCCGACGCGCCGATCACCGACCTGACGACTATCACCGGCGCGACCGACAATTCGATCGTCGGCCGCGAAGTCGATCTGACAGGCATCAACGTCGTCGAAATGCGCAGCGATGCCGGCTTCTGGATCGCCGATGCGAGCGGCGAGCGAGTCTATGTCGTGCTCGACGAGCAAATCGACCGCAGCAACAACGTCGAGGGCCGAGTCAACGTCGATGCCGGCGATACCGTGGCGATCCGCGGTGCGATCCGTGATGCAGCCGGCGGCATCCCGGAGGATACGGTGATCTATAACGATCGCGCGCGTCCGCTGCCCGATGGCGTCGAGCGGTACATCTACGCACAGGCGGTGACGAAGTAAGCGCCGCATCGCCCCCCGACAGAATTCATGGAGAGAAACATGACCAAGGAACATGACGTCCGCGAACTGGACGGACTCGACAAATGGGAGCTGAAGCATCCCGAGCAGGACCTTCGCGGCAAGCAGCTGATGTCGCCCGAAGGCCAGCAGATGGGCCGGATCGATGACATGCTGGCCGATCTCAATCGCGAGGAAGTGATCGCGCTGCGGATGGAGGACGGCAAGATCGTCAACGTCGACAATATCGACATTCGCGACGGCGTGCCCGTGCTGGTGACGCCGGCGGGCCCCGGCGGCCGCGCACAGATCGCGACGTTCGGCCGGCGGCGCTGAATGCGGGAGCCGGCGCCGCCGGCTCCTCCCCACCATTCGACCAACTGCCCTTCCCATCGGCGATGGGGAGGGCTTCTTTATGCGCCGAGTTTATGCGCCGAAGCTGCCGCCGCGGCCGGCGCCGCCCGAGAAGCGGCCGGCGCCGGCATGGCCTTCCTCGCGCAGCGGGCGTTCGCCGCCCTCGGCTTCGGCGCGCAGCGCGTCTTCGAGCGGCAGGTTCCATTGAGCGAGCGCCGAGGCGCGGTCGGCGCGCATGCAGCGCGGGGGGAAGGCGGCGATTTCCTGGGCCAGCGCAACCGCGGCGGCGCGTGCCTGCCCCTCGGGCGCCAGCCGGTCGGCGAGGCCGATCGCATGCGCCTCGCGCGCGTCGACCGGGCGGCCGGTGAGGATCATGTCCATCGCCCGGCCCTGGCCGACCAGGCGCGGTAGCCGGATCGTGCCGCCGTCGATCAGCGGCACGCCCCAGCGGCGGCAGAACACGCCGAACACGGCTGCCTCCGACGCGACGCGCAAGTCGCACCAGAGCGCGAGTTCGAGCCCGCCGGCAACGGCATGCCCCTCGACCGCGGCGATCACCGGCTTCGAAAGCGTCGCGCGGGTGGGGCCCATCGGGCCGGGACCGGCGGCGTCATAGGGCGGCGGATCGCTGGCGACGGCGTGGAGATCATAGCCGGAGCAGAAGCTGCCGCCCGCGCCGGTGAGGACGGCGACCTTCGCCTCGGCGTCGGCGTCGAAGGCGGCGAAGGCATCGCGCAGCGCGACCGCAGTGGCGGGATCGACGGCATTGCGGCGGTGCGGCCGATCGAGGGTCACGATGGTGATCGCGTCGCGGGTTTCGATCTTGATCGGCCGGGAGTCTGCGGAGGACATCGCATCGAGTGTCGCGGCGTTCGCGGGCAAGTCAATCGTGCGGCGCAGCACTCAGAAGGGCAGCAGGCTTTCGTAGCTGCTCAGCCCCGGCGCGCCGGCGACGGCGCAGCCGCGGCGGAGCAGGAAGGCGTGGCGGACGATTTCGGCCTGCTGCTCGATGCCGTAGCGGTGGAGCGGGCGGCCGGGCCTGAAGCTGTAGCCGTACCGGCAGAAGGGGTGGCGCACGAGTGGCAGGAAGATGCCGCGCTGATGCTGCCAGACGTGCACCATTTCGTGAATGAACAGCCCCTGGAGGGTGAGCGGCGCATCGGCGAAGTCGGGGCGGTAGAGGCCGCCGGCGGGATTGAAGTGAATCGAGCCGAGCGGCGCCATGGTGGTGCTCCTCGGCTGGAAGAAGATCCACTTGCGGTTGTGGACCCGGACCCGCGCGTAGTCGATCGCGCCGTCGAACACCGAACGCGCGAGCCTGATCTCGCCGGGCGTGAGCGGCCGCCCGGCGACTTCGCCGTCGCTCGCCGGTGCGGTGCGGAGCATCAATCCTCGGGCGCGGGATCGGCGGGCCCGACCACCTGCGCCTCGACTTCGATCTCGCGGCCCTCGGCGAATTCGAAGCGCAGCGGCACCGGCGTGCCGGCTCGCACATTAGGGCTGATGTCATAGACCATGACGTGCTTGCCGCCGGGTTCGAAAGCGAGCGTGCCGCGCGCGGGAATCGGAACGTCGCCGATCGGCTCCATCGTCATGCGGCCGTCGTGATGCATGCTTTCGTGCATCTCGGTCCGCAGCGCGAAGGGCGCACGCACTGCGACGAGCGTGGCGGGATCGGCGCCGCCCTCGATCGTGAAATAGGCCGCGCCCGGATTGGCCGCGACCGCGGGCAGGCGCACCCAGGCATCGGTGACGGCAACTTCCTCGGCCGGCTGCTGGCAACCGGCGAGCAGGGCGAGGGCGACCGCAGGTGCTGCAATCCTGAACATGGCGGCGGCGGCTCCTTCTCAAAACGGGAAATCGGGACATTTTCGTAGAAGCGACGCGATCTTGCGGCAAGCCGAACCGCACCTATATCGCGGATCAGACCGGCACGTGCCGCCATTTTCGGGGCGCGGGCCGCATGAATTTCAATACGGGGGCCAACGAGGGACCATGGCTAAAGTTATCGGTATCGATCTGGGCACGACCAACAGCTGCGTTGCCGTAATGGAAGGCGGCAAGCCCAAGGTTATCGAAAATGCGGAAGGCGCGCGCACCACGCCGTCGATCGTCGCCTTCGCCAAGGATGGCGAGCGGCTGATCGGCCAGCCGGCCAAGCGCCAGGCCGTCACCAATCCGGACAACACCGTCTTTGCGGTGAAGCGCCTGATCGGCCGCCGCTTCGATGATCCGGTGACGAAGAAGGACACCGAGCTGGTGCCCTATGACATCGTCAAGGGATCGAACGGCGACGCCTGGGTGCAGGCGGGCGGCGAGGATTATTCGCCGTCGCAGATCTCGGCGTTCATCCTGCAGAAGATGAAGGAAACCGCCGAGAGCTACCTCGGCGAGACCGTCAGCCAGGCCGTCATCACGGTTCCGGCATATTTCAACGACGCCCAGCGCCAGGCGACCAAGGACGCCGGCAAGATCGCGGGCCTCGAGGTGCTGCGCATCATCAACGAGCCGACCGCGGCGGCGCTGGCGTACGGGCTCGACAAGGACAACAACAAGACGATCGCGGTCTATGACCTCGGCGGCGGCACCTTCGACATCTCGATCCTCGAGATCGGCGACGGCGTGTTCGAAGTGAAGGCGACCAACGGCGACACCTTCCTGGGCGGCGAGGACTTCGATTCGAAGCTCGTCCAGTATCTCGCCGACGACTTCAAGAAGGCGGAGGGGATCGACCTCACCAAGGACAAGCTGGCGCTGCAGCGGCTGAAGGAAGCCGCCGAAAAGGCCAAGATCGAGCTGTCGAGCGCGCAGACCACCGAAGTCAACCTGCCGTTCATCACCGCCGACCAGAACGGCCCGAAGCACCTCGTCAAGCAGATCAACCGCGCCGAGCTGGAACGGCTGGTGGACGACCTCATCCAGCGCACGCTCGAGCCGTGCCGCAAGGCGCTGGCCGACGCCGGGGTCAAGGCGAGCGCGATCGACGAAGTGGTGCTCGTGGGCGGCATGACGCGCATGCCCAAGGTGCGCCAGGTGGTGAAGGAATTCTTCGGCAAGGAGCCGCACACCGGGGTCAACCCCGACGAGGTGGTGGCGATCGGCGCGGCGATCCAGGCGGGCGTGCTCCAGGGCGACGTCAAGGACGTGCTGCTGCTCGACGTGACGCCGCTGTCGCTGGGCATCGAGACGCTGGGCGGCGTGTTCACCCGCATGATCGACCGCAACACGACGATCCCCACCAAGAAGAGCCAGGTCTATTCGACTGCCGACGACAATCAGCAGGCGGTGACGATCCGCGTCTTCCAGGGCGAGCGCGAGATGGCGGCGGACAACAAGCTGCTCGGCCAGTTCGACCTCGTCGGCATTCCGCCGGCACCGCGCGGCGTGCCGCAGATCGAAGTGACCTTCGACATCGACGCCAACGGCATCGTCAACGTCAGCGCCAAGGACAAGGGCACCGGCAAGGAACAGCAGATCCGCATCCAGGCTTCGGGCGGCCTCAACGAAGCCGACATCGAGCAGATGGTGCGCGACGCGGAGAAGTTCGCCGAGGAAGACAAGAAGCGCCGTGCGGATGCCGAGGCGAAGAACAACGCCGAGAGCCTGATCCACACCACCGAGCGCCAGCTCGCCGAGAACGGCGACAAGGTCGATGCCGGGCTGAAGTCCGAGATCGAAGCGGCGATCGCCGAGACCAAGAGCGCCGTCGAGAGCGGCGACGCCGAGGCGATGCAGAGCAAGTCGCAGAACCTGGCGCAGGTTGCGATGAAGCTCGGCCAGGCGATCTACGAGCAGCAGCAGGCCGGCGAGGCGCAGCCTTCGCAGGCCGGCGCGGCCGCGGGCGGCGAAGCCGGCTCGGAAGAGGAAGTGGTCGACGCCGAGTTTTCGGAAGTGGACGACAACAAGGCGTAAGGGCGCATGCAACGGTTCTCGACTTCGCTCGAACCGAACGGGAATAGGGGCCTCACCCTTCCGTTCCTCCCGAGCGAAGTCGAGGGGCGTTTGCGGGCGGGGCACGTATGACCACTCAAGTCGACTATTATGAACTGCTCGGCTGCGAGCGGACGGCGGACAATGCAACGCTGAAGTCCGCCTATCGCAAGCTCGCGATGCAGTATCATCCGGACCGCAACGGCGGATGCCGCGACTCCGAGGCCAAGTTCAAGGCGGTAAGCGAAGCCTATGACGTGCTGCGCGATCCGCAGAAACGCGCCGCATATGACCGATTCGGCCATGCCGCCTTCCAGAACGGCGGCGGCGGCGCCCAGGACTTCGGCGCGTTCAGCGACATCTTCGAAAGCGTGTTCGGCGAGTTCATGGGCGGCGGCCGGCCCGGCGGGCGGCAGACGCGGCGCGGCGCCGATCTGCGCTACGACATGGAAATCACGCTCGACGACGCGTTCCACGGCAAGGCGGCCGAGATCACGGTCGATGTCTCCAGCGCGTGCGACAGTTGCTCGGGTTCGGGCGCGGCGCCGGGCACCAGCGCCCAGACCTGCGGCATGTGCAAGGGCATGGGCAAGGTCCGCGCGAGCCAGGGCTTCTTCGTGGTCGAGCGGACGTGCCCGACCTGTCATGGCGCGGGCGAACTGATCCAGGAACCCTGCGGCCGTTGCCGCGGCGAGGGCCGAGTCGACAAGACCAAGACGCTGTCGATAAACGTACCGCCGGGCGTGGACGACGGCACGCGCATCCGCCTGACCGGCGAAGGCGAGGCCGGCGCGCGCGGCGCCCCGGCGGGCGATCTCTACATCTTTCTCCACGTCGCCAAGCACCCGATCTATCAGCGCGAGGGCACGACCTTGTTCGCGCGCGCGCCGGTGAGCTTCACCACGGCGGCGCTGGGCGGCGAGATCGAGATTCCGGGGCTGGACGGCGAGGTCCACACGATCAAGGTGGCGCCGGGCACCCAATCCGGGCGCGAGCAGCGCCAGCGCGGCGCCGGCATGCCGGTGCTGCAGGGGCGTGGACGCGGCGACCTGGTGGTGACGATCGAAGTCGAGACGCCGACTCGCCTGTCGGCGCGGCAACGCGAGCTGCTCGAGGAGTTTCGCGCGATCGAGACCGGCGACGAATGCCCGGCGAGCCAGGGATTCTTCGCCAAGGTGCGCAAGGCGGTCGGCGGCTGAACGCTTGACCGTTCCCCACGCGCGCGACACCCTCGCGCCCGAGGGAGAAGCGGCATGGGGACTGGTGGTTGGGCAATCGCCGGGGTGGCGGCGTGGATCGGAGCTGTCCTGCCGGTGCAGGCCGAATCCGCGCCACCTCCGCCTTTCCGCCCCGACGTTGCGCAGATCCGACGCGTCGATGCGCAGGCGGGGCAGGCGGCGCGGGTCACTCTCGAGCATTTCGTCTACGGCACCGGTGCCGGGTCGCTCCACTATATCCTTAACGGGGTGGATGACGGCTCCGGCTATTTCTGGCTGAACGGGACGGCGCCGGGATCGCTGTACGCCTGGCTGAACGGGACCGGCCCGGCGACCCGCTATTTCTGGGAGAACGGCACCGGGCCATGGAGCCGCTATTACTGGGAATATGGCACCGGGCCGGGCAGTCGCTTCGCCTGGGAGAACGGGACCGGGTGCATGTCGCGGTTCGGCTGGGTCAACGGAGCCAGGGCGAACGGTGCCGCATGCCCGCGGCCGGGCTTTGAGCTCTTCTATGTCGTCACCTGCACCGCGGGCGTGCTCGACATCGAGCCCTGCGACTCGATCGACCGGGCGATCGGCCAAGCCGGCGGAGACGTGCCGGCCCAGATCGAGCGGTTGCGCGCACTGACCGCGCGGCAGGCGGGCGCCCGATGACGCGCTTCCCGGTTCTTGCCGCCGTGAGCGGCGCTGCACTGCTGGCGATGCCTGGCGCCGCGCACGCCGGGCAGGAGGCGCCGACCGAAGCGGCGCTGATCGCCTGCGGAATCCCCGCCGAGCGGGTTACGAGCCTCACCGACGCGGCAGTGGGAATCGTCGAGGCGACGATCACCGGCGAGGAACCGCTTCCTGAGGAAGTGCTGGCTTGCGCCGTACGGGTCGAGGCGGAGGGCGGCTATGGCACCCATCTGCGGTTCGACAGCGTGGACATGGCCGGCCGCTCGGTCGAGCTGGGCGAAGAACTGGAGCCGTTGCGCGTCCACCATGAAGGACTGCGGCAGCTCGACAGGCTGGGCCTGCGCGAGGGTCTGCCGCTCCAGGATCCCGCCAGCGAGCCGCTGGCGGCGTTCGCCGCGCGGCTGGAGACGCATTGCGGCGCCGCCCAGCCCGGGACGCTGATCGCGTCGTCCGACGGCCGCTATCTGACGCTGAGCGCCGCGGCGCTGGCCGACCCGCCCGCGCCCGAGGAGTTCGAGTGCCTGAGCGCGGCGGCAGCGGGATCGAACCTGTGGGAGCAGGGCATTTTCTTCGGCTTCGTCGCCAACGAGGAGGCGGGCGCGGCGGAGTAGCGACGGTTCGTTACCCGGCCGAAACTTGCTGAACGGCGGCTGTCGGGCGAATTCAGACAAGGCTCAGCGCGACTCGGGTCTTATGGCCTTCATCGCGGCGCACCTTGCGACCGCGGCAAGACAGGAGGCTCGTCATGCGCAAGCTCGCTCTTGGTTTCATTCTCCCGATTCTCGCGGTGCCCGCGATGACCGTCGAGGCGTCGGCGCAGCGGTACAACGACCGCGCGGATCGCTACGCCGAAGATCATAACTACAACGGCTATTACGACCGCTACGATGCCCGGCGGGACCGCCGCGAGGCGCGCCGTGCCGATCGGCGCGACTATCGCCGCTCGGAGCGGCGCCAGGATCGCCGCTACGCCCGCTATTACGATAACCGCGGCTATTATAACGGCCCGGTGTGGCGCGGCGACGGCGGCCGCTATTACTGCCACCGCGAGGACGGAACGACCGGCACGGTGATCGGCGGCGTCGCCGGTGCAGTGATCGGCGCAGGCGTCGCGGGTCGCGGCGACAGCACGGCCGGTGCGATCATCGGCGGCGTCCTCGGCGCGGTGCTGGGCAATTCGATCGATCGCAACGAGGATCGTCGCGACGGCCGCCGCTGCCGCTGAGGCAGCCGGACGTGCCGGACGCGCCGGGCTTTCCGGGGAAGGATCTTCGGGGCCCGGCGCGGGCGGCGACGGCTTCGCTCGCGGCGATCAGCGCCCGAGCACTTCCCCCAGCGTCCACGCCATGTTGCCGGCGGTATAGGGCTTCTGGATCACCGGCGCGTCCTGGTGATCGGCAGGCAGCTTGAGCTGCTCGCCATAGCCGGTCGCGAAGACATAGGGCACGCCGGCGGCGCGCAGCGCATCGGCGATCGGCATGCTGGTCTCGCTGCCGAGATTGAAATCGAGGACGGCGATCTCGAAACTGTCCTGCTCGAGCTCGTCCAGCGCCTGCGCGATGCCCGCGGCCGTCACGACGCGCGTTGCGCCGAGATTCACGAGGATGTCCTCGGCGTCCATCGCGATGATGAGACTGTCCTCGACCAGCAGCGCATTGCCGGAAAGCACCGGGCGCGCCTTGGGTACCGAGGGCGTTTCGAACGCGCGCGCAGTGGGATCCGAACCCGCCTTGGGGACCGTTCCATCGACCGTGACCTGCCGCGCGGGAATGCAGAAATCGGCCTCGAGGCCGGTCACGGGATAGCGGACATCCGCCTTGCCACCCAGATCATAGGGAATCGAGCGCTGGATGATGGTCGTGCCGAAGCCCTGACGGCTGGGCGGCTGGACCGCCGGCCCGCCGCGCTCGCGCCACTGGAGGATGCAATCGCCCTCGGCGTCGAGCTGCCAGGTGACGTGGACGGTCCCGCTGTCGGCGAGCGCACCATATTTCGCCGAATTGGTCATCAGCTCGTGAAACACGAGCGCGAGCGTGGAAAAGGCGGCCGGACGCAGCAGGATCATCGGCCCGTCGAGCGCGACGCGGCCCGCGCGTCCCCCCAGATAGGCGGCGGCTTCGGTCTCGATCAGCCGCGCGAGCGGGGCGGGACTCCAGTTGTCCTGAGTGATCTGATCGTGCGCGCGGGCGAGCGCTTCGATCCGCCCTTCGAGCAATGCCATATAGCTCGCCGCCTCGACCGCGGGATCGCGCGACTGGCGGACGAGGCCGCGGATCAGGCTGAGAATGTTGCGGACGCGGTGGTTGAGCTCGGCGATCAGCAGTTCCTGCCGCTCGGAGGCGCGCCGCCGCTCCTCCTGCGCATCGTCCGACAGCCGCAGCACGACTTCGATCAGCGACGCGCGCAGCATCTCCGCCACGCGCAGCTGCGGGTCGGTAAAGGGCTCGGACCGGCCGCGCACTTCCTGCCGCCACGCGTCGAAGCTCTTGCGCGGCGTGAGCCGGGCGCCGTTCGGGCCGAGCTGCGCCGGCTTGTGCGGATCGCCGCCCCAGGTGACGTTGCGCACCCGCTCCTGACGGAACAGCAGCACATAGTCGCGCGGGCTGCGCGAGACCGGAATGGCGAGTAGGCCGGCGCCGAGGCCGGCGTACTCGGCGGCCTGCGGCAGGATCTCCGCCAGGTGATCAGTCGCAAACACGCGGCCCGCCGCCATGGCGTTCAGGCGCCGGACGATCGCCGGCATGGCATCGGCGGGCGGCGTCGCGCCGCTCATCGCCACCTTGCCGTCGATCCAGATCGCGATGCCGTCGCACGGCACGACTTCGCGCATGATGCCGCCCAGCCACTCGGGATTGTCGAGCAGCGTGGCGTCGCCCGCGACGGCGGCGAGCAGCCGGTCGCTGGTCCCGCGCGCGGCGGTTTCATAGGCCGACAGCGCCTTGCGCTCGCGGCTCTCGAGCTTGAGCGCGAACATCTGACCGAACAGCTCGGCGATCGAGCGGCGCTCGAAGCCGGGGCAGCGCGATCCGCTGTAGTGATGGCACGCGAACAGGCCCCAGAGCTTGCCCTCGACGATGATCGAGATCGACATCGAGGCGCCGACGCCCATGTTCTTCAGATATTCAATATGGATCGGCGAGACCGAGCGAAGCACCGAAAGCGACAGATCGAGCGGCGCGCCGGTCTCGTCGCGCTCGGGGACGATCGGCACCGGTTTTGCCTCGACATCGGCGATGAGGCGGAACGGCGTGCGCAGATAGAGCTTGCGGGCCTGCGCCGGAATGTCGCTCGCCGGATAGCGCAGATCGAGAAAGCTGCCGATGCCCGAGCGGGCGGCCTCGGCCACGACGATGCCCGATCCGTCGCGATCGAACTGATAGACCATCACGCGATCGAAGCCGGTGAGCGCACGCACCTGGCGCGCGCCCTCCCGGAAATAGGCGGGAAGATCGGGCGTATCGTCGAGCCGCGCCATCATGCCGCGGATCGCGCTGGCCGGATCGGTATGCGCGTCGACGTCGCTCGGCTCGCCCTCGATGATGATCGTGTCTTCGACCATGTGCACGGCGAAGTCGAAGCAGCGATCGGGCTGGTCGGCGAACAGCGCCAGGCCGAACACACGCTCGACCGCATCGGCGCCGCGCAGCATGGTCAGGCGGTTGCGCAGCGTGTGGACCACCGTGGCCGACATGTGCTCGGTGAGCGGGGTGCCGAGCATCTCCTCGGCGGGGATGCCGAACGTATCCGCCACATTCGCCGAGGCGCGCTTGACGAGCCAGTCGCTCGAAACGGCGATCAGGAACCCGAACGGCTGGATCGCCCCGAGCTCGTGAATCGGCTCGCGATCGCAGTTGGTCAGGTCAACCTGAAACGCTTCTTCTTCCCGGTCCGCCACGCGCTACACTTTCGCCAGCCATTTCCGGCCGGCGGTTTCGAACGCTTCGAACACGTCGAGCGCTGCATCCACGGCGGTACTCAAGGCATGCGGCTCGTACAGGACCGCGTCGAGCTTGGAAAGCAATTTAGGCCAGTTTCCGCGGGCTTGATCCGCATCAAGATAGCGACGGGGAAAGCCGGTGGCGAGTTGGCGCGCGAGGAAGCGGCCGCCCAGGCGCGAGCCTTCGAGCACATAGAGCGTGCCGGCGATCGTCGCCTGATCTGCGCCTGCGCCGGTGTCGAGCGGCGGAGTGCCGCCGGTCCCGAACGGTGCGCCAGGGGCGGGCGGAGCGCCGGCAGGTCCACCGGCGAGTTCCGCCAGATCCGCCTGCAACGCCGCGCCGCGCCTGCGCTCCGGCCAGTCGGCCGTCACCGATTCGGCGCCTGCGCGGTCCAGCGCCGCTTCGAGCGGAAGCAGGACCTCGGCATGCGCGGCAAGCATCGCCGCATAGTGTGCGCGATCGGACAGGTCATAGCCCGCGAACACCGCATCGACACGCTCGTGCGCGCCGCGGGTGCGCTCGCGCAGCGCCTTATGGGCGGGGTTCATGCGCCGAAGACGCGCTCGAAGATCGTATCCACATGCTCGAAATGATAATCGAGGTCGAAACGTTCCTCGATCTGCGACGGAGTGAGCGCGGCGGTCACTTCGGGATCGGCCTTGAGCAGTTCGAGCAGCGACTTCTCGCCGTCGCTTTCCCACACCTGCATCGCATTGCGCTGGACGAGGCGATAGGCATCCTCGCGGCTGACGCCCGCCTGCGTGAGCGCGAGCAGCACGCGCTGCGAATGGACGAGCCCGCCCATGCGATCGAGGTTCTTCCGCATCCGCTCGGGATAGACGACGAGCTTCTCGACCACGCCGGTGAGCCGAGCGAGCGCGAAATCGAGCGTGATCGTCGCATCCGGGCCGATGAACCGCTCGACCGACGAGTGGGAGATGTCGCGTTCGTGCCAGAGCGCGACATTCTCCATCGCGGGCGTGACCGCGCTGCGTACCATCCGGGCCAGGCCGGTGAGATTTTCGGTGAGCACGGGATTGCGCTTGTGCGGCATCGCCGAGCTGCCCTTCTGGCCGGGCGAGAAATATTCCTCGGCCTCGAGCACTTCGGTGCGCTGCAGGTGGCGCACCTCGGTCGCGAGCCGCTCGATCGAGCTGGCGATGACGCCGAGCGTCGCAAAGAACATCGCGTGGCGATCGCGCGGGATCACCTGAGTCGAGACCGGCTCGATCGTCAGGCCGAGCTTGTCGGCGACATGCTGCTCCACGCGCGGATCGATGTTGGCGAAGGTGCCGACCGCGCCCGAGATCGCGCAAGTGGCGACGTCCGCGCGCGCGGCGAGCAGCCGTTCGCGGTTGCGCTGGAACTCGGCATAATAAGTGGCGAGCTTGAGTCCGAAGGTGACCGGCTCGGCATGGATGCCGTGGCTGCGCCCGATCGTCGGGGTCAGCTTATGTTCATGTGCTTTCGCCGATAAGGCACTGAGAAGATTGTCGATATCCTCAAGGAGGATGTCGGAGGCACGGGCTAGCTGGACGGCAAGACAGGTGTCGAGAACGTCCGAGGAGGTCATTCCCTGATGCATGAAGCGCGCCTGATCGCCGACGTTTTCGGCAACCCAGGTGAGGAAGGCGATGACGTCATGTTTGGTCACTGCCTCGATCGCGTCGATCCGCTCGACATCGATCTTCGGATCGGTGGCCCACCAGTCCCACAGCGCCCTGGCGGCATCGCGCGGCACCACACCCAGTTCCGCCAGCGCATCGGTGGCATGGGCCTCGATCTCGAACCAGATGCGGTACTTCGCCTCGGGCGCCCAAAGCGCGGTCATGGCCGGGCGGGCATAGCGGGGGACCATCGAAACCTCTTCGGATGTGCGGGCAACTGGTCGCAGCCAGGGAACCGAACTGCGATGAGCCGAGCCCTAGCAGGGACGAATCGCCCCCGCAACGGGTTGAAAATGGAACAAGCTGACGGGACGATATGTTGAAGCGCCGATTATCCTAGCGCAGTCTCAAGTAGTTTTCAAGTCGAATGGTTGATTAATAGGAGTATAGATTTACATGCTGAAGCAGTTCCTTTTGGCCGGTTCCATGATGATCGCCGGTCCTGCTCTTGCGCAGGACATGGCTGGTCAGGACTCGACTTCGCAGCAGCAGGCGACGATGGCGGAGACCCCGGCGCAGCAGCAGTCCCCGGCGCAGGATACGCCCGCCACGACTCAACCCCAGAGCCAGCAGTCCGCCGCCGCGGCGCAGGTCGCGCAGCTCGTCGACAGCGAGTGGGAGCTTTATGACACCAACGCGAACAATGCGCTCGAGCAGAGCGAGTTCGCAGCCTGGATGATCAAGCTGCGCCAGGCGTCGGACCCGAGCTTCACCGGCACCAGCGAAGAAGCGGTGGCGTGGCTGAACGGCGCGTTCGGCTTCGCCGACAAGGATGAGTCGCAGAGCATCAGCAAGGTCGAGATGATCACGCTGCTCACGCCCGCGCCCGCCGAGCAGGCGCCGGCCGAGCAGGGCGCGGAAACCACCGACTCGCCCGCTTCCTAAGCAGCGCGAACGGTTACGACAGGCGGCCGCCGGGCTTTTGTCCGGCGGCCGTTTTCATGTGCGCCGCCGGTGCGGGCTACAGCACACCCATCGCGCGCAGGCTGGCATGGCCTTGCGTGCCGAGGATGATGTGATCGTGGAGCACGATGCCGAGCCGCTTGCCGGCTTCGGCGACATTGCGGGTGATTTCGATATCGGCGCGGCTGGGCGAGGGATCGCCCGAGGGGTGATTGTGAACGAGGATGATCGCGGCCGAGCCGAGATCGATCGCGCGGCGGATGACTTCGCGGACGTAGAGCGCGGCTTCGTCGACCGAGCCTTCGCTCATCAGCTCGTCCCGGATCAGCATGTTTTTCGAATTGAGATGAAGCACCCGCACGCGCTCGATCGCGTGGTGCGCCATGTCCGCGCGCAGATAATCGAGCAGCGCCTGCCAGTTGGCGAGCACCGGCCGCTCGGCGACCTGCGCGCGCAGCAGCCGGAGCGCGGCGGCGTGCGCGGCCTTCAGCGCGGCGGCCGAGGTGTCGCCCATTCCCGGCACGCGCGCCAGCGCCTCGGCATCGGCGGTGAGCAGCCCGGCGATTCCTCCGAATTCGTGCAGCAGCGCCTTGGCCAGCGGCTTGGTGTCCCGTCGCGGGATCGCCAGCGCGAGCAGATATTCGATCAACTCGTGATCGAGCAGCGCATCGGGCCCACCTTCGAACAGCCGCTGGCGCAGGCGCGCGCGGTGGCCGCTATTGTCGGGCGGAGGGGCTTGCATCGACGGCGATGCTAAGACGGCGGCTGGCGCTGCGCAATCGGGCTTGCAATAGAGCTCGTTGGGACGGCGCAACGTTCCGGCGTGCGTGGAGTTGTGGCTGAGTGACGGACGAGGGCGCAACGAAGCGGCGGGGGTGGCGCAAGCGGCGGTGGACCGCGAGCGCGCTGCTGGGGCTTCTGCTGTTCGCGCTGCTCGCCATCGGAATCGCCTGGCTCGACCGAGTGCGGATCGCCGACGACTTCATCGCGAAGGAGCTTGCCCGGCGGGGCGTGGCCGCGCGCTACACGGTGGAGGAGATCGGCCTCACCCGGCAGCGGCTTACGGATGTGGTGATCGGCGATCCGGCGCACCCCGATCTGACCGCCGACTGGATCGAAGTGAATACTGCGCTGGGTCTGTTCTCGGGCGCGCGCGTGACCGGCATCCGCGTCGGCACGGCATGGCTCCGCGCGCGGATCGAGGACGGGCAGGTCTCGCTCGGCGAGATCGACCGGCTGATGCCCGAGCCTTCCGGCAAGCCCTTCGCCTTCCCCGAGCTTCATGCGGAGCTTGGCGACGTGCGGGTGCGGCTCGAGACGCCGCAGGGGCTGGTCGGGCTCAAGCTGACCGGCAGCGGGCGGCTCGACGACGGCTTTCGCGGGCGGATCGGCGCAGTGGCGCCGAGGCTGGCGCTTGGCGGCTGCACTGTTCGAGACGTGGCGCTCGCCGGAGCGGTGGCGATCCGCGACGGCGCGCCGGCGCTCGACGGGCCGCTGCGGGTCGGCGCTGCCGACTGCGGCGACATGCGCGGTGAGACGCTGCGCGCGGATTTGGAGCTGGCGCTCGATGCCCAGCTTTCGGCGTGGCGCGGCGACGCGCGGCTGACGCTGGCGGCGGCGCAGATGCCGCAGCTCCGGCTCGGCGGGATTTCCGGCACGATCGGCTTCGCAGGCGATGCGGAGCGTACGGCGGGAAGCGTCGATCTGGCGGCGCGCGGGCTGGCCAGCGCGGCGGCGCGGGCCGCTTCGGTGCGGCTGCGCGGCCGCTATGCGCTGGGCGACACGATCGGATTCGACGGAGCGGTGGCGGCCGAGGGCATCGCGCTGGCGCCCGACACCCTCGCGGATATCGCGCAGTTGCAAGCCGCCGGAGACGGAACGCCGGTCGCGCCGCTGCTCGACCGGCTGGCGCGGGCGCTGGCCGCCGCCGGACGTGCGGCGCAAGGCCAGGCGCAGATCGTGGTGGCGAGCGGCCCCGAGGGCGGAGCGGTCCGCATCGAATCGCTTTCAATCGACGCGGCGAGCGGAGCCGAGCTGCGGATGACCGGATCGCCTGCGCTGGCCTGGCGTTGGCCCGACGGCGGGCTGTTGATCGATGGCGTGGTGACCACTGCGG